>JABUFB010000003.1 GCA_013314775.1 Armatimonadota bacterium | reverse complement strand
GTAGAATCCCCCGTACAGCGGTTGCAATGGGGCTGATGGCGATTCGGGTGCTAACCGGGGATTCCGGCTCAACTTAAAATCCCAGGTCCGTAAGGGCGTGAGGGTTCGAGTCCCTCCTCCGGCACCAACGAGACACTCAGAATCGCCCAGGAATGCCATCTACAGGCCTTCTGGGCGATTTTCGTTTCTGACACCCAACACCGAATCAGACCCCTCATAGAGCCGCTGATAGGGCACTTGACCCATCCCTCTCGCTTTGGCGGTTCGTCCTTGGCTCTCAAGCCAGAAGAACCTTATCCGGGAACCGCCCAGTTAGCCACGACCGTTAGGCGTCGCCGTCAAGTCCCCGTCCAGCGATGTGCCAGGTCTGCACCTCGGCTCTATTGCCAACGGATCCATGCATTCGTATCTGTTGCGAGCGACTCTGCCCGAAGCTGCTCTCGTCGGTGCTCCGGCGGATTGGTTCTCGACGGGCTTAGAGACATTTTGGCTCGCACCTGGAACATCCCTATGCGTGCCTACCCCGGTATGACAGGTTGATGCCAGGGCCGCCTAACTGCCCGCTCAGGCTGCATCTGGTGTCAGCGAGCCATGGTACCGTCTCCCTGGTCGCTTGCCGGTTCCTCGACCAGACGCGGGGCCGAGACGCCAGTAGGTGTGAGAAGGGACTGTGGCGAACATGCCCCCAAGATGCTTATCTTCGTTGACTACGACAACATTCCGGTCTCGGTCCGGAGGCTTGGCCTCAAGCACATCGTCAGTATGATGATGAACCGCATCGGCGTGCCGCCCGCCGGACCACACGAACGTGTGGACTGCCGCCTATACGGGGGGTGGTACCAGGAGGACTCTCCTACTCAGCTCTGCCAAGAGCTGGCAGCGGAGATACTGGGCGATTTTCCTCGGGCGGTAACGGTCTATGGCGAGGCAACGGATGAGGATGTTGTGGTGCGGCTTGAGCTTGCCTACGGCCTCCTAGCGGACCCAGACCATCACCTTCTCAGGACGTATCGGCTTAAGGGATCTCCGGGCAACATCAAGTGTCGCGATCCCCGCGACGCGGGTTGCCTTGATGCCGACTGCCCCTTGCAGGTGCTGTACGACTGCGTCGTGTCTGGCAGGTGCCCGAAGTGCGGTCTGCCGGTCGACAGCGTACTCTACCGAGCAGAGCAGAAGCTGGTCGACACGATGATGACCGCCGACATCATCCACGCCGTCACACGCGGCGAGACCGTCGTTGGCGTTGCCAGTTCAGACGCTGACCTCTGGCCCGCGATGCGAACAGCCATCCGTCTGGGTACAGAAGTGGTGCACATACAGACCAGGAGAAGCCCCGCTTCAGATGACTACCATGAGGGGCTGGGGGAACTGTATTCGACTGTCCACATTGAGGGGAGTTAGGCATGACTGCCGAAGACTTCCGCCGTATCATGACAGCCTTTGCGAGCCGCCCAACCGATGTCGACATGGAGGGCGGACAGTTTCTTGTTGAGCTTCGGGATGAGACCATCCACGTGAAGTTGCGGATGCGACAGGGCCTTCTTGTGGTAGAGGAAGAGGGCTCTCCGGGCGTCCTTGCAGAGGAGTGGATAGAGAACCGGGTGGCCGTCCTACCGTTACTGGCAGATCGCATCCTGAGTTACATCGACGAGGTGCCATACTACGTGACGCCCTCGGGCGAACTCGTCGACTCCCTCGACGTTGCCCCCTCGGAGGACCCGATTGACGTCGCGGACGCTACAGCCAAAGTGACAGAGGTGCTTGGGCGAAGGCCTGCTGGCACTACGAGTGTTCTCTACCTAACCTCCGATGCTGGCGAAGGGAAGACTTCGCTCATCCACCAGGTCGCAAGGCGGCAGGCAGAAGGGTACAAGGCTAAGACGCCTGGCTGTGACTGGCTACTCCTGCCTGTTTCACTGGGCGGTAGAACACTACTGCGGTTCGACGATGTTATGGTCGCCTCGCTGATGAATCGCCTGAGGTTCCAATACTGGTACTACGATGGCCTGGTCGAGCTTGTGCGTATGGGGCTCATAGTGATCGCTCTTGACGGGTTTGAGGAGTTGTTTCTCGACACGTCGAGCGGCGAGGCTGTATCGAATCTGAGTGGCTTCATACGGGCCCTACACGGGGACGGTACGCTTCTCGTTGCGGCCCGCAAGGCCTACTTTGAGTACAGCGACCTAGGCACCCAGGCACGACTGTTTGACGCCCTCCGGCCAGGTGTAGCTTCCTTCGCTAAGATGGGGCTGCACCGTTGGCAACGCCAGCACTTTGTGAGTTACTGCATGAATCGGCGTGTGCCCGATGGGGAGATCATCTACCAGGACGTGGCCGAGAGTCTGGACGACCCTGACCACCCGCTACTGACAAGGGCGGTGCTCGTCGAGAAGCTGGTGGATGTGGCATCAGAAGCCAGCGATCGCCGCGAACTCCTCTCTCGTGTGGGCAGCCGTCCCCATGACTTTCTCGGGGGGTTCATCAGCACTATCGTGGACAGGGAGGTCGGCAAGTGGATCGACAGGGACATGGACCCTCACGTCCCGCTGCTCACACGGGAACAGCATTACGGCCTTCTCGGTTTGGTAGCTGACGAGATGTGGACGGGACATACGGACAGGCTCGGCCAAGACGTGGTGTCGCTTCTGACGGACGTGTTCTGCGAAAGCGAGAAGTTGGGGCATGCCCGTGCACGCCAGGTAAAGGAACGCACCAAGGAGCACGCCCTATTGAGGTACTTCACAGAAGGCAACAGGCCCTTCTATGAGTTCGACCACCAGCAGTTCCGTGACTTCTTCATAGGCTGGGAGATGGCCAAGGCGATTGCGAACGCCGATGCTGATGGCGTTAGAAGGCTCTTTTCTGCGAACCAGATGCCAGCCGATGCTGCGGATGCGGTGGTAGACTTCGCACGCAGTAGACAGGTCTCTGTGCCCTCGATACGCCGTACGATGCAGCAAGTGCTGGCTGGCTCGTCCCATGATCTGTACACAGCAGAGAACTGCGGGGCCGTGCTGATACGTGTGCTCAATGGCGTAGACGGTGCTGGCACTGAGCTTGCCGATCTCGTGTTCCCTCAGGACGCATTCGGTTGCTGCCGAAAGATCCGCGGAGTCGTGTTTGCCAGGTGCAGGTTCCAGCCCACGGCTTTGTGCTTCCTGGATGGCTGCACATTCACGGACTGCACCTTCGAGAGGGCGGAGTTGTTGCCCGAGACGCAGCTTCAGGGTGTGTGCTTCCGAGGGACGGAGGTACGGAGCTTGCGGCTCCCCGGCAATGAGGCCCTGGTCTACGATCCCGAGCACATCCGCTCCCTTCTACACCAGCAGGGGGTCCATTATGATGACGGTACCCCGGTCGGGCCGCCGCCAGATGACGAGGTCGTGATGGACGAGAGCCTTCGACTCGCCCACAGTGCCATCAGGACCTTCCGCAGGTCGACCTACATCCACGAGGATGTTCTCAGACTGAAGCTCCATCATCGCCACAAGGAACTCCTGGAAGAGTTGCTTAAGGCCGGCATTCTGGAGGACACCCCGCCTCACCCCGGCACCCAACGCTTTCTTCAGCTTGCCGTACCGATGAGCGAGATTGAGGCCGCCCTTGAGGGGTGTCGCGGGTCGTTTGAGAGGTTCATCAGCATGGTCAGCCCGCAATGACACTGGGGCTCACATAAGACCGAGATGCCTGCACGCGGGCTCGCGGGCAGATACGCAGCGTGCTCTAGCCTACGTCGAGTGGTCGTCGCACCCGGCATCACTGGCTTCGGCGGCTACGCGGCCACGCGAGTTCCTCTGGCCCGTCGACCTTTGGGCTCTACTTCGCCTCCGTGCTCCCATTGGATCGCCTCTCCGACTTGCCCATCACTTGTGCCAGCGGGGACTTCTCCCGTGATTCATCGAACGCGTCCTCGTCGTTCATTACTGCGTAGTGTCGAGTCATCGCAAGCGTGCTGTGCCCAAGGCAGGTCTGCAGCGACGTTAGCGACATCCCGTTCCGCACGGCCATGCTCGTGTAGGTGAAGCGAAATGTGTGGGCCGATACCCGCACCCCCGTTACGCCTGCCTGTTCCCCGTAGGCTTTTAGGATGAAGTCGACACGCCTGTTCGGCAGCCGCTCGCAGGTGCGGGTGAAGAAGAGCAACTCCGTCTTGTTGCCAGCCCGCTGCAACGCACGCTCCCTCGCCCTCAGGTACTTCCGCAGGGACTTCACCATCACGTCGGACATCGCCAATATCCGCTCCTTGTCGCCCTTGCCCGTGACCTTGACGTAGGGCAGCGTGATGTCGGACACACAGATGCCCGTCAACTCGCCAAGCCGCAGTCCCACGTCGAGCATCAGGGACATCATTGTGTGGTCACGGAGCCCAACAAGCTTGGACTGGTCGGGCTGCTTCAGCAGGGCCTGGACCTGTTCCTGGGTGAAGCAAGGCGGAATACGCTTGGGCTCCCTGATCTTCTTCAGCTTTCGAGGGTTGAACGCGACGGGGTAGTCGTTGTCCTGGCAGTAGTAGAAGAACGTCTTCGCCGTGCGGACATAACCGTTCACGGTGCTGGCGGCTCTCGTCTCCAGCATCTCTGCGATGACCGACTTCAGGTGCTGGATGGTCACGGTTGCAAGCTCCGCCTCCCACACGTCGGAGAGCATCCGCCGCAGTCTGTCGGCGTACCAGGAGACCGTCTGGGAACTCAGGTTGCGGATGCGGCAGTCATCGATGAACTCATCAACGGCTTCGCGAACGAGGATGTTGGCGTCGGGGCGGGCGTCCAGATCCACCATTTCAGACCCTCCGAAGGGACATCGTGAGGGACCTAAGACCTCAAGAAAAGTCTTAGGTCCTTTGGCCCTATCAGCGGCTCTATGAGGGGTTTGATTCGGTGTTGGGTGTCAGAAACGAAAATCGCCCAGAAGGCCTGTAGATGGCATTCCTGGGCGATTCTGAGTGTCTCGTTGGTGCCGGAGGAGGGACTCGAACCCTCACGCCCTTACGGACCTGGGATTTTAAGTCCCATGCGTCTGCCAGTTCCGCCACTCCGGCCGGATCCTCCCCACTGCTGCCGAACCCTGACCCTGAGACCTTCGGCCTCGTCCGCAGCTTACTCAGTCGGCTTCGGAGCGGCCACCGGCGGGTTCAGGATGTCATGCAGCAAGCGGGTCCAGCGCTGCAATTCCTGGGCCGTGCGGTTGGTCGTAAGCACGAATACGAACCCGTCTTGGCGGAAGGTCGCGATGCGCCGCCCGGACTTGTCCACCATGCGGGCGCGCACCTTGGTCGCCAGTTCGAATGGCTGGCCGGCGTCTCCCATCGCCTCAAGCCCGGGCAGGGCGGGCTTCGGTTGCGCGGCCAGGACGGCGTCGATGAAGGCGGTCGCCTCGGCGTCGCTCCGCCACCAATAGGCAGTCAAGTCAAGGTCTCCCGCGGCAACCGCGCCAGCCTGCATGGCATTGCCCTGCGGCGCATCGGCGGGCAGTGTCACTTCGGGCCAGAGCTCAGCGATGGCGCCCTCCTTCGGGCGCTCGTTCGCGGTGATGAACCCGCAGGCCCCGAAGAACGGGTTGATCACGGCCCTGACACGCTCGGCGTTCAGTGGCGGCGGGCCGGGCGGTGGGGCTTCAACCGGAAGACTCACACCGTACCAGGCCTTGTACACCCGGTCACCACCAGGCATCTTGAACTTGACATCAAGGTTCACTTCGAAAGTGCCCGGCTTCTGGTAGACGTGCTCGCCGGGAATGAGGGCATCGGCGCTGCGGATCGCCCCGTCACCATAGTCCCACCGGGCGCTGACGACAATGGGCTCCTGGCCGGAGAGGGTCTTCAAGACCGGTTCGAAGGAATAGTAAAGCAGCGGAAGGGCTTCTTCGCGCTGCTGCTCCTTGAAGGTGACCCAGCCCACTGTCTCGTTCAGAACTTCGCCGGTCTTGTTGTCCAGGTCATACAGGAAATCAAGGCGGCCGTCACCATCCACGTCCACGCCCATGAAGTCGTAGACGCCGTTCTGGTCCATGTCGAGCTGGAAGCGGTCCGGCCGACCGTCCTGGTCGGAATCGTACAGCATCTGGGCCCACTTGTTCTCGGCGAACCAGCCGCGCACCAGCATGTCGATCACGCCATCGCCGCTCTTGTCGAAGCCGAAGACCCAGCTGAACTTGTCCTTGAGGTCCTCGCGAAGAATCACGGTGTCGGTGATCATGCCCTCGGGCCCGGGCTTCATGGAGACATCGATGTACACTCCGTCTGCGTGCCGGAAAGCCCGAACGTCAACAACCCCGTCGCCGTCGGTGTCTTCCTCGCTGATGGGCGTGGACTTGGGCTCGTGAATCTTCTGCATGAAGTTGGTCCAAATGGCCATGGAGGGCAGCATTTCTGGGGCGAATGCCCAAGCCCCGCATTGCGGCACGAGCAGAGCGATCGCCAGGGGGGCCAGGACGCAGAGGCGGCAATTGGCGGGGGTTGGAGTGCGAAGACGCGTTTTGGCCGACATGCTTTATACCCCTCAGCACAGTATTTCACGACACGCCGGAACGGGGCTGCAATCCGCGGGAACAGCAAGAGGCACAGCCGCGACACGCGGCAGCCCAGAGTATAGACACATCATAGCGCGGAACGGTTTCGCCGGGCAAGACGGCCTTGTAGCGTATGGCCCGCGAACCTTCCGCACAAAAGAAAATGGAGGCGGCAACGGGAGTCGAACCCGTGAGTAGCGGTTTTGCAGACCGCCGCCTTACCACTTGGCTATGCCGCCCCGGGAGCAGAGCGCTCGGGTGTCCTCGACACAGATTGTAGGGACGACTTTGACTTGCTCAAAGCGGGCCGAGGGAACCCCGGCCCGCTGGATCGGTAGCTTGGAGCGGGAAACCGGACTCGAACCGGCGACCTTCTCCTTGGCAAGGAGGCGCTCTACCAACTGAGCTATTCCCGCTTTGATTTACATCGCAGCAAGACCGAACTGCGCTGCACGCCCGCAATAGCTGGAGCGGGAAACGGGATTCGAACCCGCGACCCTCAGCTTGGGAAGCTGATGCTCTACCAGCTGAGCTATTCCCGCTCAATATCTGCTCATGGTGGGCGGTGCAGGACTTGAACCTGCGACTTCTACCGTGTGAAGGTAGCGCTCTCCCAACTGAGCTAACCGCCCGCCTGTGTCACAGGTACGCTCCGGCCAATTCTCTGGTGCCGAGGGCGGGACTCGAACCCGCACACCCGATACGGGCACTAGCCCCTCAAGCTAGCGTGTCTACCAATTCCACCACCTCGGCGGGAACCCAACGATAGCGCGACTCAACTCCGGAGTCAAGCTTTTTTTCGTACGTGAGCCCCCAACACGCTATCGGAAGCACATCACGCGGTACTGCCCGAGCCCGTATGCTATAATTATACGCAGCACAGGAACGAAAGGAAGACCCATTTTGGCCGGCGCAGTCACCATAAAGGTTGAACGCATGCCTTCTGCCGAAGGCCTGCCCCTGCCACAATACGAGACCGAAGCCGCCGCCGGCATGGACCTGCGCGCGGCTCTTGATGAGCCGCTGGTGCTCGAACCCGGGCAGCGCTGCGCTGTGCCCACCGGCCTGAAGATTGCGCTCCCGGCCGGATACGAGGCCCAGGTGCGGGCACGCAGCGGTCTGGCGCTCAAGCATGGTATCGCCCTGGTCAATGCACCAGGCACCATCGACGCCGACTACCGCGGCGAAATCCGCGTGATCCTCATCAATCTCGGACACGAGCCTTTCACCATCAACCGTGGCGACCGCATCGCACAGATGATAGTGGCACCGGTGACCCAGGCGGAGTGGGAGCCGGTTGTGAATGTGGACGAGACCAGCCGTGGAGCCGGGGGCTTCGGCAGCACCGGCGTCTGACATGCCCGGCAGGAACCCCGTCATGCGCAGGCTTGTTGAACCCACAAAGTGACGCTCCAATCTTCGCGGGAAAGTCAGTCTCCCGCGTGTCTTCCAGAGGCTGATCGGCATGAAGAAGGTCGCGTTCGGAATCCTGCTCCTCGCCGCATTCGCCCTGATCGCAGGCTGCCCCAAGCCACAGACGGAGGATATCACTCCGACGCCCAAGCAAGCCGGCGCGGCTGAGCCCGACCAACAGGCCGAGCCCACATTCTCCGCGGGCGTGACCGAGGTGGACGAGATGGCACCCGACTTCACCATCAAAGACACCGAGGGCAATGACGTCACCAAGGCCGACTTCAGCGGCAAGATCCTCGTCCTGGACTTCTGGTCCACCACCTGCAGCAGTTGCGTGAAGAAGCTGGACGAGTACGTGCCCATCTACGAGAAGTACAAGGACAAAGGCGTGGAGTGGCTTGCGGTCTCCCTCGATCCCAAGCCCGAGGTAGCTGCCGGCGGCGCGAAACAGCACAACTGGCCATACCGGGTGGCCATGTTCGACGAGGAACTCAAGGCTTCGTACTTCGCCGATGAAAGCACCGTGGTCATCCCGCAGGTACGCATTATCGACCGTGACGGCAACCTGCGCTATAGCTTCAAGCCCGACAGCACCGCGGCCGACCTGGATTTGGCGCTGTCGAAGTTGGTTGACGAGACCGTTGGCGGGGACGAATCCGTGACCAAGGACATCGTGGCCGAAGAGGAAGCGGCGGAGACAGACGAAGCGTCCGGGGCCAAATCCCCCGCAGGCGCCGCACCGGCACAGTAGGCAACAGCATTCCTGACGAATTGGCGGACCGGCACCGAGTTCGCACTGTTGTGGACTCGGCGCCGGCTCTCAATGCGCACATCGGTGACTCGATGAAAAACCCGATCCGCACAATTCGGCGCGTCATACAGGTAGTCTGCCTGCTCCTGTTCGTCGGGCTCTTGTGGGAAGCCCGGTGGCACGCCACAGACAGCGCACCCCCCGCGCAGTGGTTTCTGCGCATGGACCCGCTCTCCGGGCTGGTGACCGCCCTCGCGCCCACTCACACTTGGCTCGCGCTCTTCTGGCCGGCCCTGATTCTGTTGGTGCTTACCGCCATCTTCGGACGGTTCTTCTGCGGCTGGATCTGCCCCCTGGGTACCTGCATCGACGGCTTCGACCACATCCTCCTGCGCAAGCGCAAGCGGCGCTACCCGTGGCTCAATCGGCCCAGCTGGAAGTATTACCTGCTGGGAGTCGTCCTTGTGGCGGCGCTTTTCGGCACCCAACTTGCCTGGATTCTCGACCCGATCCCCCTCGCCACGCGCACTTTCGCGGTCGTTGCCTACCCGGTCGCCATTGGCGCATACAACCTCGGCGTCATCAAGGGCTGGCCGATCCTCGATCGGCTGGGCCTCGAATGGTATCCCACTGACATCAACCCCGGCTTCTCGCTGAATCTCGCGGTGCTGCTGGTCTTCGCCGTGGTGCTGGGCCTTAGCGTCATCAGCCGGCGCTACTGGTGCCGGACACTCTGCCCACTGGGAGCATTGCTGGCGTTCACGGGGCGCTTCGGCCTGTGGAACCGGGAAGTCCAGGGCTGCGCGAATTGCCGGGTCTGCGAGAATGACTGCAAGATGGGGGCGATCCCCGAACCAGATGAGGGCGGGGATTACTCCCGCACCCGTCAGGCCGAGTGCATCCAGTGCTACGACTGTCTGACCTGCCCCCGCGAGGGCACCCACATCGGCTTGCACGTGAGGCCCGAAGGCCTCGACTCCGCCACGGGCGCAGGCAGACGGCAGTTCCTGGCGGCCCTTGGCATCGGCGCGCTGTACGGAATCACAACCTCCGCGGGTGGGGGCAGGCGCTCTACCCATGACCGGCTCATCCGTCCCCCGGGGGCGATTATTCGCGAAACTGACGGCGGGACCCGCAACATGACGGAAGCCGAATTCCGCGACCTGTGCCTTCGCTGCGGCGCGTGCATGAAGGCCTGCGTTACCGGCGGGATTCAGCCCGCGGTGGTGGAAGCCGGGTTCGACGGCCTGTTCACGCCCATTCTCATCCCGAAAATCGGCCACTGTGAGCAGAGTTGCACAGCCTGCGGGGACGTCTGTCCCAGCGGCGCCCTGGGCAAGTTCACTGCGCAGGAGAAGGCCCATATCCGCATCGGCCTGGCGACGGTGGACCAGAACAAGTGCCTGTCATGGCGTCGGGGGAAGCAGTATCGCCTCTGCCTGGTCTGCGACGAACACTGCCCGTATGACGCGATCAACATCATCAAGAACCACGACGGTCTTCGGGCGCCGTTCGTGAATGCCGACAAGTGTGTGGGGTGCGGCCAGTGTGAGCACGTCTGCCCCGAGAAGCCCGAAGCCGCAATCGTGGTACACCGGTCCGATGCCGGTATCTGAGCAGGCCGGCGCGAGGAGCGCTCCACGGCAGGCGTTATGGGACCGACATCCGGGCTCGGGTCCCATCCCAACGCGGCGCCCGGACCCAATGCCGGGTAGCCGAGGCAGGTCTCCACGTCCTTGCCCGCGAATAATCTCTTCCCGCCCCACCCCGCATCCGGATGGAGTGATCGACAATGTTGCGCCTGATCGCCTCAATGCTCGCGCTCGGCTGCATCCTCACGCCTGCCGCCGCGGCGAAAATGACCCTGACTACGGACGGGAAGACCGCCTACAGCATTCTCATCGACCCGGACGCATCCGGCCCTGAACAGTGGGCGGCCGGTGAGCTGCGCAAGTTCCTCTATGAATCCACCGGCGCGGAGTTTGAGATCAAGAAGGGCACCTCCGTGGGGTTCGAACCCGTGATCATAGTCGGGCCGGGGAAAGCCGCCCGGAGCCTGGTGCGTAACATCGACTTCGATAAACTGGGGGCCGAGGAGTTCATCATCGAGTCCCGTCTGCCCCATCTCGTGCTTGCCGGAGGCAGGCCTCGCGGCACCCTCTATGCGGTTTACTCCTTCCTGGAGGATGTGGTGGGTTGCCGCTGGTGGACGTCTACCGCCAGCACCATCCCGAACATGCCCACCCTCACCTTCCAGGAGCGCCACGACCGGCAGCGCCCGATCCTGGAGTACCGCGAGCCCTTCTGGTGGGACGCATTCGACGGCGATTGGGCCGTGCGCAACCGCGCCAACAGCAATCGCGCGCACATTGACGAGGCCCGCGGCGGGAAGATTACCTATGGAGGCCCATTCTTCGTCCATACTTTCAACAAGCTTGTTCCGGACTCCATGTTCGCCGAGCATCCCGAGTGGTTCAGCGAGATCGACGGCAAGCGCATCGGCGGCCCCGGCGTTCGGTCTCAGCTTTGCTTGACCAACCAGGCACTGAAGGATTACGCGGTCAACCAGGTCCTGAGCTGGATCGAGGCTCACCCGGATGCCGAGATCTTTTCGCTCAGCCAGAATGACTGGGACCACCACTGCAGGTGCGCCGAGTGTATGAAGCTGGAGGAGTATGAGGGCTCACCCTCGGGCCCGCTCCTGCATTTCGTGAACTACGTGGCCGAGCGCGTCGGTAAGAAGTACCCCAACGTGGCCATCGACACCCTCGCGTATCACTACACCCGCAAGCCGCCTCGGCACGTGCGGCCCCTGCCCAACGTGATCGTGCGCCTGTGCAGCATCGAGTGCAATTTCCTGCAGCCGCTTGACTCAGAGTTCAACAAGGATTTCGGCGACGATATCCGCGGGTGGTCTAAGATCTGCGACCGCCTGTACGTGTGGGACTACACCACCAACTTCGGGCACTATATCCAGCCCCACCCGAACCTGCGCGTACTGGCGCCGAACATTCGCTTTTTCGTGGAAAACGGCGTCAAGGGCATCTTCGAGCAGGGCGCCTACCAGTCTCCCGGCGCCGAGTTCGCGGAGCTCAAGGCCTGGATGCTCGCAAAGCTCCTGTGGGACCCGTACCGCGATCCGGAACTACTCATCGACGAGTTCGTGAACGGTTACTACGGCGCGGCGGGCCCCTATATCCGCGAGTACATCAACTACCTGCATGATGACGCGCTCAGCTCCGGATTCGCCCTGCGCATCTGGAGCGACTACGCGGCTCCCTATCTGACCCTTGACCTGATGGGGTTCGCCGAGACGTTGTTCAACCAGGCCGAGGACGCCGTGCGCGATGATCCTGAATTGTTGAACCGCGTGCAGGTTGCCCGGCTGCCGATCCGCTATGTCTGGGCCATGCGCTGGCCGATCTTCAAGCAGCAGGCCCGCAAACGCGGCATTGCCTGGCCCGGCCCGGCGGACTATGAGGAGAACTGCAGGACTTTCATGGAAGTCGCACGGCGCAATAAGGTGACCAAGCTTTCCGAAGGCAAACCCATTGATGCTTTCGAAACACAGACCATCAGCCTGGGCCGCAAGGAGCCGCCACCTCCTCCGATGACCGAAGGCCTGCCCGAAGACCGCTGGGTGGACCTGCAGGACAATCTGTTCCGCCTACATCGGCCGGGCACGTGCTCCATGCTCAAGGAAGACCCGACCGCATCCGACGGCGTGGCCGCGATGATGCCCGGTAATCACGTCGAGTGGGCCGTCCAGCAGTCCATCGCTGCCGCCGATCCGGACACAAATGCCACCTATAAAGTGTTCGCCAGCATCCGCGTGGAGAAAACCGGAGACGATGGCCCTGCCTTCAACGCGGGGATCTATGATCAAGACAACCGCAAGAGCCTGGCTCACAAGGCGGTAGCCTGCAAGGACATCACCACGGACGGCTGGGTCACGTACGAGCTCTACACGGGCCCCTTGCACGGCGACGCCTTCATCTGGGTGGCGCCCACGAACAACCTTGAAAACGCAAAGGCCGTCTGGGTTGATCGCTTCTGGCTGATCCGGCAGTGAGGGAAGGTGGCGCGGCCCGGAGATGAGACCGCCTGAGCAGCTGATTATCCGTCCGCCAACCGAAGCCGGCAGCCTTCTGATCCGGGTGACCCGGGGCTGCAACTGGAACCGCTGCAAGTTCTGCGGGATCTACGGGCATTTTGGGCAGCCGCATTTCGAGATCCGCCCGGTGCAGGACGTGAAACAGGACATTCTCGCAGCACGGGAGCTGTGGGGCTCAGACTGGGACAGCGCCTTCCTGGGCGACGCCGACCCCATGTTCATTGACCCCGACGACTTTGCGGAGATTCTCAGGTTCCTGCGCGAGACTTTCCCGGCACTCAGCCGAGTGACATGCTACGCCCGCGCATCCACCTGCAGCAAACGCAGGGAGCAACTCCCCCGCCTCCATCAGGCCGGTCTGGACCGCGTTCACGTCGGCCTTGAGACCGGTTCGGATGCCCTTCTGCGCTTCCATCGCAAGGGCGCATCGGCGAAGCTGTTCATTGAATCCGGTCTCGCGGTGCGCCAGGCGGGCATCGAGCTTTCCCACTACGTGCTCCTGGGCCTGGGCGGCGCGCAGCAGTCGCAGGAGCACGTGCGCGAGACCCTGCGGGTGCTCAACGCAGTCCAGCCCGAATTCGTGCGCTTCCGCCGCCTTTGGATCTTCGGTAGCGAGGGTGGGCCCCACTGCCCGCTCTGGGAGGACGTGCAGGCCGGGCAGTTCGCCCCTCAGACTCCCGAGGGCACCGTGCTGGAACTTCGGTCAATCATCGAGGGCATCCGCTTCCCGACGCAGGTCGAGGCCATTCACGGGAATATCTACGTGCAACTTGCCGGCCGCATCCCCGACCAGCGCGATTCCATGCTGCGGCGCATCGATCGATTCCTTGAACGCCCCCAATCAGAACGGGAGCGTACATACGCGCGGCCGTCGGTGATCTGAGCGGGAGAACGGTGGTTGCCCGATCCCGTCAAACGGTGGGTGTCACTCCTTTCGACGGAGCTGAAACAGAGCCCTATCATCAACGGAGCACACCACGCGTTGCGCAGTGTGGCGCCAAATCGGAGCGCTGACTCGAACCCTCCCTTCACAGAATGGCGACTTCGCGCGACGGGAATGTGTTATACTTATTTCCCCGTCCCCCGGCGTGAACCCGACGCCCGACAGGAAACTAGCCCGCGAATTACCGAAAGGTTCTGCTGCATGACTACCGAGACCATCGACCGTCTGGACGAGATTCTCTCGCTTGCCTCTGCCCCCGCGGAGGTCCTCAGCGCCGACCACCGCGGGGCGATCAACAGCATCCTCGAGAGCGCGCAGGATGAGGACGCCCTGTTCAAGCTTGCGGCGCGCGCACAGGTGGCCCTGGATCAGTCCGGGAAGAACCTGCGGGGCCTTTACACCGCCGCGGTCTACCAGGAGCTGAATGGTCAGGATGAGGACGCAGGCAAGGGTTTTGTGCAGCTTGCCCGCGAACTGGCCCGGCAGAATGACTGGGAAGGCGCGCGTGAACTGGCGCTGCGCGCCCTGCCTTTGTGGCCGGACAATCGCGTGGTGCGTCTGCTCATCTCTTGCTGGGCGAAACTTGATGACCCCGAGCGGCAGCAGGCAGACCAGGACCTGGCCGAAGAGCTGTGCCCCAACGCGCCCGACCTCCTGTGGTTCCGTGCTCAGGCCGCAGACCGCGACGGGCAGGCCGACCGCGCCTCTGTGCTGGCCTGCGAAGCCCTCAAGCGGTACATCGCCGAGAAAGACGGCGACCGTGCCGAGGAGCCCCTGCTGCGAGTGCTCGAGAGCCCCCGTCGGGACGTCAATCGCGAACTGGTCCGGATGCTGCCACGCATGGCCGCAGCGGGTCTACGGGACCTGCTGGACACCACCCTTGAGCTCGCCGCAGACAACATTGAACGGTTCGGCCTGCATCAGGAGATGACCCAGGTGCTGGAGCGCATCCTGCTCAAGCGCCCGGGGTTCGAGGACCTGCGCAGCGCCTACGTTGAATCCCTGGTCAACTCCCTGGGCGGGACCGCGGAGATAAAGTCTTTCGTCACCGACTGCGGGCTCGCTGACCCCGAAGTCGCCCTGGAACAGGCCCTGGCGCGGTTCCGCGAGATGTTCAACTACCGTCCCGGAGCATTCGTAGAGCACCACAGTTTCGGAGTTGGACGCATCATCTCTCTCGAAGGCAAGTTCCTTGTCATCGACTTCGAGCGCAAGCCCCAGCACCGCATGGCTCTGGAGATCGCCGTCCGCTCACTTCATCCACTGCCCAGCGAGTGCCTGCGCGTGGCGCGGTTCAGCGAACCCGAGCGCATCGAGCACGAGCGTGAGAACGATCCCGTGGGCCTGCTGGTCCGGGCGCTGACAGATCTGGGCGGCGAGGCGAAGGTCCGCGACCTGCGCGACTGCCTGGCGGGGCAGGTCATCCACGACGATGAATGGTCGACCTGGTGGAAGCGTGCCAGGGATTGTGCGGTTGAGGACGATCGGATCGACACATCCCAGGTCTTCCGACAGATCTACCGTCTTCCCACGGACGAGGAAGAAGGCCTGGAGCTTCCCCCGCTTCCGGAAAAAAGCGGGCTGCGCGGGGCGGTGAGCCTGGTGGGACGCCTGTTGCGCCACCACCCGGAAGCCGAAGAGCGCGCGAGAGAGACCTATCTGCCCGAGCTGATCAAGCGCGCCGAAGCGGCCAGCCCGACCGAAGTGCTCCCCGCCGTCCCGCTGCTCATGAAATGGGCGCCGGAACGCAGAGAGCTCTGGACCGATCTCGGAACCCGAGCACTCAGGCAGGAACCCGGGGTGGCAGGCGGCGCGACGGCCGAAGAGCAGGAGCAGTTGCTTACCATCGGCCTGGAGAGCGCCCACTGGGATGCCGCGGCGATTTCCAGCATCGCCTCGCGCTTCCCGGCAGTACGTCACCGAGCCCTGGAAGCCCTCCGCGAGCGTCTCGGGGACGAAGCCGACCAGCGCCTTCGTGAACTGGCGCTGGAAGACACCGGCTGGCCGGCCACACGCCTCGCACTGGTGCGCCTCGCGCTTGCCGGCGGGATCGACCGCCCAGAACTCACGCCATGGGACCTGCTGGTCGGTGTCATCGGGGTGCTGTCCTCCAACGCGGCTCCGAAGCTACGTCTTGCAGCCCTCGATATGCTGGACACCCACGGTCCACTGGCCGCCCGGTTACGCGAGGCAGAGCTGGATGAGGAGAGCCTTGAGCGAATCCGAAGGGGCGCCCGCGGGTTGAGCGGCAGCGAATCCGGAGTAGAGCCCCTGGTATTCCTGCTGTCTTACGTGGGACATGAAGAGGTGGCCGAACGCCTCCGGGCAGACCACAGCGCCACCGAGGAGCTCGACCCCATCGCGGTCCATTTCGACCCCGGTGTCATCTTGATGACGCGCAACACTTACGAGCAGAACCTTCAGCGAATCCGGGAACTCGAGGACCTCTTATCCAACGAACTGCCCAGGCTCATTGCTCACGCTCGCTCCCTGGGCGACCTCAGCGAGAACGCCGAGTATCACGATGCCAAGGAACGCCAGGGCATTGCCGATGCCAACCTGCGGACCCTGCGCAAGACCATGGAGAGCGCCCGCGCCATCGAGGACCTGCATTTCCCGGACGATACCGTGGTCGTCGGAACCGAGGTGGCTGTGCGAGACCTCGATAGCGGTGAGGAACGGACCTTCTGGCTCCTGGGGCAGGGCGACAGCGCTCAGGATCCGAACATCATCAACTACCTCGCTCCCGTGGGGCAGGCTCTCGTGGGCAAGCGCCCCGGCGAAGTCGCCGAGTTTGAGACTGGCGCGGGAACCCAGCGTCTCGAAGTCGTATCCGTGCGCAAGCGCCTGCCGTGAGACCGCCCTCGCACCCCCCGTGCAAAGCAAAGGGCCTCCCAACCGGGAGGCCCTTCTTGACGTCGGCGCGCGTGGGTTCTACTCGCTGGTGATCGCTGACACCGGGCACTCGTCGGTGCACTGGTCGCAGTCGGTGCAGGTGTCGGGGTCGATAACGTAGCAGTCGTCGCCTTCGGAGATAGCGTTCACCGGGCAGACTTCAGCACAGGCTCCGCAGGACACGCAGGCTTCGCAGTCAATCACGTGTGGCATTATGTTCCGTCCTCCTTGATACTTGTTCGCGCACGTTTTCAGCAACCGCTCAAACAGAACACGGCAACGTTAGCACGGCCCCGCAGGAGCGTCAAGAGCGAAAGCGGCCGGGGGTGCGTTCCCTGAAAGCAGGTGGATTCGGGCGAGCCCGGGCCTCGTCTCCTTCCTCGGCCGAACACGGCAGAGAAAAGGAGGCGCTGCCGTTACTTTTCATCTTGCGATGCCGGTGGCACAGGATGGGCCTGGGATAGGCCCGCGACGCGGGCCGCAGCCCTTGAACCGGAACGCACAACCGCCCGGCAGGCTCATCGTTTCTGTCGGCCTTCGGGAGCTCAAGAGACGCAACTCGACCGCGCACCACGGCTCTTGTTCCCCTTCGTTTCACTCCACCCGTGGCTGGAGGCTGCCGCCCGCTTCGCGGGCTATGAGGCAGAAGGCCACCAGCACGACTGCCGCATGCTCGGGCCGGTGGTAATGACGCTTTGCCGTATGTTCTCATACCAGACAGGTAGAGCGCCTGATGGCGGTAGACCCAGACACGTTGAGGCTGGCGAACAGATGACATTGGAGCACGGACAATACTGAAACGCACCCGCGCCCGTCGGCCCGGAAGCCACTATCTCCCGTACCGGGCCAGCATCTCCTTTACGCGCCCGGTAATCTGCATTGCGTCATCCCATGCGCGCTGCCACATATTCCGGCCGAAGATCAGCCCCGTGGCCCCTGCCTTCATGCACATCTCCGCCTTCTCGAGCAGATCTTCGTCACCGATCTTGGACCCACCCGAGATCAGGACCATCGTGCGGCCCGCGGAAGCCACAATGCGATCCAGGGATTTCTGGGCACTCACCTCCAGAGTGTTGTACGGAGCCGGCTGGTCCTTGGCCTTTGCATCTCCGAGCTTCGGCATGTTGAGCTTCACCAGGTCGGCGCCCAGTTCGCACGCCGTCCGGGCCGCGTAGTCGATGGCGTACAGCGAATCGCGGCCGCCTTTGGCGTCGACTGCCTCCCCGCGAGGGTACGCCCAGACGATGAGCGGCATGCCGTAGCGTTCGCAGTCGTTGCGTATCCCCATGAGCTGGATAAAGTCATCATCCTGGCGCGGCGAGCCAACATACAGCGTGTACCCCACTGCGTCCGCGCCCAGGTTCACCGCGTCTTCCACCGTCGCCGTCTGAGGTGACAGCGCCTTATCGCTGGGCGGGATTTCCGTCTTGCCGTTGAGCTTGAGCACCAGCGGCACTTTGCCCGCGTACTTGTGCATGTATTTGCGCGCCAGGCCGATGTGGAAAACGATCCCGGAATAGCCGCCTTCCAGCGCCAGCCGCAGTTGGAAGTCGGGGTCCGCGCTTTCCGGGTTGGGGAAGAAGTCCACCGGACCATGCTCCAGGCCTTGGTCAATGGGCAGGAACAGGAGGGTGCCGTTGCCCGGACCGTATTCGTACAACAGCCGGTGCAGGCGCGTCCGCTTGCCCACGCCCAAATCCATGTCATCAAGCGTCAGGAACCTGCCCATCCACAGACACTCCTTTTGTGGGGTTGCGCGCCGGCGGGACAGCCCGGGCGACATCCCGAATATAGTTGCCCCTGGTTCACCCATTATACATCGGCGCATGCCAACAAAGGTGTAGAATCACGTTATGTTTTTTCTCAAGGGCACCGCGAGGGGTCCCCTGTGCGGCCCGCCTCGCGAGCTTTGAGGTAACGGCCGCGTCTCTTCTCGTTGCCGGGTACACCCGGGGAAAGAGATGACGCCCCGGCTCGACCGAACGCACCTGCTATCGGGGAATGCACCCGGTCGCTTGACAGTCCAAGCGCTGCACGCCTATCCTTCGTTACCATTCCGAATCATCAGGCCGAGCACCAATCCCAGGCAGGCAGCAGGGCATGAGGTCACTCACAACCAGAAGAGCGCAGGACGCTTTCCGGTACGGCACTATCTGGGTCGCCGGGGGCAGTGCTCTGGTGCTGCTTGTGCTGCAGGTCCTGCACCGGTTCCGACCGGGAGTCGGCGTTTCCGTCCTGCAGGTGGCGGATATGGGAATCGCCGCCTTGCTGTACGTCGCCGCTCTGCGATCACGCGCCCAGGCCGAGCGCCGGGACCTCGAGCCCTTCAGCGTCAAGGTGGAGCAGGCGTGGGCGCTGGGTTTTGCGGCCCTGACGCTTCTCGAAATGGTGCTGGTCGCAGGAAGCGACCGTAGCTACCCCGGCGTCTCCGCCACGAGTGCCCTGGGAAAAGCCGTCATCGTCGTCCTTGCTCTGCGACTCAGGTCCCGGCTCCTGGCCCGGGAGTACGCCACATCCGTGCACGCCCTGGTCCTCAGCCCTCCCGCTACCGTGGCCGCAAGTTTCGCGCTGGCGATCACCGCCGGCTGGCTCCTGCTGGCCCTGCCCGAATCCAGCGCCGGCGGACAATCCATCGGCGCCCTGGACGCTCTTTTCACCGCCACCAGTGCTGTCTGCGTCACCGGCCTGATCGTCAAGGATACGCCTCGCGATTTCAGCCTCCTCGGGCTCGTGGTCATTCTCCTGCTGATCCAGTTCGGTGGCCTGGGCATCATGACCCTCGCGGCCATGTTCGGGGCGGCTCGCGGGCAGAAGGTCTCTGTGCGCGCGCGCATGATCGTTCGCGACACCCTCGTCGCCCAAGCCCCCCACGCTATTGGGCAGACCCTTGGCCTCATCGCGCTGTTCACATTCTCCGTCGAAGCCCTCGGCGCGGCGCTGCTCTATCTTCGCTGGGTCCTGGGTGGCGAGACACCCCTGAGAGCGGCCTGGCTCGCGGTTTTCCACGCCATCTCGGCCTTCTGCAATGCGGGGTTCAGCCTCTTTTCGAACAGCCTCGAGGACTACTCCGCTGATCCGCTCGTAAACATCGTGGTCGGCGGCCTCATCGTCGTGGGCGGCCTGGGCATACCCGTGGTGCTGGACCTGTGGCATACGGTGCGCTCGAGGAATATGGGCCGCCGGGCGCGGCTTTCACTCCACTCCCGACTGACCCTCACCACCACCGGTTACCTGTTGCTCCTGGGCTTCGTCGGGTTCTGGCTCCTGGAATGGACCCACATCATGCTCCGCCAGGACTGGGCGGAGGCCTTCTGGTCGGCAGGTTTCCAGTCAATCACGTCGCGCACCGCCGGCTTCAACACAGTGCCCATGGGTGCGCTCACGGAAGCCACCAAGTTCCTGATGGTGCTCCTCATGTTCGTGGGAGCATCTTCCGGCTCAACCGGCGGCGGTGTGAAAACGAGTACACTGGCCGTGGTGGCGGTGCTGGCCCGCGCCATGATTCTTGGCGAGTCCAGAGTGCAGGCTTTCAGGCGCGCCATTCCCGAGCAGGTCCGTCATCGCGCGGTGGCGATTCTGATCCTCTTCGGTGGCTTCGTCCTCCTGTGGACTTTCGCCCTTTGCATCAGCGAGGGTGGCCGGTTCATTGACATCTTGTTCGAGACTGTCTCTGCATTCGGCACAGTGGGGCTGTCCACCGGGATGACGCCCACCCTCTCCCGGTTCGGGCGCATGGCAATCATTCTCGCCATGTACATCGGACGCGTGGGGCCTTTGACGCTGGCACTTGCGATGGCCCGGCGCAAGCCTGCGGTGGAGTTGGCGTACCCGGAAGAGCCGGTCATGGTTGGATAACGAACCCCTCCGGGCGACCCTTGCCACGGATGGGAACAATGTGCAGGGTGATTGCTGTGCGAAGATCAGGCCAGTACGCCGTGATCGGACTTGGTCGGTTCGGAAGCCGCGTTGCGGCAGGGCTTTACAATGCTGGATCCGAAGTCATCGCCATCGACGCCGACCCCCACAATGTGGACGCGGTGAAAGCCGACGTGACCACCGCCGTCACCATGGACGCCACCAATAAGGACGCCCTGCGTTCCCTGGCGCTCAATGAGCTGGACGCCGTGGTGGTGGCCATCGGTCGAGACACCGAGGCGAGCATCCTGGTGACCGCGCTCCTGCGGGAACTCGGCTGCAAACGGATCGTCGCCCGGGCGGGGAGTAACCTTCATGCTGACATCCTGCGGCGGGTCGGCGCCACACAGGTGGTCTACCCGGAAGACGATATCGCCGCCGGCCTGGTGCGCTCTCTCGCCTCCCCGCGGGTGATCGACCTGGTGGAACTCGAGGGCGATTTCGATTTCGCGCTCCTGCGCATCCCCGACAGTTTCGTGGGCAAATCTCTGCGGGACCTGGGGCTACGCAACCGCTACGGCCTGACCGTGGTCGCCGTGCGCACCATCGACGAGGAGACCCTGGAGCCGCGCCTGGTCATGCCCGGCCCGGACGACACCCTTCGTGCGGGCGACCAGATGTACGTGGTGGGCACCGAAGACGCTCTGGAGCGCATCGACCAATTGAGCTGATGCGGCTGCCTTTGCGTCCGGCCGCCGGCCACCGAGACCCCCGCTGTTTCAACGGCGCCTAATTCGTGCCCGCAGTCTCCTCGGGAGCGCCCTGTGCGGGGCATGGCCTGGCGCTCAATTTGCAGCCACAGGGTTTCGTCGGGAGGACGACTGGCGCCAGGGGCCCCGATCACGTGCGTCAGCACGGGGGCCATGCCTTGGCCCATGCCCGCTTACTTCCCCCCGCAACTTTCCATTGCCCGGTTGTCTAATGCTGAAATGCCGTCAGCCGACCGTGATGGGGGCCCGGGTCGACGGCGTAATCACTGGCAGGCCGTAGGAGGCGTTCGTGGAAGTTCCCCTGACTGACCTGAAAGCCCAATATCAGATGCTCCGGCCAGATCTGCTGAAGGCCGTTGATGATGCCCTCACCTCCATGCAGTTGACCCTCGGGCCCAATGTCCAGGCCTTCGAGCGCGAGTTCGCGGAATACTGCCAGGCCCCCCACGCGGTGGGTGTCGGGAACGGTACCGAGGCCATCGCACTCGCCCTCAAGGCCGCCAGTGTTGGTCCCGGAGACGAAGTCATCACAGTCTCATGGACCTTCATCGCCAGCATCGAAGCCATCGTCCACGCCGGCGCGACCCCGGTCGTCGTGGACATCGACCGCGACACCTACACTATGGACCCGGAGAGCCTCGCCCAGGCCATTACGCCGCGCACCAGGGCGATCATCCCGGTCCACGTGTTCGGACATCCGGCGGACATGGACGCCATCTGCGCACTGGCCAAACCCCGTGGAATCGCGGTGATCGAGGACGCTGCCCAGGCTCACGGAGCGACCTACAAGGGCCGCAAGACGGGCTCCCTCGGCGATGCCGCCACATTCAGTTTCTATCTCACGAAGAACCTCGGCGGATACGGTGAGGGAGGCATTGTCACCACCGTATCGGAAGAGATCTTCGACCGCCTCTCCCTCCTGCGGAACCACGGTCACCGCTCCAAATACGAACACGAGATCGTGGGCTATAATGGGCGGCTCGACGAGATTCAGGCAGCCATGCTCCGGGTGAAGTTCCCGTATCTGGACCAGTGGAACGAAGCACGCCGGGCTTGCGCCGCGATGTACAACGAACGTCTGGCAGACCTGCCCGTGGAAACGCCTCGCGAGGCGGACTGGGCGCGGCATGTCTATCACCTGTACACGATCCGCACCGAAAGGCGCGATGCGCTGTCCGCGGCCTTCGCAGAGGCGAAGATCGGCCACACGCTGCATTACAAAGTGCCACCCCACACCCAGCCGGCCTGCGCGACATACGGCTTGAATGACGCCAACCTCCCGGTGACCGTTGAGCTGTCCCGCAAGGTCATTCAGCTCCCAATGCACCCGTACCTGAAGGAAGAGGAAATAGACTACGTCTGCGACGTGATCCGCAAGGTGGTCGTGTAAGACGACCGTAACCCGCATCGGGCATCCTTCCGCGTAGTCGGCGCCCCGGGTTGAAACCCGGGTTGATGCCCCGCGCTGAAGCACGGGGCTAGGGGCCTGCGGCCGGGCGTCCTGAGGGACGCGAAGGCTGACGCCCCGGGTTGAAACCCGGGGCTGGGGGCCTGCGGCCGGGCGTCTCGCTCGACAGGCCGTTCGCCGTCGACGCCCCGGGTTGAAACCCGGGTCTAGAGGCCTGCGGACGGACGTCCTGAGGGACGCGAAGGCTCAGGAGATTGCCGACCGGGGCGGGCGGCCTACGCGATTGATGGGGACGGTCGACGCCGTTTGCCGTTTGCCGTCCAACGCCGTTTGCCGTTGCCGTCCAGCCCCGAAGGGGCGGAAGCCCTTTGCCACCAGCGTAAGCTGGTGGAATCAGGCCCCTCCTTCGAGATTATAAAAACCCCCGAAGGGGGCGGCAGAAATCCGACACCCGCCTGCGGGCGCGTCGATGCCCCGGATCGGTGCCCCGGGTTCACGCCCCGGGTTGAAACCCGGGGCTAGAGGCCTGCGGCCGGGCGTCCTGAGGGACGCAAAGGCTGAGGAGATTGCCGACAGTGACGGTCGGCCTACGCGAACGATGGGGACGGTCGACGTCGTTTGCCGTTTGCCGTCCAAGGCCGTTCGCCGTTGTCGTCCAGCCCCGAAGGGGCGGAAGCCCTTTGCCACCAGCGTAAGCTGGTGGATTCAGGCCCCTCCTTCGAGATTATAAAAACCCCCGAAGGGGGCGGCAGAAATCCGACACCCGCCTGCGGGCGCGTCGATGCCCCGGATCGGTGCCCCGGGTTGATGCCCCGCGCTGAAGCACGGGGCTAGGGGCCTGCGGCCGGAGGTCCTGAGGGACGCGAAGGCTCAGGAGATTGCCGACAGGGACGGTCGGCCTACGCGAAATCATGGCCACCGCCGCCTCGTGGTGCAGGTGTCCTGCCCGCCGCCATCTGCCGTCACACTCACCTCTGCCGCATGTTGCCTGCGTCTCTTGCCTTGCGGTATCATGGGCACGCTGTTGCCCGGCGGGTCTTTTTCCGGGCCAGAACCAGTGAAGGTGCGCAGTGCTTCATGCCCAGTGAGACCGTCATCATCGGAGCGGGCCCGGCCGGACTCACCGCCGGTTACCAGTTGCAGAAGGCCGGCTGCCGTTCAATCCTGCTTGAAGCCGACAGGCAGACCGGCGGGATGTCGCGCACCCTGGAGTTCGATGGTTGCCGCTTCGACCTTGGTGGCCACCGGTTTTTCACCAAGATCCCCGAAGTCCAAGCGCTGTGGCATGAACTCCTCGGCGACCGGTTCCTGGTCCGCCCTCGCCTGTCACGCATCGCCTATGACGGTAAGCTCTTCCACTATCCGCTGCAGATCGGCGAAGCCCTCCGGCAGTTGGGCCTCGCGCGGTCTCTGGGCATTGTTGCGAGTTATCTCGTGGCCCGCGTCAATCCCACGCGTCCCGAAGACACCTTCGAGGCCTGGGTGAGCAACCGGTTTGGCCGGCGGCTGTACGAGATGTTCTTCAAGACGTACACCGAAAAAGTCTGGGGGATGTCCTGCACCGAACTCAGCGCCGATTGGGCGGCTCAGCGCATCCGCGAACTGTCCCTGTGGCGGGTGCTCACCGAAAAGCTGTTCGGGAGCAGCAAGTCCCACAGTCTCATCGAGGAGTTCAACTACCCCCCGCTGGGCCCCCAGGAAATGTGGGATGAACTGGCTCGGCGTCTCGCCATCGGTGGCCAGACGATCCATTTCGGCCGCCGCGCCACGCGCGTTGAAATCCGCGACGGCCGCTTCGTGCAGGTGGTGACGACGGACTCACAGGGCGCCACTGAAACCTGGGAGGGGGACTCGCTGATCAGCACTATGGCCCTCAACGAGCTCGCGCTGATCCTCGATCCCCCGCCGCCGGATGCAGTGCTGGAAGCCGCCCGCGCCCTGCGATACCGTGGACACATCACCGTCTGCGCTATCGTCGAGGCCAAGGCGGGCTTTGACGACAACTGGATCTACATTCATTCGCCGGAGATCCGCATGGCCCGCCTGCAGAATTACAGTAATTGGAGCGAGGCCATGTCGCCCGAGCCGGGGGTCACCGCACTGGGTCTGGAGTACCTCGCCTGGCCCGGCGACGAGACCTGGACCATGCCCGACGATGATCTCGTCGCCCTGGGGTTCGAGGAGTTCCGCAAACTCGGCCTCATGCCCGCGGATCGCGTGCGATCCGGGTTCGTCGCCCGATCAGGACACGCGTACCCTGTCTACGATCCCGGCTATCGCGAACGAGTCAACACCATCCGCGACTACCTGGCAACAATCCCCAATCTCGTCACCTGCGGCCGTTGCGGGATGCACCGGTACAATAACATGGACCACTCCATGCTCACCGGGATGCTTGCGGCGCGTAACCTGCTGGGCGAGTCCAATGACATCTGGTCGGTGAACCTGGAGAGCGAGTACATCGAGGAGAAGCGGTCCGGCGCATGACCACGGACGGGAGTGAAGTCCCTCTCAGCCCGGTGCGGCCCCGAAGGCGTGTCGATCTCGCCGTCGCGGGCATCTTGCTGCTGCATTTCGCGCTTGCCCAGACCCTCGGGTTCGTGATGCTCCTGGGCTACGCACCCGACGAGCCCCGGCATTTCGCGTATATCCGCTGGCTGGGCGAACACGGCACGATTCCACCCGCAGACGAAAAGATCAGCGGCGGCGCCCACAGCCTCCATCCACCGCTGTACTACGTCCTGATGACCCCAATCTACCTGGCCTTACGCGGGCTGGGCGAAGACGCGGCGATGCGCGCCATGCGCTGCGTCGCCCCGCTCTTCGGAGTAGCTGCCCTTTGGCTGCTTTGCCCGATCCTGCGCCGAGCGGCAGACAGGAACCGCGGCCTGTTCCTGTTCATGCTGGCCCTTCTCGCGGTCTGGCCGAACCTGTGCCTGTGCGTAGCGATGGTGAACAACGACGCCGCCAGTGTGCTGATGGCCGCGGTGCTGGCCAATGTGGTGCTGGTGCGACGCTGGGATACCCGGCCGGTCTCGGGACTGATCTGGGGCTCGGTGCTGGGGCTGGCATCCCTGGCGAAATTCTCGAACTTCATCGCCGGCGCGCCACTGGTGGCAGTTGCGCTTGTGCTGGTCCATGGCAGGGGCTGGTGGAGGTCGGAGGGCTTCTGGCGCGGCGGTCTCCTTGCGGCCGGAGGCTGTCTCGCGGTATGCGGCTGGTGGTGGGCCCGCAACATGCTGCTTTTTGGCGCGCTCAATCCCTATCCTTCAGTGCCCACGCTTCCCCCGGGCCTGACGCCCCTGGATGCCATCCTCTACGGTTATGCCTGGCCCCTGGTGCTGCGCGCGGTGAACGGCCTGTGGACCAGTTCGTGGCCGGTCATCGACTGGGTGCCCGATGCCCTCGTGCTGCCCATTGCCACGGTACTGCGAGTGCTGACACCTCTGGCACTGCTGGGGCTGCTGGCCGGATTGTGGAAGCTCAAGTCGGGGGTGCGCCTGGGCCGGGAGCGTCTCGCAGCCATTGTGGTTCCGACAGCGGGCTATTTCGGGATGCTGGCCGCGCTGGTGTACGTGGCCACTTTCGGCCACATGGGGACTTACCGCAATGGGCGCTATCTGATGCCCTTCCTTGCGGGGCTGGTGATCCTGTTGGCGCTCTCGTGGCGGCAGGCGATTCCGCCGCGGCTGCGCATTGCCGGCGGGGTCCTCATAATCTTGTTCTTTCTCTTCTTCAATGGCGCGGCGTGGTACCACCTGCTGACCCACTGGAACCCCCTGGTCAGTGGGGGTTGAGGGCGCCGCGATCAACCCCTGACCGCCACCACCAACTGCTCCCCCGTGCGCACCCGGAAGCCGACTCCCGCCAGGGGCCCGGCCAACCGCTCCAGCACATTGAGCACCGGGGTCACGATGGCTCGCGGATAGGCCCGAGAATGGTGGGCCAGGTAATCCAGGCTCAAGGTCTTCTCCGGGATTGAGGCCCGGACAAGCCGGAACCCCGCAGACGCCAATGCCACCCGCAATGCACCGGGAGTGAGAAGCTGCAGGTGCTCCTCCTTGATCTGGAACCACTCCGCTCCCATGAGACGCTGGGACAGCGAACCCACCCGCGGGGTGACCACCACCACGCAGCCGCCCGGCTCCAGCAACTCGTGGCAGCGCCTGAGGCTGCCCACCGGGTCGGGCAGATGCTCCAGCACATCGGTCAGGGTGATTGCGCGGAAGGACCCCGCAGGCAGAGGCGCCTCTTCGAGACTGCCCTTGTAGATGCGTTCAGGACCGAGGTTCTCGCCTGCAACCCGCGCTGCATGGGCGGACAATTCCACCCCGTATGGCTCCCAGCCCCGGCGTTGCGCAGCTTCCAGCAGGAACCCCAGCGCACAGCCAACATCCAGCAGCCTGCCGGGTTGGGCATGCTTTTCCAGGACCCCGAGGTAACCGTCGAAGGTGGCCAGCTTCACGGCGCGGGCCTGGGACAGACTGCCCCAGGCCTCGTAGTACTCGTCGCCGTATCTCCCTGCGTCCGGGGCTGCGTCGCGGTCAACCGGTTGCCAGAGGGTTCCGCAGGCCGTGCAGCGCAGCATCCGCAGCCGCATGTTCCGCCTGTAATCGCGAGAGTCCTGGGCATCGCAGATCGGGCAGGTCCCTCGATCCACCGGGCTTCCCCTAATGGTCCGCTTCGCGAAGCTCAAGCCCGTGCTTTCTCAGGACGCTCAGCAGGCGATCCGTCAAGTCCTTGCCGATCCTGTCCCGGGCCTCGGGCGAGTTGCCCTCCCAGCGCGAAACAAGCTCCTCGCCGGTGTTGGACGCCCGGATCACACTCCAGCCATCGGGAAACTGGGCGCGCACACCGTCGGTAAGTATCAGGCGGACACCCGGCTCGTAGCTGTGCCCGATCTCCTCCACCACCTGGAACTTCAGGGCATTGGGGCAGGCATAGCGCGGCGGGTCAGCCGGGTAGTATTTCGGCGCGTCGTCCACGATTTCCCGCAGGCTCCGGTCGCTGCGGGACAGAGCGGCGAGGAGTCTCCCGGCCCCGAAAGTGGCGTCATCAAACTTGAAGTGAGGGTCCTTGAAATAGCAGTGCCCGGTGGTCTCGAACCCGATCTCGGCGCCATGCGCGGCCATGCCCGCCAAGATGAATGGGTAACCGCAGGCCTCGAGGTACATGCTCCCGCCGCGATTCTCCACATCATCCACAATGGACTGGGAACAGCGCACCTCAGACACCACCGCAATCGGCCCGGCGGCCAACAGTTCCCGGCAGATGGGGATCATGTACTGGTCGGGCTGCACATACTCCCCTTTGTGATCCACCACCGCAACTCGGTCGCCGTCCGCGTCTATGGCGATGCCCAGTTCCGCGCCGATCTCCCGCACTTTCTCCGCCAGGGGCTCAATGGCGCCCTCTTTCGTGGGGTCTGGTCCGCGTCCGGGGAAGGTGCCGTCGGGCTCTTCGAACAGCACAGTCAACTCGCAGCCCAGGTCACGCAGGAGTCGCGGGGCGGTGAGGGTCCCACAGCCATTTCCCACGTCCAGCACCACTTTCATCGGGCGGGCGATGGAAAGCTGCTCTTTCGCGATGCGGAAGTATTCGGGATAGACGTCCAGTGTCTCGTACTTTCCCGAGCCGCTTGCGAACTTGCCCGCCATGACCTCGCGCTTGAGCGCCTGCAGGTCGTCCCCGTAGAAAGGTCCGTCGCCCATGCGGACTTTGATGCCGTTCTCATCCGCAGGCCGATGGGATGCGGTGATGCCGAAACCGCCGTCCCACCCGAAATGGCCGATGGCGAAGTACAGGACCGGCGTGGGCGTCGGGCCCACGTCCACCACGTTCACACCAGTGGACAGGATGCCTTCGATCGCCGCTTGAGAAAGCTCGGTGGATGTCGCGCGCAGGTCTCGACCCACGCCGAGGGTGGCGTTGGGCTTGCCGGCGAAGCGGGTGGCATAGGCGGCGGCCACCTGTCGGACGAAGTCGGGGCTGATGCCGTCAGGCCCCACCTTGCCGCGGATGTCATACTCTCGAAAGACGTGTTCGGGGAAGCTCATGGCTGCTCCACTCCCAGTGGTGCTTTGGCGTCGGGGACTGAGCGAACGGCCGTCTGGATCAGAGAAGGGTGTGCCTGATCGGCCCGAGTTTGCGGTGCGAACGCGGAGGGTCTTCTGTCTCCGCATCCTTGGAATAGGCCTCGTAGGTCCCGGGATCGTCCACAGGCAGCAACTTCATCTCCTGACTGCCATTCGAGCGCCAGATGGAGTTTCGGCATATGCTAGGGTTGAACACAATAAGCCCGGGGATGTGCATTGCCAAGTAGTGATAGCGGCTGCCCTGCGCTCTTAGCACCGAGGAGTCGGTTGAGTCGATCAGAACCTCACCGACCACCGCACTGCCATGGGAACTGTGAGCGTCAAGAACACTCCTGTTGCATATCTCCGTGACCCAGACGTACTCCGGAAGTCGTAGCGTGCGCGCATAGAGTCTCTTGAGCTGCGAGGGCATTGATGCGGACGACGCCGCGTGCTCGGCGTACCGTGCGGACTGGCAGAGAAACGTCCGGTAGGCATACCGCTCTGGGTCAAGCCGTGCAGCCGCGAACTCGCGGGTGGGTCCAGGCACCGGCCAAGAGATATGGCCCTCGGCATGGTCGGCGTCGAGCTGGTCCAGGATGGCATCAAGATGCTCGCCCAGGACCGAGTACAGCGCCAATCGCTTGGCTTCGGGAGGCTTCACGAAGACCTCCTCAGGGAGAGGAGCGAACACGTGGGACAGCGCCAGGATCTTGCCGGAGTAGGGGCTGGCCGGCGACTCTTGATGGTCCCCATAGGGGGCATACTCGATCCGGTGGTGCATCTTAAGGTAATTCCGCAACTCCGGATGCGAGATCAGGTTCTCGGGCGAGTGAGTGATGCAGGCAGGGACGTACGGACCCGCGTTGTCGTCGTGAATGAGTATGTGCGCCGCCCATTCGCACGTCGAGAGGTACTTTGGGTCATCTTCGGCTGGGCCTATCTTTCGTAGGCGAGGCTCCAGATTCTCTGAGGAAGTGTGCCCCGTGGCCCATACGGCATGCCCGTCAACGACGAGCCCTGTCTCCTCGTCAATGATGTAGAGGCCCACCAACACAGGGAGGCCGCTCTCCACGCAAGTGTAGGTTGCCTCAAGTGGATCATAGATCTCGTTGTCCCACTCGTTGTGGTCTGTATAGAAGATCTGGAAACCCAGTTGGCGGAAGACGGAATACATAGCCTGCGTTGTGAGACCTTCGGCCGGTCTCGTGAACCGGCTATCGGGCTGGTGCTCCGTCGCCAGGATCGCGATGTCTGGCATCGAGAGCTTGGGGTAGTAGCGATACTTGTGGAGGTACTTCAGGGCCCCCCAGATCGCGCTGTGGGCACACACACCCGTCTGCTCCTGCCCAATGAAGGGCGCACTTGCGACGTGTAGCCTCCGGCCGCCCAGCGTTTGGCCAAAGACAGTCGCACAGTGGTTATAGCACTTCGCTCCGCGCAATTCCTTGGGGGCTGCCAACAGGGTCTCGCCGACCGTCACTGGTGACGTCGGACGAAGGACAACGTACCCCAGATACCCGAGTGAATCCAGTTCTCTCCGGGTAACGCCCGTCCGGACAGGGTCTAGGGTACTTCGCACACGCGACAAGGGAGCCGAGAAGAAGTGCAGACGGGTCGCCGTGGGTGGATGCTCCATGAACGTGGTAGCGTAGAAATGCAGGAACTCGCGGAAGTACTCCTCATCGAGCGCGTTGTGCTCTACCCAGAGCGTTCGGCACCCCTGACCATCTAGGAACGCGGCGAGACGCGTAAGGAGGCCGCCCGAGGGCCCCGCGCCGTCCCACTCGCGCAGTGCATCCCACATTGCGTCACCTGTGTAGTACTCCCTCATGTTGGTTGCCCCCCGTTGCGCTGAGGTTGAATATTCCCGCACCCGCGTCGAGGCAAAACAAACCGGGCGCGTCCCTGCTGGTGCGGGCGCGCCCGGATGGTCTATGGCTGCAGTTAGACCGCTGGCCGGCAGACCCCCGGTCCCGAGGGCCTGTCGGCGTCGATCACCGGCAACCGCGACAGTGACCTGGCCTGTCCCTCAAGTGACGCGACGATCGAGGCCACGGCTTTGGCCCTGCTCATTCTCTCCTTCTGGCTCGACGCCAGCACGGAATACGGAATCAGTGCCTCCTTTGGTTGCTTACCCATTGGCTCCTCCCTCTCGCTGTGGTGACGGTGTCAACCTGTAGGCCAGCTTCGCCCGGTCTCGTTGTGACCGAGCGCACACTGCCCCCCACCTGAAAACACCCGTCACGAATCAATATAGCCAACCACTCCTTCGTGGTCGGCAAACGATGTACTATCTATAGGGGCGATTTGACGCACTTAGGCTCTGCCGCCACTTGCGCCCGGCCCCCGAGTTTCCCTGAGTGTAGGCCCTACGTGCATAATTGTGCATAACATGCCAACAGGACAGTTGTCAAGCGGAAAGTGAGTGTCGGCCGTTACCGAATATTCCTCTCGGTCTGCCTTGCGGTCCTCAGTCCTTGAACTTCTCCGGCGCAACTGCGCAGCCGCATTCCATGGAAGCGTTCGCGGCCAGCGGAATGGCAAGGCTCCGGCAGGCATCGGTGTAGCTGCTCTTCAGGAGCGACTGATCGCCCTTCTTCACGGCTTTGATGAAGGTGTTGTCGATCTCGAACAGGAAGTTGTTGCCCACTTCGTAGACCACCGGTTCCTTGCCCACTTCGGACACCGTGAGCCTGCTGCGGCCTGCGTACTCGATCTTCATGGTGGGGCACCAGATGTCCAGGCCCACCTTGCCGTAACCCTTCAGGAAACATCCGGAGAAGATGGTGCCGCAAAGGCCGCTCTCGAACTGGAGATTGACCGCGCTGGCATCCTCCACGCTGTAGTTCTCGACGTCGGTCATGAGGCCTGTGGAGAAGGTGGCGTGTACCGACTTGACCTCGCCGAACAGGTTGCGGGCCATATCGAAAGTGTGGATTGTCTGCTCCACGGCCTGGCCGCCGGACTGTGACTTCACGCGCCACCAGGGCACGCCGGGCATGCCGCCAATCCAGTAGCCCATGATCAGGCCGGGCTTGTGCTTCTCAATGAGCCCCTGAAGGCGCTTCACGATGTCCTGGTACCGGTCCTGGAAACCGGCAGTGGCGATAACCCCCGCCTTCTTGATGGCATTGTTGATGCTCTTTGCGGTCTTGATGTCCACGGCCACCGGCTTCTCGACGAACAGGTGGATCCCGAGCTTCGCGGCCGCCTGCTCCTGACCCTCATGGGCGAAAGGCGGCACGGCCACGTACATGGCGTCCATTTTGGCGTCCTTGAGCATGGCCTTCCAGCTTGTGAACGCGGTCATGCCGTACTCGGCGGCGCGCTGGTTTGCGCGCTCCTCGTTGAGGTCTGCCACGGCGACAAGCTCAACGCCCTTGATCTGCGCGAGGTTCTTCATGTGCGCAGAGTTCATGCCTCCGGCGCCGACGAAACCCACTCGAACTGCCATCCTGATCGTCTCCCTCACAAGAAGATTGGCGCCCGAGGCGCCGGTTGTCGCACCGAGCCGACTGGAGCCTGAAGGCCCCTGAAATGGCAGGAGCGGGCCTCAGACCGCCGATAAGTATTAGCACCAATCGGGCTGAAAGGCAAGGAGGATGGCTGCCTCGCGGAAGCTGTTTGCATATTGTCAGGCAAGCACACCACGCCGAGGGTGGCCCCCCCCGGTCAGCCAACTGTATTCTGGCCTTCGCGGGCGCTGGAAGATAGAATGGTTGAGTTCATCCGGCCCTGGTGGCGATCCTGGAATCAGTAATCGGAGGGTACATTATGTCGCGCCGTCAAGTCCTTGGTCTTCGCCTTTGCACGGCCGCCGCCGTCGTGCTCATCGCCGGCTGCGGTGGATCGAGCGACGCTCCCGTGATCTTCCCAGCCGAAGTGAACGCGGCGCAGCTTGAGGGCATGATGAACGACGGTAAGCCCCTCATCCTCGCGGACGTGCGCTCCGCCGAGGAGTTCGCCATGACTCACATCCCCGGAGCTGTGAGTTATCCGCTGGATCGGCTGCCATTTTGGTCGCCCACCATCAGCCAGACAGCGCGCATCGTCTGCATCGGCGCTGACACAGAAGACGGAGCCTCAGCCCGCGCCGAGCTCAAAGCCCGGGGGTTTAGACAGGTATGCGCGCTCACCGGCGGCATGGCCCACTGGGACGGCCTTGTACAGACGACGCGGCAGGATATAACCGGTGCACAGCTCAAGGCGCTCATGGACGCCGGAGCCGCACTGCAACTGGTGGACGTGCGGTCGGCCGGGGAGTTCGCCTCGGGGCACATTCCCGGCGCGGTGAATCACCCTTACGACCAAGTGGATATCTGGGCCGGACTGCTTGTGAAACAGCAGGCGGTCGTGTGCATCTGTGCCTCAGGCGCCCGCAGCCGCATTGCCGCGGACGCCCTGGTCCGCAAACAGTTCCACAGGGTCTACAACCTCCTGGGTGGCATGTCCGGTTGGCCCGGCCCGGTGGAGCGGTAACCATGGCGCAACTGGCTCTGTGGCTCAAGGCGGCGAGGTTCCAGTTTCTCACGGGGAGCGTCATGCCCGTGCTGGTCTGCGGCGCCCTGGCCTGGCACGACACCGGGGAGTTCCATTCGGGCGCATGGCTGATGACGCTGCTGGGGATGGTGCTGATCCATTCGGGCGCCAATCTCGCCAACGACTTTTTCGACCACCTCACCGGGAACGATGAGGCCAACGTGGAGTACTTCAACCCCTTCACCGGGGGCAGCCGAGTCATCCAGGAAGGCAGCGTTCACCCGCTGCTGGTCCTGGCCGCCGCGCTTGTGTGCCTTGGAGTCGGCAGCGCCATCGGGCTGTACCTGGTCTGGACCCGGGGCCTGTTCATCCTGCTACTCGGCCTTATCGGTGTCGGCACCGCATTCTTCTACAGTGCGCCTCCCCTGAAGCTGGCATATCGCGGCTTCGGGGAACTGTGCATCGCTCTTGACTTCGGCTTCCTGCCCGCCCTGGGCGCATACTATGTGCAGACCCGGGAGATCTCCTGGGCGCCTGTGGTTGGTGGACTCCCCAGCACGCTGCTGATCACCGCGATCCTGTTCATCAACCAGTTCCAGGACATGCGGGCGGACGCCTGGGCTGACAAGCGGCACTGGGTGGTGCGTCTTGGCAGGGCGAAAGCGCGGTACTGGTTCTATGCGATGATCGTGGGCGCGCCGGCGTCCCTGGTGGCCGGGGTGGTACTGGGGTGGCTGCCGAAGCTCGCGCTGCTTGGGCTCGGTGCGTGCTTGCTGCTGCCGAGAACGATTGCCGCTGCGGAACAACACTATGACGATCCGGCGATGCTCGCACCCGCCAATGTGGGAACGGTGGCGATGCACCTGTTGACCGGGCTCTTGATGACCGCGGGGCTGGTACTGGCGGGGTTACGAGGGTAGGGGGAGACTCACAGAATCCAGGGGATTCCGCCCGTGGCTACAGGCGGACGGCCCGGCGCGTCGTTACCGACGTGCTCCGGGGCCTGACGGCCAACATCAGCTTCCTTCTCTATCCGCATGGGGCGGGCGTCTCGCCCGTCACCATCGATTCGCCGACCGGGACGGTCGGCCTGCGCGACATGGAGACAGTGGCTCTGCGCAAGACCTTTCTATCAACCAGGCGAGGTGAACGACGCTGATTATCGATGCCCATTGCCATCTGACACACGCCGACGGCGATGCCTGTGCCGCTGCTGATGAACTCTTGCACTTCGCCGACAAGATGAGCATTGACCGCTGCGTGGTCTGCCTGGGCGACCGGCTCAAGCCAAAACCCACCGCCGATGATCTACGCAGGGACAACGAGTATATCCTGCGTGCTATCGAGCACCGCCCGGATCGGCTCATTGGTTTCGCATACTGCAGCCCCAATCACCCTGATGCGTCGGTTGCCGAGATCGACCGACACATCGCCAATGGCCCCATGCGCGGGGTGAAACTGTGGATCTGCGCCCATGCGGACCATCCGGGCAATGATCCCATCGTGGCGCGGTGCACCGAGCTTGGAGTGCCGATTCTGCAGCACACATGGCTCAAGGCCACCGGCAACGAGGAAGGCGAGTCCACGCCGTACAACCTGGTCGGGCTTGCCCGCAGGCACCCTCGCGCCCTGTTCCTCATGGCCCACAGCGGAGGAGACTGGGAGCGCGGCCTGCGCATCATCCGGCACGTCCCGAATATCGTGGCGGACCTTTGCGGCGGAAATCCGGAACAGGGGCAGACCGAGCTTGCAGTGAAACTTCTCGGGGCGCACCGGGTGGTGTTCGGGTCCGATGCAGGCGGACGGAGTTTCGCATCTCAGCTTGCGAAGGTGCTGGGCGCGGATATTAGCGAGGTGGACCGCGCTCTGATTCTCGGTGGCAATATGGCGAGGATGATAGGGCTATGATCGACTGTAATGCGAGCCTGGGCAACTGGCCTTTCCGGCACCTGGCGCATTCCGACCCGGACGGCTTGCTTGCGTTGATGGACGAGAACGGCATCCAGCAGGCGTGGGTATCGCCTCTCGAGGTGCTGTATCGCTCGCTTTTCGAGGCCAACAACGCCCTGCGCGCGAAGCTTGCGGGGCATGAGGACCGGCTGCGCCTGGTGCCGGCGATCAACCCAGCGTACCCCGGATGGGACGACGACCTCGCCGAGTACCTCGCCTGGGACATCTTCGCCCTGCGCCTCCTGCCCAACTATCACGGCTACGACTTGCTCAGCGGAGACTTGGCAGCATTGCTGGATCTGGCGGAGCGGTCGAAGCTTGTGGTGCAGATCGCCGTGCGCATGCAGGATGAGCGATTGCATCATCCCCTGGTGCGTGTGGCGCCGGTGGACCTCAAACCGCTGGAAATGCTGGCCGCGGATCACCCGGGGGCGCGCTTCATGGTGCTGAATGCCTCGCGACCCGAAGCCCGGGCCATCGACAATGTGTGGTGGGAGATCTCGCATACCGAGGGCATCGGCGGTGTAGGCAAGCTGGTGGATGTGGTAGGAATAGATAAGGTGACCCTGGGGTCACACGCTCCGCTGTTATATATGAAGAGCGCCGTGCTGAAGCTGCAGGAGGCGGACCTCCCGGAAGCGGCTCTGACGAGAATCCGTGTGGGCAACGCGCAGGAGTTGATGGGGTAGCTACTCCGCTTTCCGCCGCGCAGGTCGAGCGTCTCGCTCGACAGGGCGTTGGTCGTTAGGTCGCGTAGGTCGTCGGTGCCCTGGGTTGACACCCCGGGGCTATAGGCCTGCGGCCGGGCGTCCAGAGGGACGCAAAGGCCGACATCCGCCGATCGAGACGGTCGGCCTACGCGGTTTTCAGGATTGCCGACCGGGACGACGCCGTCTGCGGGCGTGCGCCTTTTCACAAATTGCGTTCACATTCCAGCGCCATCGCGTTTCAGTGGACTTCACCGCGGGGGAAATTGTAGTATATTAGCCCGGTCCGACCGCACGTTCCCGAGGAGACTGAGCCTGTCATGGCGACCATCGATGCACACCGGGTTGACGCCGCTTTGTCGGCCCGGCGCGAGGACGTTACCGGCCTTCTGTGCGATCTCATTCGCATCCCGTCCATGCCCGGCAGTGAGGGCCCGGCGATGGAGTGCATGTTCGCAGCACTTCAGGATCTGGCGGATGTTGTGGAGTATGTGCCTGTCACCGAGGCGATCCGGCAGGACCCGGATTTCTCGTATCCGGTGGCCGGCATCAAGTACGGTGACCGTCCCTGCATCCGAGCCATCAAGAGGGGCGACGGAAGCGGTAAGTCCCTTCTCTTCAATACTCATCTGGATGTTGTGCCGCCGTCGTCCATGCACGAGAAGCCCTTCGAGCCGCAAGTGGTGGACGGCATCGTGTTCGGGCGCGGCGCATGTGACGCCAAAGGTCAGGCGGTCACGGCCTGGGCGCTCTTGCGGCTGCTCAAGGACCTGGACATCACGCCAGGCGGGGACATCACATTCCACTTCGTCATCGAGGAGGAAGTGGGCGGCAACGGCAGCGTTGCCATGGTGCGCACCGGTGACACTGCGGATGCGGCGATCGTGCTCGAACCGACGGAGTTCGTGATCCTGCCCCAGGTGCGCGGCGCCGTGTGGTTCGAGACCACCATATACGGCCAGTCGGGTCACAGCGGCAAGCCCGGCGGCACGGTGAGCGCCCTGCTGAAGTCGATCACCGCAATTCAGGCACTCACGGAATACCACGACCGCTGTATTGCCGAGTCCCGAGGAAAGTATCCCCTGTTCGACCAGTTCGAGAACCCGGCGCCGCTGACAATCGGGCAGCTGCAGGCCGGAGACTGGCCCGCTCAGGCACCCCAGAAGTCGGTGTTCAAGGGCGTCCTGGGCATCCTTCCCGACCGCACCAAGGAGCAGGTCATGGACGAAATGCGTCAGGCCTTGCGGGATGCCGGCGACCCGTGGCTTGCGGAGAACTTCGAGATGGAGTTCACATATCGTCATGACGCCAACGTAATCGATCCCGACCACCCACTGGTGCGGGGCCTGCAAGCCGCCTGCAATGCCTGCGGACGGGAGCCGAAGGTATCCGCGATGACCGCGTCCTGCGACGCGTGGCTGTACAACAACCAACTCAAGATCCCCACGGTGGTCTTCGGGCCGGGTTCGCTGGGCGTTGCGCATAGTAACCAGGAACAGATCGCCGTGGACGACATCTTGATGGCCGCCCATGTGCTCGGGTCATTCGTGAGCGACTGGTGCGGGGCAGTCCAGCACGGAGGTAATGCATGAAGAAGCAACGCTGCACCGTTTGTTTCGCCGATATAGGCAGGTTCAACGTGGCCACTCGCAACATGAACCTGGATGAAATTGTTTCGTTTCTGCAGGGGTTCTACGAGCGAGCTGGAAACGTACTCCTGTCCCACAATGGGCGCCTGGTGAAGTACGTGGGCGACGGCATCCTCATGATCTTCGACAGCGGCCGCGAGGAGATTGCGGTGCGGGCGATGTGGGCCCTGCGCCAGAGCTTCGCCGAATACGTGGCCGAACTGGGCGGAGACGCTACTGTGGCCCAGTTACGGGCAGGCGTGGCCACCGGCGAAGCTGCCGTGGGCCAAATGGGCCACCCGCAGATGCTGGCGTATGACGTGGTGGGGCGGCCGGTGATGGTTGCCGCGGGCCTGCTGCAGTGCGGGGGGATCACCATCGACCGGGCCACCCACGAGGCGGTTGCTGCATACGTCCAGGCCTGTAAGGTGGATTCCGCCGGCGAAGTACGGGGGTTCCAGGTCACCGCGCTACGGTAGGTTTTCCGTAGGACTCCGACCCAGACAGACACCCGAAAGGAGCCAATATGCTGGCCCTTGTGAAGACGCAGAAGGGGGAGGGCTTTCTGGAGCTGCGCGATGTCCCCGAGCCGACGATCAGCGACGAGGAAGTGCTGATTGAGATCATGGCGGCGGGCATCTGCGGCACGGATGTCCACGTAAAGCACGACACGTTTCCGTACTGGCCCCCTGTCATTCTCGGGCACGAGTTCTCGGGGAAAATCGTCCAGGTCGGTGACAAGGTGAAGGGCTGGCAGGTGGGCGACCGGGTGGTTGGCGAACCCCACACCCTCCACTGCGGGCAGTGTTACCTGTGCCGCCGAGGGCATGTCCAGAACTGCGCTGAGAAGCGGTCGCCGGGCTGGGGCATCGACGGGGCCTTCACGAAGTATCTCAAATACCCGCCGAAACTCCTGCATCGCATCCCGGACAGCATGAGCTTTGAGCAAGCGGCGCTGGTTGAGCCCGCGGCGAACACGGTCACGGACATCATCGAGCGCGGGGCCATTGAGGTGGGCGATTTCGTGGTGGTGCTCGGTCCCGGACCCATCGGGCTTCTGGCGGCGCAGGTTGCCAGGGCGGCGGGTGCGCGCGAAGTGATGATCGTCGGAGCACCGGCGGACGAGGAGCTTCGGTTAGCCACCGCGCGGAAGCTGGGCATCGACCACGTGGTCAATTTTGCGCTGGAAAACCCCCTGGACAAGTGCCGCGAACTTACTGACGGGCGCGGCGCCGATCTCGTGATCGAGTGTTCCGGCGCACCGCCGGCAATCGCGCAAAGCGTGGACCTGGTGCGCAAGTGGGGGAAGATCTGCGCCATCGGCCTCACCGGCAAGCGCCCGGTGCAGCTTGACTGGGACGCGGCGATGACCAAGGTCATCACCCTCTACTTCAACATGTCCACGGCCTACGCAAGCTGGGACAAGACCATCTGGCTGATGGCGTCGGGGCAGGTGCGAGTGGATGAGCTGATTACCCACAAACTGCCGCTGACTGAGTGGGAGCAGGCTTTCGAAGCCGTTGAGAGCATGGAGGCGCTGAAGGCGGTTCTTGTTCCGTAAACTCGGGCCGCAGGCTGAATCGCAAGTCCAATCACGCAAGGAGCATGACATGAGCGACGAGACGCTGGGCTTCGGGATCGTCGGTTGCGGGCTGATCTCGGACTTCCACGGGAACGCAATCACCGCTGCTGAGGGCGGGCAGGTCATCGCGGCGACGGACCTGGACGCGGATCGCCTCGGGCAGTTCTGCGCGAAGTTCAACTGCGAGGCCGCCGCAAGTTTCGAGGCCATGCTGGCTGACGACCGCATCGATGTGGTGAGCGTGTGCACACCCAATTCCATGCACGCCATGTTCGCAGTGCCGGCCATGGAGGCGGGCAAGCATGTTGTGGTCGAGAAGCCGCCAGACATGACGCTGGAGAAGGTGGACCAGATGATCGCTGCGCGAGACGCCAACGGCGTGCAGTGCGCGATTTCGCTGCAGGTGCGGTTCCGTAAGCCCATCGAAGCGATCAAAGCGGCCATCGATTCCGGGCGCTTCGGCAAGCTGCTCGAGGGCGACGCTTATATGAAGTGGTACCGGTCCACCGAGTACTACCTTTCCGCCGACTGGCGCAGCAAGCGGGATCAAGGCGCCGGGGTCACCATCCAGCACGCCTTCCATTATATCGACCTGCTGCACCACCTGCTGGGACCGGTGTCTGAAGTTGAGGCGCGAATGACCAATCTCGCACACCCTGAGGTGCAACTGGAAGACACCCTGAACGCCTTCCTGCGGTTCCGCAATGGCGCGCAAGGGATCGTCCAGGCCAGCACCGCTCTGTGGCCGGGGACGGACATCCGGATCGAGGTCAACGGTGAAGATGGCACGGCGATCATGCAGGGAGAGCGCGTGGTTACCTGGAAGTTCAGGCAAGAGCAACCGGGCGACGAAGACATGGTGCAGATCGGCGATCCGAACCAGTCCACAGCAGCCGGTGGCGCGGCGGACTTCGCCTTCACCGAGCACAAGTACATGGTGGAGGACATGATCAACGCCATCCGCACCGGCGGCAAGCCGCGAGTGACCCTGGAAAGCGCCCGGCATACGCTTGAGATAGCGCTTGCGATGTACGAAAGCGCCGACAAGGGCGTGCCGGTGACGCTGTAGGCGGACAGCAGACGGCGTCGGGCAGGGCGAAAGTGGAAAGCAGCGTCTGCGAGACGGGCGTCACAGCACCTGTCGACGGACAGCAAGAGACCCTTCGAAAAGCGCGGCACGAGCCCAACCCCGCACACGGCAGAGGCGGCTCGGGCCGTCGAACGGAGAAAGCAAACGGCGTCGCGGGTGCAGTGCACCTGCGGCGCCGTTCCGTGTTCTGTGCGCGATGATTGGGTCAGCCGTCGATGGTCAGCGCCCGCCTCTACTCCCCGCGTATCCAGTCGATCCGCGCCGTGCCCTCTGCGTTGCCGCCGGTTGGGTCCAGGCGGATGCTGGTGATGGTCCCCTTCCAAAGCTCATGTGTCCCCACGGGGACCGAATACTCGTGGAACTCGCCGTCCGGAACCGTATCGAACTTCAGGGACTTTGGCTCGTCCAGCGCCGGGGAATCCGCCGTAGTCCAGAATAGCTGCGCTCCCGCACCGGCTTCGGGAGGCAGCGCCATGCGGATGCGTACCTGCTTGACGCTCGACGCCGGGACCTCGCAGTTGCTGCGGATCAGGTAGGGGTCCGGGCCGGTCATGGTGGCCTCCAGAACTCCGGCCACGATCTTGAAAGGCGCCAGGTCGTTGGTCGGGCGCCAGCCGTCGTCGGTCTCGGTGAACTCGAACTTGAGCGACGTCGCCAGGGGTGCGGTGAAGCTGCCCGCGCGGAAGGTGGCGTTGATCAGCTCGACCTTGTGCTCGCCGGTGCCGGGCAGGCGGATCTCCAGCATGGCCGGGGCCTGGGAGTAACGCCAGGAGTTCTCGGGCTGGGTCTCAAACCCCGAAGTGTTTTCGGGTATGGTTACCCCATTCACACGCACCTGTCCGGGCTTGGTCACATTGCAGACCAGGGCATAACCGGTCTGCGGAGCCGGGAAGGCCACCCGGAAGGACACGGACCCCGCGGTGTGCTGGGCGTCGGTGACGCGACCCGTGGCGCTGATGCGGATGTGGTCGAAAGCCACTCGGGCCAGGGCCGTGTGCGGGGTTGGTTCGAGGCCCATGATCCGGTAGACGTTCTTGAGGATGAGGCGGGGCGCGAACACCCAGCCTGACTTGTTCTTCGTAATGGCGTGCATACTGTCGGGCCAGAGGGCCAGGTCCTTACCCTCGGTGGACTGCTGGTACATGGCACTGATGGTGATGCCCTCAGCAATGCGTTTCCAGTCCGCAGACTGGTCATACTCGGCCAGTTCCAGGATGGCGTAGGCGTACCGCAGGCCGTTCCATTGTACCGGGTTGCCAAACCAGCTCCACTGGTTCCACGATGCCCCAAAGACCGGGATCGATGCGTAGCGCAGGAACTCGAAGCCTTCCACGTCCCACAGGTAGACGAAGGGCAGGCCGGTCCACGCCCAGTAGACGGCTTTTTCCAGGTATTCCCGGTCGCCGGTGATACGGTAGCCTTCCAGGTAGGCCTCGCAGGCATCGGAGGAGGCGAGTATGTCGGGCGTGTGCACCGGCACTTCCCACACTTGAGCGGCGCGGGGCACCTCGAACTGGTTCATGAACGCCAGAGCCTTGAGGCCGGCGTCCCTTGCGGCCTTGTCCCCGGTGATTCGTGCGAAGCGCAGGATCGTCCACGCATTATGGGCGCAAGTGCCGATCTCCGCGGCGTTGTCCGGGCCGAGTTCGGCGTAGTCCATCCCCTTGAAAAGCCCGGCCGTCTCGACGCGGGCGCGGAAGCGCCAGGAGCCGTCAGGCAGCTGGGCGCGGATGAGTCCCGAGACTTCGCCGGCGAGGGCCGTCACGGAATTGGTGGCGCCGGCGAACTGCAGGCCGAGGTCATCGGCCTGTGGCGTGTACCCGCTCAGTTCCACGACCCGGTCATAGCGCTCCCGGACCTGCTCGCGTGTGGGGCCGGGCGGGCACAGATCCAGGCACATGCGCATGTCATACAGGTTCGCGCTGGACCAGGCGGCGTTGTGCCACATGGCGGGCCCACCCAGGGAGGGCCACCATTTCTCGGTCTCCTCGTCCCACAGGCTCGTGAGGTACGCGGCCATGGAGAAGCAAATCTCGTCGGTCCACGTCTTGCCGTGAGGGAGCGGGTTGGGTTTGGGCACGCCATGCTTGCCAATCCAGTCGCGGACCGCGATGAGGCTGGTCTCGCCCGGTCGATTGGCCAGCAAGGTGACGGTGGCGCCCAGTTGCATGACCTCGCCCGCAGCCAGTTCCAGCGGGGTGTGGGCAGTGCGCCGGTTGCGGTGGATGTACTCCGGCATGGAGGGCGCAAATACACCCATGAGAGTGCTTGCGCGGCCATTGAACCGATCGGGCGATGCGAAGGCGGCGCTGGGTCGATTGAGATCGCGCACATACGGGGCGAGATGATCCCAGCTCAGGGCGACCGTGGCATCCCCCGTCTGCGGCAAGGACAGTCGCGCGCACATCATGGGGAAGGTGATCATATGCGGGTGGGGCACGTAGCGCACCTGGTCCTCATGCCCGGCGACGATGTCGAGGGTGCTGGAGGAGTGTTCTCCCTCCACCAGCCACTCCAGGCCGGGGAAGATGGCGTCGAGGCGTCGCGTGCCGGCCGGCGCGCCCTCACCCGCATAGATCATGGGGCCATCCAGGGCAAGGACCTTCGCCGGACGGTCGCAGGTGGCGTGAAGCTGGAAGTCGATGTCGTCCGAGTTCGGGGAGAGCGTGACGGTCTGGGTGATGACCCAGTTCGCGCCATTGGCGTCCTGCAGCTTTGCGGCGAGTTCCAGACGGCGGTCCAGCATCTCGGGCGCCACGGCCGCGGGGCTGGGAATGTCCCGGATTTCGCTGGCATAGACAAGGTGCTCGATGGGCTTGCCATCAGGCGTCTCCACCACAAGACGGCTCATGCGCGGGATCATGGCCACGGTCTGCCAGCCGCCCGCCATCATGCGCTGGATGTGGCCGATCCCGTAGCCGAAGTCGGCTCTCGGAAAGCAGATCTTCACGCGGTCGTTGTAGATGGAGGCGGTGCCCTCCATGAGCAGCACGCCCCAGCCAGGTGGTGCTGTCTCCGGTTCAGAGAGTTCGGGACCCACCACCACCGTGCAGGATGTCCGGACGCCCGGAGTATTGTCGGCGTCGGCAACAGCGCGCAGAGGGGCTTCGGGTGTCTGTCGGTCCGAGGTCACGTTCCAGCGGACCTCGACCTCAGAGCCGGGGCGGATGAACTCCAGCCGCCGGCGGCGCTGGGCCGGGTCGGTAGAGAGCGGTACGCCCGGCCGCAGCTCGGCCCTGACATTGCGCACCATGGCGTGACCGGTGTTGCGCAGGGTCAGAATCGCCGTGGCGGGCCTGCCCGGGGTGAAGATGAAGGGGTCGGCGGTGAGATCGGCGATCTCGAGCACAGGCTCATAGCGGATACGCTCGCGCGCCGACAGTTCGCCGGCCTTGAGGAGCAGGCCCACTTCGCCGCGGTTGCCCCTCCTGCCCCGGACTTTCCACGCGATGTCCGCCGTCTGGTCGGGCGCGAGGTTCTGGACGGCGCGGTTCGGGCCGCCTTCGGCGCGCAGGCCCTCGGCCAATTCAATGGATGCCAGACCGATCCCCAGGAGTTCGTCTCCGGCGTTCTCCACGGTGGCTTTGATGGTGCAATGGTCGCCCTCGAGGCCGGGCGTCTCGACGATGCCCACTTTCTTGAAGCGCGGGATAGGCCCGACGCTTTCCACCCAGCGTACGTCGTCCAGAAGCAGCCTGCCCTGCTTGCCGCTGATGCGCGGGGAGATGTGGACCCACTTCACCTTGGGCTGGGAGGTGAAGTCGTACTTGAGCACGCCCTCATGCCACTGACCGTCGCCCACATGATTTTCGGGGACCTGATAGGTGGCCCGCTGAGACCCGGTGTTTTCGAAAGGATCGGCGCTCATGGGGATGACGTAGATGATGAGGGTACCCGGGCCACTACTGGAGTCCGCGCGGTACCAGAAACGGATGCCGCCTTTGAGTTGGGACAACATGGCGCCCTGCTTGCCGTCATTGGGCAACCAGCGCCGGTTCAGCCCGCACTCGCCGGGACTTCCCTCACGGTCCATGACCACAGCGTACCGCCCGGAGTGGGCGTCTTCCGCAACCTGCACATTGCCGAGGAACTCCCAGTCCACAGGTACGCCCTGCTGGTCCAGTTGCTCGAACCCGCCGTTGGTGACAGGGTTGTCCTGGGCAAGGAGGGGCAAGCCGGCGACGAAGAGCAGGCCAGCAAGGAGAATCGGTGTGCGCATGGTAGGCACCTCCAGGGGGAGACAGTTGGTTTCGGGGCGCTGCAGCTACTCGAGCGGGTCTTGGTCGCTCACAGGCTCTTGCCCGAACATGCTGCCCGGGTGTGCGAAGACCAGCCCGGTAGCGAGCATGACAGCGGCGAGGAGCATCCCGACGACGGACAGTATATCGCCGAAGTCGAGGCTGTCGGACCTCTGCGGGATGGCCAGGACGGCCGCCACTAGAAGAGCGCCGATGCCGATGAGTCTGCGGCCTTTGCGCTCGCGTCCACGTTTCGACTTGCTCAGGAACAGGAACGTGTACCCAGCCAGAATGAGCCAGATGAGAATCGTGATAGCATTGGTCATCGTCGCGCCTCGAAGGGTGCTGATTTGGATGTCTGGGCACCCCGACGCGGGTTCTGTGCGGGCCCCTCAGTCCCGCCCAGGACCGGCGTTTTCATCGGGTGTTGGATCGCCGGGAGCGTCCACAACGGCAGACTGCCCGTCGGCTTCATCCGGCGGCGTGCCGAAGGATGATCTCAGACCGCCCGCCGGGTATGACAGAATCAGCCCCGCGAGCAGGAAGACTCCCGCCAGGGCGATGAGAGTCCCGGCCAGCAAGACCGGGGGAGCGAGGGGACCTGTGGTGGGCAGCCCGGTGCTCACGGCCATGAGCAGGGCGCCGACGCCCACGAATACGCGCCCCACCTGCTCTCGCCGGCTGACGGCGCGAACAGCAAGCCAGAATCCGAACAATGCGCACGTGATCCAGGCCACGAGGCCCAGTAATGCTGGAGCGGGCAAAATGAACGCCCCCCTTGAAGGCGTACAGGCTCAGTACAGACAATTTATTCGCGATGAGTGTAACATTTCCTCCCGCGGCGGGAGAACCCGCGTCGCGTTCCGGAGGGCAGGATGATGACAGGACTGTGCTTTCAGATCGGCGGCCGTGGAGGCAGGATTGCTCTGCCGGCGGGGGCTTCGCAGGCCCTGGAGTTCGCGGCAGACCAGCTTTCGTACTACCTGGCGGTGGTCACCGGCACCCGGTATGCGCCCGGCGGAGAGACCGGCGAGTTCGCACTTGACCCTTCCCGCACAGACCTGGGGGAGAGCGGATATGAGATCGCGGTAGAGCCGGGCGGGGTCAGGCTTTCCGGAGCTGGCGACCTTGCGGTGCTCCATGCGGTGTACCACTTCCTGGAAGAGGGTGCCGGGTGCCGGTGGCTGTCGGTCTTCGAGGGCGGGGAGATCGTGCCCCGGCGAGAAGACCTGGCGGTTCCCTGCGGGGTCAGCCGGCACCGACCGGTTTTCCGTAACCGAGCTTTCACCAACTTCCCGGACATTGATGAGCGGACGGCAGAGATGGTGGACTGGATGTGCAAGAACCGGTTCGACCGGTTCATGATCTTCGCAAACGCCGAGAACTCCTTCCAACGGTACGAGAAGATCCTGCGCCCCCACCTGACACTGCGCGGGATGAAAGTGGAGATGGGGCACCACAGCTTCCGGTACTGGCTGCCGCCGGAAACGTACTTCGACGCCCACCCGGAGTGGTTCTCGCTGCTCGACGGCGAGCGCCGGCGGGATGCGCAGGTGTGCACCTCCAACCCGCGGGTGGCGGAGGTGATGGCGGAAAGGATCGGCGCGTTTCTCGACGAGAACCCGGAGATTGACCGAGTCGGCCTGTGGCCAAATGACTGCTACGGCTGGTGCCGGTGCACGGAATGCCAGACGCTGGAACCGCAGCGTCCAAGTCTTCTGTACCCGTCGGAACCGGCGCGGACAGACACGTACATCGCCTTCGTGAACCGGGTGGCAGGTCTGCTTGCCGAAACGCACCCGGACCGTAGGCTCAGCGCGCTGGCATATGTGAACTACGTGGAGCCGCCCAGCACCCAGGTGGCCGGGAATGTGGATGTGTGCTTCGCGGCGATGCACCGTTGCTTCAAGCACCCCTTCCAGGGTCACGCGGACTGCACCCGTAATAATGCCCGCTACGCGGCGCTTTTCGAGCAATGGCGAGGCAAGGTGCCGGGGCTGCTGACCATCTTCTGCTACCTCATGCAGATCGATATGTGCTCGGTTATCTACCCCATTGAACCCATGTTGGGGGGGAACTTCCGGTGGCTTGCCGAGCATGGATGCGACGGATATGTGATGGAGTTCAAACCCGAGGAATGGGGGCCTTACGGGGGCAATGCGCACCTCATCGCGCGGCTGTCGTGGGAGCCAGGGATGGATACGGAGCAATGGCTCGTGCGTTACTTCGCAGACAAGTACGGGCCCGCGGCGGAGGAGATGGGCCAGTTCCGGGCGAGCCTTGTGGAGCGGTTCGTTGAGCAGGGGCCATGCGTCTACCACTACGACCTGGGTTACACTCGGCGCGCTACCCCTGAACTTCTGCGGCCGGCCCTGGAGCATCTCGGGAGAGCCCGGGCGCTGGCGTCCATCGGGGAGATCCGGCACATCGAAGCGGTGGAGCGAGACCACGTAAGCGTCGGACTGCTGCTGCGGATGGGCGAGTGGCAACGGGTGCTGGAAGCTGCCCGGAGAGCGTCGGGCGACAAGCGGACGTCCCTGGTGGAGCGCGCCCAGAAATGCGCCGACGACTTGCTGGCCTGGGCTTGGAGGCATGAAAAAAGCGGCGCCGTATACCCGCCGTACCTGGAGAGGCGGGTGCGCACAATCATGGACGGCCTGTCGGCGTGAAGGACTGCGCCGCCGGGATCGCGAACCGTGGATGAACCACGCACGCAACGGAGGCATACCCATGCGCCTGACTGTAGTCGTGCTTACGCTGATTACGATCATGCCCGCCCTGCATGCCCAGGGGCCGCTGCTGGACCGGCTGCGGGTACATTCCACGGGACCGGTGACTGTCACCGTCCCTCTGGCCGACGCGCCGGAGGGATCGGTGTTCCTGGCGAATGACGGATCGTGGAAGAGCCTGCCGGTGGCCTACGAGGGTGGACGCGCCACGTTCTCGCTGCCCGATGAAGCCGCCGGGAACACCACGGTGATCCTGCGGGTGCCGCAGTGGCTGAACCTGAAGGACGCAGATGATCCGGTGATCGCTCGCCTGGAAGTGGACGGCGCGGATCTTGCGGTTGCGCCCGAGGTGGACCTGGGGAACCTGAGAGCAGCGCCCGGCGTGGTGAAAGTGGTGGTGGATGATGCCGGCAACCCGGTGGATGCGGGATCAGCGGCAGTTTCGCTCAACGGCGTCCCGCTGAGCCGGGAGCAGGTGCGGGTCTTGCCGCTGCCCGACACCCCCCACGCTCGGTTACTGGAGATCAGCCTGGGTGACCTGGAGCCGGAACGGTACACGCTGCGGTTGCGGGTGCCGGATGCTGCCGCGACGCCCCACTTCGCCGACCTCACCTTGCGCTTCAGTACCGCTCCGCTGGTGGTGGACGGGGGTTTCGAGAAGCTTACCGCCGAGGGCAATCCGGCGCACTGGATCACCGCGATGTGGTCGACGACCCCGGAGACGAAAGCGGAACTCAAGGTGGTTGAGGGCGGACATTCGGGGAAATACTGCGCGGAAATCAAGGGGATTGCCGGCGGGCTCAATCTCCTCTTCGGGCAAGAGGTCTTCCTGACCGGCGGCAGGACGTACAAGGTCAGCGGGTACTATAAGGCGGACACCCAGGGCGCATACACATCGCTGATTGCCGATGGAAAAGAGCAGAAAGAGCAGTATCTCAGTTCGCCGCGACTGGCACCGGTGGAGGACTGGACCCCCTTCGAGTGGCAGTTCAGCGTGAAGCCGGCGGAGAAGTTCACTCTCTACCTGCGCAACGGAGCGACGGGTTCTGTGTGGTGGGATGATGTGGTGCTGGAGGAGGTTGGTAAGGTACAATAGGCTCCGCTACCACAAACGGGGGGCAATACATGGCCCAGTATACGGCGGACGTCCTCAGCTTCTTCGAACTGATGGCGCGCAAGATGGCAGCAGAGGCCGATATGGCTGAGAAGTGGGTCCAAGATCGACATTGGCCCTCTGTTGGCATTTCCAGGGAAGCCACACTGCGGAGGTTCATCGCGAGCTATCTGCCGCAGCAGTGGAGGTGTGACACAGGCTTCGTGGTCGGTGTGAATGGGCGTGAACTCAGCAGGCAGTGCGATGTCATCATCCATGACCGGGCTTCCTATGCACCGCTGTATGTTGAAGACGACTTCGTTGTGGTGCGCCACGATGCTGTTGTCGCGGTTGTTGAGGTCAAGTCCAGGGTAAATGAGATGGTCTTCGGTGAGGCTCTGGACAACATCCGGGCCGCCAAGAGCCTCAACGATAGTATACGAGGCTTGGTCTTCGCGCTCAGCGGGCCCGAGAGGTTTGAAACCGTTGAGGATTGGCTGAGGCATGCGTCTGAGCAAGGCGTGCCGCCTCCCACGACAAGGAAGGTCAAGGACGATGCCACCGGAGAGGAGACGGAAGTGACCACCAAAGGCACGCCGCTCCCCGCGGAGCACCTGCCGGACTTCGTCCACTTTGCCAATGGTATGCAGGTCTGGCGGCCCGTGGTCGCCGGTCTCCCGCCGGACCTGGACCACACAAACCCAGCCTCACTCGGGGAGGCGCATCCCGCCCATCACGACACGCGTTCGGAGAGAACAGGGAACCAGAGCGAACAGGCCGCGGTTGAACTGTATGTTCGCAAGTTCACTGAGAGCAACTCTGGGGAGGCCCTGGCCTTCTTCTGGGACCAGCTTCTATCGTACTGTACATCGGGGGCGCAGCTTGGAATCCTCGAGTACCTCGGCCGGAAGCTACCGTCGGCAGAGGAAACGATTGCCTACAAGGCTACGGCAAAAGGAGGCTAACGCCATGGTGCAATCTGTTCCACCGAAGCTGCACTTTCAGAAGGCGGACCAGTTCGAGGACTTCCTCCGTGCTGCGGCCGGCAACGATGATGGTATCGGCAACGGACGACGAGTCGAGTTGCACGTCGAGGGCGGCACATACGCAAAGAAGCAGAACGGCATGACATGGGCGCAGCCCTTCACGCGCTTCGTGTGCGTTGCCTGGCGTCCCAGGGAGGGCGGCAGCGGCCCTTTTGACTTAGAAGAGGTCACGTGGACGATCTCCGTGGACGACAAAGAGGAAGAGTGGCTAGCCAAAATCAAGCAGGCTCTGGGAGCGCGTAATTTCGTTGTGGATGTGGTGCGTTAGGCGGTGTCGGCGCCCTGACCCTCTTCATACACCGCATCCAGCATGGCGGCGAGGTTCTGGGGTGGGGTGCGTGCCTGGATATTGTGGATAGCGTTGAACACGTAGCCGCCTGCTTCCCCGAAGATGCGACAGCGCTCGACCGCCTGCCGGGCCACTTCCTCCGGCGTGCCGTTGGGCAGCGTGCTCTGGGTGTTGACCCCGCCGCCCCAGAAGACCAGGCGGCCGCGGAACTGGTCGGCAAGCTCCTGCGCATCCATGTTCGCAGCGGTCACCTGCACGGGGTTGAAAATGTCGCAGCCCATCTCCACGAAAGTTTCCAGGATCGCTCGGTTCGACCCGCAGGAGTGATAGAAGGTCTTGGCGCTGGTGTGCTCGTGCACCCAGTCGTTGATCCGCTTGAACGCGGGGGCGAAGAGGTCGGCGAATAGTTCGGGGTGGAACAGCTCGCCCCTCTGAGTGCCGTAATCATGGCCGGAAATGAGCCAGGCCACACAGCGGTCGCCCACCGCCTGATGGTAACGCCGCGCGCTCTCGATGGCATTGTCGGCCTGTGCCTGGAGGACGTCGCGGCACCATTCGCGCTCGGTCGCAAGGGCGATCATCTGGTCGCCGAAGCTCAGGGGCAGACCGAGGCCACCGGCCCAGAACTCCCCAAGCAGCGCATAGTCGGTGGTGTCATACAGTTCGCGGCTGATGCGGGCGGCGAAGTCCAGTTCCTCATCGTCAAGGGGGCGCAGAGTGCGGGCGTACTCGGCCGGATCAGGCAGTGTGAGGCTGGCGCTCATGCCCGTGCCGCCGATCATGTCAAAGTAGTAGCCCTCGCGGGGCATGCGACCGGCGAAGGGACCTTGGGGATCGCCGAAGTTGCGAATGAGGATGTCTCCGCTGGGGTCGATGACGGGCTCGAAGCCCTGCGGGACCATCACCGGGGTGCCGTCCCACAGACGCCAGGGCTTCCAGGCATCCACCGCCAGTCCGAAGGCCGGGCGATACTGGGGCACGGGGGCCACGTCGATATGGAAGCGTTGGCGGAAGTCCTCTTCGACTTCCGCCAGCATCTGGAACATGTCATACACGCGCGGGGGCCGGTCTTCGAGGCCCGCGAAACGCCGGAGTTCCGCGTACGCGAAGACCGAGATACCGGTGACGCGTGAGCCGCCCACATCGATGGGGGTGCGATCCGGCCTGCGGTGGTTTATGGCGGCGAGAACTCGTTCCCGCGATGTCATCCGGCACTCCCTGACGGTCAGTGGTTGTGTCCGTCGCCCGCCCCTTCTCCGGACTGGAGATTGCTGAAAGCCCCGTCGCCGTGCTCTTCCTTGCCGTCCTCGAATCCCTCGTCCTCGAGACCTGGCAGCACTTCCTTGAACAGCTTCTCCGGGATCTGCGGCGCCTGGGTCACGGGCTCGGTATGACCGTCCGCGTACATAATGATGGCGGTCTTTCCGATATGGCGGAAGTCCAGGGCGTCGAGATTGGCCACAGAATTGCGGCCATATGCTTTGCTGTCAAAGAACAAGGGTGTCTTCGAGGCGTTGGCAATGGCTTCAGTAGACTGTTCGGGAAGCGCGGCGAAAAGAGAATAGCCCAAGGGTATGACGGGCAGCGGGTCCTTCGTCACGCTCGCGAGTTCCTCGCGCGAAGGCTTGGCCTCGGGGCAGACAAACTTGGCCGGGTTGTCGATGTAGTTCAGGGCATGCATGAGGTCGCACCAGTTTTCCGCCGGCGGGAAGGTGCCTGCCCAGTCGCCGCAATAAAGGCTGATGCTGGTGGTCATCTGCTTGAGATTTGCGGCGCATTCCTGCCTGGGTCCCTCGCGCAGGTCAGGGTATACGCCGAAAACCAGGAGGACGACGATGAAAGCGATGATGATCACGGAGGCGACGATTTCGGAAGTCTTCATCCTGCGTCTCACGAGAACCACTCCAATGTCAGGGCTGGAACCGGAGCGCGTCAGGGCGCGAAGGGGTTCCAGGTGCGCACGTTGTCCACCGACTGGACCGGCAGGCTCTTGACGTGTCCGTCCAGAAAGGCGAAATTGGCGCGTTCATTGTGCCGGGCCGCAATGCGACTCACCCGGTGGGACTGGTAGCTGGCGCCCATCGCGTCCTGGCGGGTGTCCATGTCGAAAAACTGGACGATGTCGCTGACCCGGGTGATGCTGGACATGGTCAGCACGAAGGGATAGGCGCCCCACGCGCTGTTGTAGGACAGCAGGTAGTTGATGCCGTAACTGTGCGGCTTACAGATGCTGTTGGCAGTGGCCCGTGGCTGATCATCGTCAGGACAGATCAGAATCTGGTCACTGTTCATGTACGGCTCCAGCAGGACGCACCAGGTAATTCCCTGGGTACCCGTCGACCTGGCCTGAGTGCGTGCCGGGACAAGAGTGCGGTCGTGGTCGTCGCTGTACATCTTCGCGGCCTTGTAAAGCTGGCTCAACCGGTTTACGCACGAGGCGTTCCGCGCGCCGGCCCGCGCCCGTGAGAAAACCGGGAACAGGATTGCGAAAAGCACAGCGAGGATGCCGATAACAACCAGCAACTCAATCAAGGTAAAACCATTTATCCCCCGCATTTGGTTCCCCCCGGAGCCCAAGGAGTGTGCGCGTCGATTCACGACGGCGCGGCTTACAGACAGTGTAATTCTCCGCCGTGGCGGGGTGTCCCTCTGCAGAGGAGAGAGTGAAGGCAGCGACTGGCTGCATCCCGGCGCGTCGTGCTGACGCGCTCTGCCCTTCGCTCCGTCGCGGCGACCGCAGTCGGTCGCTTCCCTTTGGATGATGGGGAGATGGCGAAGGCGGACGGCGGTCGCGGCACGTCACTGCAGTTGATCCTCGGAGGGCAGTAGCATCTGGTCATCAGCGTCGGGGGGGGGAGACGCTGGACACAAGGCCCCCGGCCTTCACCGGCTCACGCGGCCGGGAAGGAGCTGTCGCCCCCGCCGCGGGCCGGCGAGCAGCGGGTCTCCGCCTGCAGATGGCAATGCATAGGCCGGGGGGGATGGCTGCTGTGTCTCGGGCGCAGAATCCATCCTGCAATCGTGTAGCGGTGTGTTACAATGAATATCCCCGCGCGTTGAGGCGGAAAACTGCACCCATCGGAGGCAGGCATGAAGTTCGCGATCTGCAACGAAATCTTCTGGACGGAGGACAAAAGCAAGTGGACCCTGCGGCGCCAGTTCGAGGCCGCACGGTCCATGGGCTTTAGCGGGATAGAGATCTCCCCCTTCACTCTGAACTTCGACGCTCGACAGATCACCGACGAGCAGAAGCGGGAGATCGTCGATTGCGCGGGGGAGTTTGGTGTGGCAGTGGCGGGGATCCACTGGCTGCTGTCCCATACCGAAGGCTACCACGTTACCTCGCCGGACCCGGAGGTGCGCGAGCGCACCGCGCTATACATGGAGGACCTGGTGCGCCTGGGCATCGAGATCGGCGGGAGCATGATGGTGGTGGGGTCGCCGCTCCAGCGGGCGGTGAAGGATGGAGTGAGTTACGCGCAGGCCTGGGAGTGGTTTCGGGACTGCATGAAACGCTGCGGCGAAGTGGCGCTCGATGCCGACTTCAAAGTCTGTATTGAGCCCCTCGCGGTGGCGACCCAGAACAACTTCATCTACAAGGCCGACGAGGCGCGTAAGATGGCGCGAGAGATCAACCTGCCCACGGTGGGCGTGATCCTCGACACCTACAGCGGGTCGCAGGAAGAAGCGGACCTGCCACAGGAGATCCGCAATACCGCGGACCTCCTGTACCACTACCACTGCAATGACCTGAACAAACGGGCCCCGGGATGGGGCGATACGGATTTCGTGCCCATTATGAAGGCCCTGCTCGACATCGACTACCAGCGCTACTGCTCCATTGAGGTGTTCGATTTCTCGCTGGATGCTTACGAGCATTGCGAGAAGGGCCTGCGCACACTCGAGAGGGCGCTGGAACAGGCGAAAGCCGAGGCTTAGCAAGCAAACACAAACACTGGAGGACGGACGAAATGTCCCTTGGCAAGGCAATTCGGATCGAGCGCATCAGCAATCGGGCCAATGGTCGGGCGGTGCTGGTGCCCATGGACCACGGGGTGACGATGGGGCCGATTGAAGGTCTGATCGACATGCCCACCGCGGTGAACAATGCCGCTGTTGGCGGCGCGGACGCGGTGATCGGTCACGTAGGGCTGCCCGCGATGGGCCACCGGAGATACGGGCCGGACATCGGCCTGATCCTGCACCTTTCTGCCAGCACCGCTCTCGCCCCGGACCCGAACCGGAAGGTACTGGTGAGCAGCGTTGAGCGCGCCATCCGCTACGGTGCCGACGGGGTCTCCGTGCATGTGAATCTCGGCGCGGCGGATGAGAGTGAGATGCTGCGCGACCTGGGTCACGTTGCCACCACGTGCGAAGAATGGGGGATGCCGCTTCTGGCCATGGTTTACACGAGGGGGGCCAAGATCCAGAGCGAGTATGACGTCAAGGTGGTTGCCCACGCCGCGCGGGTTGCGGCGGAACTTGGCGCGGATATGGTGAAGGTCGCCTATACCGGCGATGTGGAGTCCTTCCGCACGGTGGTCGAGGGCTGCGGCGGGCACCGACCAGGCGGAATCAAGGTCCTCATCGCGGGTGGCGAGAAGATGGAGACCGACCGCGAGATCCTGGAGATGGTGGCCGGCTGCATTGAGGCGGGTGGCGCGGGCGTGTCCATCGGCCGCAACGCATTCCAGCATGCGCAGCCGGAGAAGATCGTAGCGGCAATCTGCGGCATCGTCCACAAAGACATGAGCGTGGACGAGGCCCTGGAGTTGCTGGGCGCATGAAGCAGGTCTGGGTGAAAGTCGACCCGTGGGACAAGGACCTGGTCTGCGCGGCTCTCGAGGCGGGCGCGGATGCGGTTGTGGTGCCCGAAGGGCGGTCGGAGGAGGTCCGACAACTGGGGCTTATCAAGACCGTGGCGGTCGACGGTGATCTGGTGCTGGGCCGGGACGTGATGGAGGTGGAGATCACTGGCAAGGCAGCCGAAGAGCTTGCCGCGGCGATGGGACAGGGAAGGCTGGTGATCGCGAAGACCACGGACTGGTCGGTGATCCCCTGGGAGAACCTGATCGCATCCGGGGCGCGGATCATCGCGCAGGTGGACTGCGCGGAGGACGCCTGCACCGCCGCGACCACCCTTGAGACCGGCACCGACGGCGTGCTGCTGGTGACTACCGACGCCTCGGAGATCAAGCGCGCGGTGTCGCTGCTCAAGAGCGAGGCCGAGCGCGTGCAACTGACGGAAGCCGAAGTGACCAGCGTGGTTCCGGTGGGCATGGGCGACCGAGTGTGCGTGGACACGTGCAGCAATATGGGCATCGGCGAGGGCATGCTGGTTGGCACCAGCAGCGCCGCCATGTTCCTGGTACACGCCGAAAGCGTGGAGAACCCGTATGTGGCCCCGAGGCCCTTCCGTGTCAACGCCGGACCGGTGCACGCATATGTTCAGGTGCCCGGCGAGAAGACCCGGTACCTGTCGGAGATCGCCAGCGGTGACCCGGCGCTCATTGTCCGGCATGATGGCACCACGCGGACGACAGTGGTCGGCAGGGCGAAGGTGGAGCGCAGACCGCTGCTGCTTGTAAAGGCGAAGGCCGGCGGGAGCGAAGTGTCTACGATCCTGCAGAATGCCGAGACGATCCGTCTGGTGACGCCCCAGGGCCAGCCCGTGAGTGTGGTGGAATTGCGGCCCGGCACCAAGGTGCTGGTGATGCTGGGCGAGGCGGGGCGGCATTTCGGGATGCAGATCCAGGAGACGATCCAGGAGAAGTAAGGGACGGTTCGTGAGATGCCGCACGGGGGACTTTCGGGTATGATCGCGGAAGTCCCCCGTGTGATTCCAGGGGTCGCTCGTGCAGTTCCACCAGGTCAAAGGCAAGACGGGTGAGCATTTCAGTCAACGGGGTGGCCATTCCGAGTCAACCGCGGGCCAGCCTGCCTGGCGTGCATTTGACGCCCGCGACGTTGCGGACTGGCCTGATCTGCCGGGTAGCGGGTGAGACAGTGTCGGTGGACAGCCGCGCCGCAGGGTATATTGGACAAATAAGTGGCGCAACGGCGTAAGGGGTGAGATGCATGGAAACTGCAAAGCTGCATATATCAGGAATGCACTGCGCGGCATGTGCGCGGAATGTTGAGAACGCTCTACGAAATGCAACCGGGGTCCATAAGGCATCGGTGAACTTCGCCGACGAATCGGCATCGGTGACCTTCAACCCGGAGGAGACAGGTCCCGACGACCTGGTCCAGGTTGTTGTGGACGCGGGTTACGGCGCGGCTCCCGAGGAGAGTCTGGACCGCCAGGCCGAGGCGCTGAAGCGGACGCGAGAGCAGGCCGTCCAGTTGATGCTGTTCATCTTCGGCGCGGTGATGTCCCTGGCGATCATGGGCCTGAGCATGTTCGCCGACTTCCCGGGACGCAACTGGGTGGTGCTGGCGCTGGCCACCGTGGTGCAGGGCGCGCTCGGGTGGCAGTTCTACGTGAACTCCCTGGCGGCGCTGCGGCGGCTCACCACGAACATGGATGTCCTCATTGCCCTGGGATCCTCAAGCGCCTACCTGTACAGCCTGTTCATGGTCCTGCACGGGGGCGGTGAGCATCTGTACTTCGACACTGCAGCGATGATCCTCACCTTCATCACCCTTGGGCGGTTCCTGGAGATCCGGTCCCGGGGGAAGACCTCGGAGGCCCTGGTGGCGCTGCTGGACCTTGCCCCGAAGACCGCGACGGTAATCCGCGAGGGCGAGGAGCTGACAGTGCCGGTGGCCGACTTGGAAGAGGGTGACGAGTTTCGGGTGCGCCCGGGGGAACAGATTGCCACAGACGGGGTAGTTGTCAGTGGCTCGTCGGCGGTGGATGAAGCGATCATCACGGGCGAGAGCGTGCCGGTTGCCAAGAGCGAGGGTGACGAGGTGATCGGGGCCAGCGTCAACCGCGAGGGGACCCTGGTGGTGCGCGCCACGAGGGTTGGACGGGACACGGCACTGCAGCAGATCGTGCGGCTGGTCAGGGATGCCCAGGGTTCGAAGCCGCCGATCCAGCGCCTGGCGGATAAGGTGTCATCCATCTTCGTGCCTTCCATCGTGGGGCTTGCGCTGGTGACCTTCCTGCTGTGGGGAGTGCTGGGACAGAGCGATGCGCCCTGGTCCCGGGCGCTGATCAATGCCACGGCGGTGCTGCTCATCGCCTGCCCGTGCGCCCTGGGTCTGGCGACGCCGACGGCGATCATGGTGGGTACGGGTCTGGGCGCGCGCCATGGGGTCCTCATCCGTGACGCGGCAGCAATCGAAGCCCTCGCGGCTGCGAAGACGATCCTGTTCGACAAGACCGGGACCCTCACCCGGGGCAAGCCGGAAGTGGTGCGAATTGCGCCGGCGGAGGGTATGGATGAGGATGAGGTGCTGCGAATTGCAGCGCGTGCGGAGCAGTCTTCGGAGCACCCGCTGGGCAGAGCGATTGTGGAAGCGTGGGAGGGGCAGCTTGCGCCGGTGGAAGAATTCGCGGCCATTCCCGGGCGCGGGGTGAAGTGCAAGGTCGACGGGAAGCCGGTACTCGTGGGTGCTCCGGCGCTGCTGGAGGCGGAAGGTCTCGACCTGGGGCCTTTCGCGGCGCTTCGACAGGAGTTGGCCGAGCAGGGCCAGACCATCTCGGCAGTTGCCGAGGGCGGCCGAGTCATCGGCCTTATCGGCCTGGCCGACAGCCTGCGTCCCGAGGCGGAAGAGGTGATCGCGCAGATCAAGAGCATGGGGATCGAGGTGGCCATGGTTACCGGCGATAGTGAGCAGACGGCGCAGGCGGTGGCAAGGCGCGTGGGGATCGAGCGTGTCTATGCAGGGGTTACCCCGGATCGCAAGGAAGAGACGGTTGCCCGAGAGATGGAGCGCACCGGCGGCGTTGTGGTAATGGTGGGTGACGGGATCAATGATGCCCCGGCGCTGGCTCGGGCCACGGTGGGGATTGCCATCGGGACCGGGGCGGATGTGGCCATGCAGGCGGGGCAGGTGACGCTGACCGGCGCGGACCTGAGAGGAGTGGTGCGAGCGCTTCGGCTGGGGAAGCTCACCTTGCGGCATGTGAAGCAGAATCTGGGCTTCGCCTTCGGCTACAATGTCGCCGCTGTGCCATTGGCGGCGCTGGGACATCTGAGTCCGGCAATTGCGGCTGGCGCGATGGCTGCTTCGTCGGTGTCGGTGGTGACCAATTCCCTCCGCCTGCGGGGCGCGTCATTGGATTGAGGCGCCTTTTCAGCGCACGGCACCGTGGAGTCCTGCGTGGCCCGCAAACGACAGTCGGTCAGGGGAGGACTATCGTGATCGTAGCAAGCTTCAACGTCAATGGGATCCGGGCGCGGTTGGATATCCTGCTTGACTGGCTGGCGACAGCGAAGCCCGACGTGGTCTGCCTGCAGGAAACGAAGGTGCAGGACGCCGACTTCCCCGCGGCGCCGCTGAATGAAGCGGGGTACCGGGTGGCCTGTCACGGGCAGAAGTCTTACAACGGGGTGGCGATTCTCTCCCGAGAGGCGCTGGAAGATGTACGGTTCGGGTTCAGCGACGGCAGCCATCGGGATGATGCTCGGCTCATTACGGCTCGGGTCGGGGAGGTCGCGATCATCAATACATACGTCCCCCAGGGGCAGGCAGTGGGTTCGGAGAAGTTTGCGTACAAGCTGGACTGGCTGCGCACGCTGCGGCGCGAACTGGATGGGCGCTGGAAGCCCGATGAGCCGGTGGTGTGGGTTGGCGACCTGAACGTGGCCAGGGATGACCGGGATGTGTACGACCCGGAAGCGCTGCGGGGAGAGGTCTGTTTTCATCCCGATGAGCAGGAAGCGCTGAACTTCGTGATGCAGTGGGGTATGGAGGACGTCTTCCGGCGGCATGTGGAGGAGGGCGGACATTTCAGCTTCTTCGACTATCGCATCCCGAACGGGTTCAAGCGCCGGATGGGCTGGCGGGTGGATCACGTGATGGCGAGCCCGGTGATGGCTGAGAGATCAACGCGAGCGTGGATCGATCTTGAGCCGAGGGCGCGGGAAAAGCCGTCCGATCACACGCCGATCTGTGCGGAGTTTGAGGAGTGAAACGGGGGCCTCACCCCCGGCGCGTCGTGAGCGACGCGCTTCCCCCTCTCCTTCGCAGACGGCGCTCAGGATGAGGGGGGACGACAGAGGCGAGGGCCGGGCCGGATGGGGCCCCTCCGGAAGGCGAAGGCGGACGACCGGGCACCGGCCATGGGGGATGGGCCGCTCAGCAGCAGGATTCGAGGGCTTTCTTCAGCTTGCCGATCCGTTTCTTGTCGCGGATCTCGTCCAGCAGGTCGATCATCTTCCCGTGGAGTTCGGCGCGGTCCTGCGCACACAGAGCGACGCCGGCATGGGCGGCCTCGTCGGATAGTGGGTTACCTCGCGCCTTTTCAAGATGATCGCGCATGACGTCGCGGTCGTGCACCTCGCCCATGATCTCCTGAAGTCTCGCGATGGGCTTGTACGCTCCCTGCGCCCGTGAATCGAGCAGCGGCAGACACAGTTCGAGAGCATAGCGTGCCTTCTTGAGGGCAATCCTCATGCGGTGCAATTCCGCCTGGTTCTCGATGGCCCGCGCCTCAGCTTCCAGGGCGAAAGCCTCGTCGATACGCCGCAAGATGGTCGCGCGGCACATGTCCACGAAGGGCATCTTCCACACGTCTGCCCGCTTCCTGCTGCGGTCCCGGGTGAGTTCGGCAAAGTCTTCCTCCAGATATGGCAGGGTCTCGTCGAGGACCGGAAGCAGCTTCTCGTTGGCTTCGGCGCGTCGCTGTGCCAACTGGTCGATGAGGGGCTGCAAGCCATCGAGGAGCCCCTCCTGGCGCTCACCCAACGCTTCGAGTTGCAGGCCCATCACATCGAACTCGCGCACTTTGCCCAGGGCGTCATTGAGGGCTGCCATGTGGGAGAGGTGACGGTCCATGCGGGTGCGGCCAAATGCGGGACGGAAAACGCGGGCTGCTTCACGCAGGCGTTTTGTGGCCACGCGCATGTCGTGGACGCCCTCGATGTCGGACTTGCGCACGGCCTTTTCGTGCTTGAGGATTTCCTTCACGCGTGGCGGGAAGAGGATCCGCATGGCTTCAGCGACGGTGGTCGTCGGTTTGAGGGTCTCGGGCTTTGCCTTTGGCATGGCGCATACCCCCGGGGCCTTCGGGAATCGAGAACACGCATGCCCGGCCGTTTCAGCCGGGCACACAGTCAGCACGGGTGCGGATCGTACAGCGGAAGATGACCTGCGCCTTGAGGACTATTATGGGGATAACACTTTCTTAATACAACAGGAACTTTTTGTGAACAAAAAGACACATATTGCCGGTTGAATGGGGAGAGTAACGAAATCGGGGAGCCTCCAGGCATGGAAGCTCCCCATCAGGCGCGTCCGTCGGGGCGTTACAGCTCCACGTAGTTGATGCCCAGGAGTTCGGCCAGCTTCGCGACGTGGGCCAGGTGCTCGCCGGGTGACATGGCCAGGTGGTGCGAGCCGCCTTCGTGCGCGTAAGCATCCAGGAACTCGGGCATGGATTCGTCGGGGCGGAAGCGGCCATGGGGGGTGTCGAACTCCGGCTTGTAGAAATCCAAGATCTCGCCCTCGAAGGCAATGAGCTTGGGCATGCCACCTTCACCAATGGTGAGATTGGCCATGGTAACCGGGCCGGGTTGGAAACCGAAGGCAAGGGATGTGGAGACCCCGCCGGAGCCCACCCACCCCTCGCGTCGGCAGAGCCTTGGGCGCATATCCTTGCGCGCCATGCGCGGGTTTGCTTCGGCGTAGTGGGCGAGGTAGATGGAGTCGCCTTCAAAGTCCATGGTGAACATTTCCGAGAAGGAGGCCTGCCCGCACAGGTGCTGCATAGCGACCACGGCGGAGGCAGACGTCACATCGCCCTCGCCGCCGAACCCGTAGCCTTCGGCCAGGAGCTTGCTCGCGGCGGCAAAGGGTAGAGCGCCGAACCTGGGATCGGCCGCGAGGGCCTCATAGTGGATGGCGACACCGTCGAGGCCGAGTTCGTCGAAGACTTTGCGCATGGCCCACTCGATGCGGGCAGATGCGAGATGCTCTTCGTCGGTGATTCCGGGGGCGATGTCGAAACGCTCCCTGTCCTCGCGGACGATTTCCTCCAGGGCGCTGAGCGGGGCCTGATCCTGGGCTTCGGCGAGGGCGTCCAGGCGCACACGGACCACGTGCGGGCCGACGAGAGCCATGAACTGGGTCTCGTCCACGCCGAAGTCGCCCATATCCTGGAAGGCGAACCCGACCTGGCCGATACGGGCCTTGCGCAGGGCGCGCCGGGCTTTTGCGGCGCGGGCCCAGCCGGCGACTTCGGCCAGGGTGACGGGGTCTTCGAAGTGCCCGGTGACCACGGCGTACTGCCTGCCCACGCGGTTGAGGGTATTCGCCAGGTCCTGGACGCCGTGCATGCCGTGATTCTCGATGACCTGGGTGTAGCTGAAATCGGGGCCAATGCCCTTGAGTTTCTGGGTGTTCCACATGACCACAGGGCCGGACCAGCGGAGCAAATCGGGCAGAGCGATGAGGCTGGGGGCGTAGGACAGGTGCAGGGTGATGACCAGGTCTACGTCCTCGGCGATGAACTCATCCACCGCCGCCGCAACGCCTTCGCGGGTATTCTGGATCCCCGCGTAGGTAACCTCGCCCATGCCCTCGAGCCGGGGGATCAGCTCCTCGCGGGCGAATTGCTCCTGCTTCGGGCGCAGGTCAGGCGCCGCCTTGTCGTACAGCTCCAACATAAGTCCGAGGACGCCAATGCGTGGGGCGGCGTGGTCAATCACGGGAGACCCTCCGGGGGTATGGATTGTGGAGTGTTCGGCCGGATCAGCGGCGCTTTCGCGGGGCTCTGTCGTCGATTATCCGGTAGTATAGCTGCTCCGTCTCGTCGACCATGCGCTCCAGGTCGAACATGGCGGCCACTCGTTCGCGCCCGGCTTGCCCCATGCGCCGACACAGGTCCCGGTCGGCGAGAAGGTAGTCTATTGCGTCAGCCAGGGCGCGGGCGTCTCCCGGAGGCACGAGCAGACCGGTGCGCCCCGGCTCGATGACCTCGTTGATGCCCGGGGCGTCGCTGCCGATCACAGGCTTACCCAGGGCGGATGCTTCCACAAGACACAGCCCCAGTCCTTCCTTGGCGATTGAAGGCAGCAGGACGATATCCATGGCCTGCATGAGGTCCACGGCATCCGGGCGGTATCCCATAAGACGCACGCGGTCGCCAATGCCAAGAGCGCGGGCGAGGTCGGCGAGTGCGTGCTGCATTTCGCCCTCGCCGAGGAGGTAGCACAAGAGATTCGGCCGTTTCTCGCGCAGAAGGGCCGCGGCCTCGACGACATAGCGCTGCCCTTTCTTCGGCGTGAGGTGCGCCGCCACACCCACCACGGGCTGACCGTCGCTGATGGACATGTCCCGGCGCACATCAGCTAGAGGTCGGAGGCGCTCCAGGCGGGACAGGTCGATCCCATTGTAGATGACCTGTATGCGCTCGGGAGCCAGCCCCTGGGAGACCAGGTGATCCTTGACGCCCTGGGAGCAGGCGGCAAGCATATCAGCCCGGCCATACCAGGTGCGGGTGTTGAGGGCGTGTACGTGGGCCAGGACAGGGACCCCAAGGGATTTGCCGGCCAGGCCGCCAAGCCAGGCAGCGCTTGACAAATGAGTGTGGATCACGTCCGCGCGGAACCTGCGGGCCAGGCGGACAAGGCGCGCCAGCGGCAGTGGGTTCAGCTTGCCATAAACCCCGGAGCTCTCACAGGCAAGGCCACGGTCGCGCAGGGCGTCGAGGAACTGAGGCTGGCCGTTGCAGGCGAAAACCACCTCATGCCCGCGTCGCTGGAGTCCATCGGCGAGAGTCACCGCGATACGCTCAGCGCCTGAGTAGCGATGAGGCGCGATGACCTGGAGGACTCTGAGAGGGCGTCGAGACTGATGCATCGGGCCGTCCGAAATGGAGTGCACTTGCGGAACTTTGTACTGTTTAACCACGTTTTGCCGGGTCTTGCAAGACGCGTTGCAGGGCGAACCCGACTGGGCGGCCCGCTCGTTACGGCGGATGGTGAACGGCAGCATCGGGGGAATGGTATCCCGGAGCGACCACCTGCGACCGCGGAAGGGCCCCTGCAATCGGTTCAGGGAAGGATATGGTTGCGACCCTTTGGGCACAGGCACTAGACGCGGTACGACTTGAGGTCCCATGCCCGTCCCCCCATACAGGAACGGCCGGCGGGGAGCAGTTCATCCCTCCGCGCAAATAGTGCCTTCGAGAACTTCGCCCCGGGAGGCGCCGATCCGGACAGGTACCGTCCGGCCCAGGAGGTCGCACGCACCCGGCGCGAACACCCGCAGGTAGTTGTCCGACAAGCCGTCCAGCCAGCCCTCGCGACCCTCGGCGGGGCGTTCGAAGATCACGTGGAGAACCTGACCGATCATGCCCGCGGCGAAGGCCGAGCGCTTGCGTTCGGAGAGTTCCCGCAGCAGGTGATTGCGGGCGAGTTTCACCTGCGGGTTCACCTGATCGGGCATGGTTGCCGCGGGCGTGTTCTTACGGGGCGAGTAAGTGAACACGTGCAGGTAGCCAAAGGGCAGGTCTTCGATGAAGCGACGGCAGGTCTCGAACTGTGCGTCGGTCTCGCCGGGGAAGCCGACGATCACGTCACTGCCAATGTTGACGCCCGGATCGGCCCCGTGAATCCGGGTGATCAGGTCCAGGAGCGTGTCGGGGCCGTAAGGGCGGTTCATGCGGCGCAATACCGTCTCGTCGCTATGCTGGATGGGTATGTGCAAGTGGCGACAGACTTTGGGGTGATGGGCGACCAGACGGATGAGCCGGTCCGGAACTTCCAGCGGCTCGATGGAACTCAGGCGCAGGCGGCGCATGTCGGGCAGATCGGCGAGTTGCTCGACGAGGCCGCAGAGATCGATACCGTCGGGCAGGTCCTGTCCGTACTGGCCGAGATGGGTGCCGATGAGCACGATCTCGGGGAAGCCTGCATCCACGAGACGGCGGGCCTGTTCCAGCACCTGCGCCAGGGGAACGCTGCGGCTGCGGCCCCGTGCGCGAGGGATGATACAGTAGGCGCAGGCGGCATTGCAGCCCTCCTGGACTTTGACGAAGGCCCGGGTGTGATCCGCGAACTCGTCCACCATCGTGCCGCGGTCGAAGCAGGGAACCGCGAGGGAAACATCGGTCGCCGGCCACGTGAGACTGCCGGCAGTGCGCGCGCGGATAGTGGCGGGAAGGTCGCCTTTGGCCTCGTTGCCCACGATCAGGTCGGCTTCGGGGATCGCCGCGAGGTCATCAGGGCTTACCTGGGCGTAACACCCGGTGACTGCGATGAATGCAGAGGGGTTGGTCTTGCGCGCGCGTCGGATGAGGCGGCGGCAGTCCCGGTCGGTCTTCGCAGTGACGGTGCAACTGTTGATGATGTAGATGTCGGCCCGGGCGTCGAAGGGGACGCAGATGGCGCCAAGGCGCACCAGCTCTTCGCGAATCTGCTCGCTCTCGAACTGGTTCAGCTTGCAGCCCAGGGTCTTCAACGCCACGGTAGGCGGGGTGTGCTGAGTCATGGGGGTTCCGGCTCAGGTCTCCGGGTCTCCGGGGGTCTCGTCGTTCAGCCGGGGCCGGCCCCGGCGTGTGCCGCGCAGACTGAGAGCCCGGGTTGCATCGCTGCGTGGCGCGCGCCTGCGAGGGCGAGACGTATCCCCGGAGGGCACAGCGGCGCGGGTGTATTTCGCCCAGTGCAAAGCACCCACCGCGAACCCGGCGCCCAGGAGCCCTCCTGTCGCGCCCGGAATGAAAACGCGGAAAATGAATGCGCCGAGGGTAATGGCTGTCCCCTCCGAGGGGACCGCTTTCCAGGACTGGATCGCGAGGCCCATGGGGACCAGGTAGAGATCGGAAACGCAGTGGGTAAAGCCGCAGGCTACAAGAATGATCGCAGGTATGGCGACGGCGATAGCCCGGTCAATCAAGGTCTGGGCGCCTGCCGCGAGCCAGAGCGCAACAGCGACGAGCACGCCCCCGAAAAGCCCGCGGATGAGCATAGAGATGAAGGGGAGCGCGCACTTCTGGCGGGCGATTGTGAGTGCGGTCTGGCCGACCTGTGCGTCTGCAAGAGCGTACTGGCCGGCGACGAACACCAGCCAGACCACGATGAGTGCACCGGCGATATTGCCGAGGATGGTGCTCAGGAGGCACAGAGCCAGGCGCTCGCTGGTCATCTCGGCCCGGAACCAGGCGAGAAAGGGCGCGGGCGTGCCGGCGAAGACGGCGCAGCGACCGATGCTCGCCAGGAAAAGCCCGGAGGCGAGCCCCAGGCCTGCGAGGACTGCGGCGATTCCATAGCCTCCGGGTGCGCCGGTCTGGATTGCCACCAGCAGGCTGGCGCCCAGCGCGACGCAGGCTCCGCCCAGAATGCCCATCACGAAAGGATGACTGCAAGAGAGCGGACCGGAGCTGGACAGTTCGCCGAAGGAGATGTTTCGGGCAGGCGTGAGAATCGGTTCACTCCGGGACTCAGGGCCTGACTCCGACATCTGCGCCACTCCCTCCGTACCCATGCACGAGACCGGTTACCGCCAGCACGACCAACAGCGGCCGGGGGGATACCCCGGCCGCGCGGACCTGCATTCTGTCGGCGCGTCAGACCGCCTTGCGCACCTTCCCTGCCTTGATACAGGAAGTGCAGACCTTCATGTGGGTGTTTCCCTGAGCGGTCTGAACGCGCACACGCTGGAGGTTGGGCATCCAGCGGCGCTTGGTGTGCCTGTAGGAGTTACTTACATTGCAGCCCACCGAGGGCTTCTTACCGCAGACTTCGCAGACCTTCGCCACGGCCATCTATCCCTTCCGCTGGTACGTTTCGGCAAGCCAACTGGTCAGTCGCGAGGGATTACCATATCACAAGAGACGCGCAGATGCAAGAAAAAGTGCGCTCCGACCAGCTTTGGCGGACAGGTCGGATCACCGGTGTGCGCGCCTTCCACACCACCCGGGCGGAGAGCGCAGCAGGCGCTATTCCAGGGGATGTCCGCGCCAACCGATCCTGTGTTGTGTGCCGCCCGCGCCGCGGGCTGTGAGGCAGAAGGCCCGCCGGTTCCGTGGGGCCCCGTCGGCTGAGAGGCGACCGCGTGCGGTCGCCGCGCACACCCCACGACTATCGGAAGTAACCGGCACCCACGTCAAAGCTCGCCCGTCCGGGGCTACTCGCTCTCGGCGGCGTCGAGGGCGTCGAGCAACTGGTCTGTGCTGGCGAGAGCAATGCCCAGGCGGGTGGCGAACTCGGCGATCTTCTCGCCCCGAGCCATGTGGCCTTCCGGGGTCATGACCTCGCACATACAGACCGCGGGGTACAGGCCGCACATTCTCGCGAGAGCGATGGCGCCCTCGGTGTGGCCGCCGCGTTTGCGCAAGCCTCCGGCGTTGGCGGCGAGGGGGAAGACGTGCCCGGGACGCATGAAATCCTCGGCGCGGGTGGAAGGGTCGATGATTGCCCGGATGGTTGCGGCGCGCTCGAAAGCGGAGACGCCAGTGGTGACCGCCGGCGTGTAATCCACGGGTTCGGTGAAGGCGGGCACGTTGTCGCCGCAGTAGCGAGGCTCCAGCATGCGAATGTCCAGTTCGCGCAGGCGCTCGGCGTTGATCGCAAGGGTCAGGAGGCCGCGCGCGTGGGTGAGCATGAAGTTGATCTTCTCGCCGGTTGCGAATTGAGCAGCGAGCAAGAGATCCGCCTCGCCCTCACGGTCGGGCCGGTCGAGGAGAGCGACGAAACCGCCTGTGCGGAAGCGCTCAAGCACCTCAGGAAGCGGCGTCAGCTGCATCGAGAACCTCTCTCCCATCAGTCGTTTCTGTCTCGGACGCCGGAGGAGTGCTTGCCGGACGTCGCGCGGCGAAGACCACGCCGACCAGGGTCGCCGCCGCGCCGATCCACTGCAGGAATGTGGGGTATTCGCCGCGGATGGCAATCGCAGCCACCAGACCCACCACGGGAACGCAGAACTGGAAAAGCATGGTGCGCGCTGAGCCCAGAGCACGAACTCCGCGGTACCAGACGGTGAAAGCATACGCGCCGGAAAACCAGGCGTAGTAGACCAGGCCGAACAGCACCCAGAAAGAATGGCTGAAGAGGCCGGATGCGCCGAGGTCCGCCACCAACTGAGGCGTGACCGTGAGGGCCTCGCGAAGGCCGATGGGGATGATGGCCAGGCCGCCCAGGGTCTGGCAGTAAGCAGTCACCTTCAGGGGCGAATACTTCGCGAGCAGGGGCCGGGCGAGTACAGCATACCAGGCCCACATGACCGCTGCCACCAGCATGACCAGGCAGCCCTTCACGTGGGTGGCATGCTCCGGCACGGCGGTGGCCGCCTGCCCGCCGTAGATGACGGCGAAGATGCCCAGGAAGCCAAGGGCGATCCCCGCCGCAAGCCTGCGGCTGATGCGTTCCCAGCCTAGCGCGGCGGCGGTGATTGCGGAGAAGATGGGGGCGGTGCTGATGAGCAGTGCGCTCTCGGCGGCAGTCGCCCAGCGGATCGCCAGAGCGAACAGAATCTGGTAGATGGTCACCATGAACAGCGAGAAGACAGCGAGATACGGGAGATCCCGCAGGGCGAAACGCATGTCGCGCTCGAAAAACCACAATGCCCCCAGCAGCACGACGATCATGAGCATGTAGCGCATGCTCAGCATGCCGAAGATGCTGTAGTCCTCGTACACCACTTTCAAAGCGACGAAATGCGTGCCCCAGATGAGGGGAACGGTGGCGAGGGTCAGGTAAGTTGAAAGCGACGGGTGACTCCCCGTCGCCGCGGATGGTGCGGACATGATCGGCTCCCGGATACCCCTGACTGCGCGGAGGATTATAGGTCCGCGCCCTCGGGAGTGTCAAATGCGCAGGCCCCGGTGGCAGGAGCGCCGGCGATTACTCGCCTCTGTCGGCGCGAATTGGCTTGATTCAGAGTGTGAAGGTATGTTACGCTTCCGCCATGACAGCAGCTAATCCTTCACTGGGGGCTCATATGTCCGACGATGCGAACAAGGCAGACAGGCTCTGCCGACTCTTCTGTAATGTAATCGATGAGATCATAACCGCCCGGGCGCTGGAAATCGCTGTGGGCAAGGAAATCTCTCGGGCCCAGTTCCAAGGGCTCCAGTTCATCTACCTTCACCCAAGGTGCTGCATCAAGGACCTGGCGGAGGGACTGGACGTCAGTCATCCCGCGGCCGTGAAGCTGGTGGAGCGGATGGAGGCGAAGGGCTATATTACCCGGTCCTCGTACCAACAGGACCGGCGCATCGTCCAGTTGCAGGCGAGCCCGGAGGGTGAAGCTATTTCCCGGCAGGTCATTGAGGCACGCAACCAGGCGATTGACAAGGTGCTGACGCGGATCGGCGCTCCGGCGTCGTGTGACCTGCTGCGTTGCCTTGAGAGATTCGTGATGGCGGCGCTGGAGGACCAGAAGGATATGGACGGCGTCTGCCTGCATTGTGGGGGTCTGCATGTTGACACATGCCCCGTCTGTCAGGCAGAATACGCTGTCACCGGCGAGATGCGCCGCGACAGTTGAGGGCTAACCAGTCCGGCCCGAATGGTCCGGGGGTGCCAGTCGGAGCCCCGCCTGGGGATCTCCGAAGTCCACTTTTTCGGTCAGATGAGACTTGGATTACGAAAGGATGTCTGCCTGAAACGATCGGCTGACAGTATTGGGGGACACTCGGCCGGCCCTTGCGCGCGACGATAGCGACAGGACCGGTGCGCGTCCAGCCGCGAGGTGACCGATCGAGCCGCCGTGAATCGCAGCGGTTGAAGTCACCACCTCTCCCTTGCTGCAAATCCACACTCTTCCCCTTTCATTCGTAGCCGTCCCTTAGCTTACCCTGGGACGCGGCAGACCGCCGCGAAATGCGGCTGTTTGCCGGGAATGGGAATTGCCGTGTGGGTGAGGGTAGAGGGCCTGCACACACCACAGACTGCGAGATAGGAGCCGTCCGTCATGTTGCGAACCACCAGGTACCTGTACCCTTGCGCCGCGCTTATCGCGGCGTGGACCTTGCTGACCGTACCCGCCTTCGCAGAAGATCTGCCCGTGGCCCGAGCGACGGGGATCGCGCCGCCATCGGGAATCGCCGCATCAGATAGCCCCCTCACATTCACTCCAAGCCTCGACTTCCCTGGGGGTCTCGACACGACCCACCCCCTGTATCCTGTGATTATAAAGACCTGGCGCGGGGATTTCGGCGAGCAGCCCGAATGGCGGCTGTCTCTGCTTTGCCAGGGCCTGAAGCATCAGCCCCGTAAGGCGCGCTGCACTGCATATTCCTCCAACTGCCCGGATGGTGGCGGACCCACGACGCGGTGGGGGACCCGGGTTCGCCGGGGCATCTGCGCTGCTGACCCGCGTTACTGGGGGCCGGGGAGCGTGATCTGGATGGGAGCACCGATCGAGGCCATTCTGATCGTGGAGGACACTGGCAGCGCGGTGAAGGGTCAGCACCGATTCGACATCAGCTTCGGTACGGATGCCGCCGCTGCCAGCCGTTTCGGGGTGCGGACCCTGGAGTACATCCCGCTGTATGTGGCGCCGGTGCAGCGCACGTGGTCCTCGAAACCACGTAACTGGACCCCGCCCGCGCCGCCGATCAGCCAGGTGCTTCGACCTGTCGCCCCTGCGCCGAAACCGGTGAAGGCGGAGCAGGGCCCGGTGGAGAAATGTGGCTGACTGACAGCTTTGCCGGTCCAGTGCGGACCGGTGTCGGGGAATGCGACGGAGTGGAAAGGTCGGCAGGCAGAGGGCGTAGGTTCGCCGATCGTCCCTCTTCGGCCGCGGCTGGAGGGTCCCGATAGCTTTGACATCCGTTTTCGGGCTGTGCTATACTCCATGCTTGTAGCCTTGGCCAATCCATCTCCCGTCCGGACCTCTCAGGAGGGCAGCGACCGTGCCAACGCGACTGCTACTTTGTCTGTGTGCCATCGGTCTTGTATTGCCGTGCTTGGGCGACACGAAAGTCCTCACCACGGGCAATGCGCTGGACGTGAGACTGGAGTGCGCCGAGCCGATCCTGCCCTCGTCGGCGGGGCCGGTTGTGCGCGGCTCCCTGCAGGTCAGCCCCCATCCGCTGAGGCCGGTCTGCGACAAGGTGCGGTTTTTCGTTGACGGCGAGTTGAGACTCGCCACGGACGCCGCGAGCCCGGCTCTGCTTCTGGACACGGCGAAGCTGAGCGACGGCGAGCATGTGCTGCGCATTGACGCTGAGAAGGCCGGCAAGCTGGTGATCAGCACCGGCCCGATCGCCGTCACCGTGGCCAATGACAAGGGCTCCGCGGTGCTCGCGGATGTGCTGGAGATGCCCGAACAGGGCTCACCGGCTTTCGCGAAGCTGCACCGGGTGCCCGTGACGCAGGAGGCTATCTGGTTCTCCGGCGAGGAAGCGGACCTCGAGCGCCACGGGTTCATCAGCGGTAAGCGGATGTACATCACCCTCAATGACCTGATCCGCCACATCGGCGGCCGGCAGGTCTGGGGGCCGAAGGCGAGTTACATCGAGGTCGAGCGCAATGATACGGTCATTCGCTTCGTCCCCGGCAGCAGCCAGGTGAAGGTGAACAACAATCCGGTTGACTTGGGCTCTCGGGTGATATTCCGCGATAGCCGGACCTGGGTTCCGCTGCGCAAGGTCTGCGAACTGTTCGGTGTGTACGTGGAATGGAGCGATGTGGAGAACCGGGCGTATGTTTACGCGCCGCAACCCACCTTCGGCGTCCAGCTTCGAGACTACCCGTGGACCAACCCCGTTACCGGCGCGCCGGAGGGCGTAACGGCCGGGGTGCTCACCTTCCGGAACGAGACCGACCTGCCGATTCACGTGCGGCTGCAGGGCAACGGTTTCCAGGCAGACTGGCACATTCGGGCGCACACTACGATCGGCCCGAATTTCGCTGCGCCGGGCACGTATAAGGTGACCCTGTGGGGCACCGTCGGCGAGGATTTCGAGGACTACATCACGGTGGCGGCGGGGACGCACGACACATATTACGTGACTTTGAACAGCATCACGCTGCAGTCGCGGTAGAGCGGGTCCGGCCAGAGAAACGATAGACGGTCCATTGACGCCGGCGTTTCGGCCAGAGTACACCTCGGATGAGGAGTACGGCCGGAGCGCCGGTTTTCGTTTCCTGAGCAGGTACTCTTTGTCCAGGCGTCGACACGGCGGCGTTGGAAGGGGCCTCGTGACGTGATCGGCAGGCTCACGGCTGTCAGCTAAGGGCTGCCGTCCCTGCGACCGGGAGATAGAGGCGCGACGGCTGAGAGAGGACGACAAGCGGGCCTGGCGTGGCGCGAGCCCTCGCCTGCACAAGATGGCGAAGGCGATCGGCGGTCTGGCCGCGTCTACGGCCAGGGGAAGAAGGGGGCCGGCAGGCGCCAGACGCTGGCGATGGTTGCCCAGATGACGGCCTGGGAGAACTCGCCGAGGATCAGCCCCAGGAACAGGGGCTTCAGGCGCATGTATACCTTCATCCCACCGTACTTCAGGATGTTGGTTTTCAGCATCCAGGCAATGAGGATCGGGCACCAGAAGACGATCATGCTCCACGAGCCGGAGAGGGCAAAGCCCAGGGGGGCGAAGGGCCACCAGGTGTACCGGGCGCGCATGATGCTGAGAAACACGGCCATGAGCACGCCTGAGCCGAAGAAGATGGGCAGGCGGGCGTCGTAGTTGCCTGCAGTCTCCATTGCCGGCTGGAAATGCTGGAAACCCCACAGCGCGTTGGCCCGGTAGCCGTAGCCGTAGAGTGTGACCGCGCCGCGCTGGTAGGGGATGAGAATGTGCAGGAAGCTTCCCCAGGTCAGGGCTACGGCGAGCGCGATGGCGATGGCGATGAACAGGTGCCGGCGGTCGAGTTTGATGAGGTCCGACATCTTCAGGCCATCGAGGAAGGTGCTGAGCAAATTGCCGCGCAGGTCGCGGGTGAAGGCGGCGTCGGCGAAGGACAGTGCAGTGAGGTTCTTCGGGCCAAGGGCGCTCAGGCGGGTAAAAAGCCGAACGAGGTCCACTGGGCGGAAGCTGGTCTCGGTCATGAGCATCCCGGCCTCATTGACGCTTCTGGCCATGACGATGACCACGACGAACACGAAGATGACAACCTCTACCACGGCCATCCACAGGCTCATCCCCAGTTTCGTGAACCAGTAGACCGCTACGGCCGAGCAGGTAAACAGACCAATGACCGAGACGCGGTGGGGCAGGAACTCGCGGCCCTCAAGCTCAGGGTTGGGCTTGCCGACGGTTGCGCGCCAGACGCCGGCCAGGTGGGGCTTCGCGGACTTGATGAAGTAGACCACGAGCACGAGATACGCGCCAAGGACCTGGTAGCCGTTCCACAGGGTGGTGGGGTACAGCGGCATGGCTTCGGGTGATGCGCCGAAAGCCGAGAACATGATGTTCTCCACCCGAAGGAACACGAAGAAGGACCACAGAGACAGAAGAATCTCGGCAGGCAGGAAGTAGCTGAACCCAACGGCGGCCATGGAGAAGTACGCGGTGGTGTAGCCCAGGTCGATCCAGGGCTTGCCCATGCTGTTGAAGGTCTGGTTCAGCCTGACCTCCAGCGGAATCGCGGGAATTGACGGGTAGATATTGTGGATGCCGTTGAGAGTGAAGATGAGGGTCGGGATGGCAAAGCCGATCCAGACCATGGGGTTGGCGAAGAAGGACTTGCCGTCGGATTCCCCGCGGGCAAGCTCAATGGGCAGGTTGACCAGAGGAAAGCTGAGCTTCTCGTTGTCGATCCATTGCCTGCGCAGGATCGAGGCGAGGAAAGCGTAAGACAAGAGCAGCGCGACGATGACCACCAGCCAGGCGAGGTAGGACTGGGTCCAGGCGCTCCAGGGGATAGGAACGCCGGGGCGCAGGCCTTCGTAGAACGCTCGAACCACGAAGTCCTGAGCCTCTCCCTCCACGTCCCAGGGCACGGCCCACTGGGGGACGTGGGGGAAGAAGGTCTCCTCCCAGTGATTGGCAGGGGTGGCGTAGTAATTGACCGCCACCATGGTGGAGAACCAGCGCTCCAGAACCCCGCGGGAAGTGGTGAGCGCGGCCACGAGGATCATCATGTAGATGATGATGATCTCCTGGGGACGCAATGCCAGCCTGCGGAAAACCAGTCTCACGCCACCGTTGACGATGACCACGAGAAGCAGCAGGCCAATGGCTGCCGGGGCGAACTGGCAGATGGCGATCTGGATGGTGGTCACCACCAGTTCGGCCCAGCAGACGATGAAACAGACGGCCACGGCCCCGATGAGGCCGATGATGATTGATCTCGTGGTGGCTGGGTGTCGCGTGTCCATGGACTGATTCCGGGTCAGTTATGACGGCGAAAGTGAATGTGGACCGAAGAGTATCAGGTGTTGTCGGCCAGCCACTTGAGGGTGGCCTCTCCCTCTTCGGGCGATGCAGCGCCCAGGACGTAGAAGACCTTGTTGGGCTCGAGTTCCTTGTGGAAGACCTTGATCTGCTCGGTGTTGCACGGAACCCACAGGCTCTTGCCCTTGGCCTGGATGTCCTTGAGCAGGTCCATCCACTCGATGAATTCCTTGTTGCGGGCGCCGGTGGTCCACTGAATGCAGTCCAGGCCGTCGATGGAGCACAGGTCGTCCAGGTGTACCAGACATTCGGGGCCGTCCAGGTGATAGACGGTATGCTCCAGGTATGCGGCCTCTTCCTCGAGAGCCGGCAGCGCCCAGCGTCTGAACTGCGACGGGCCGATCAATGCGGCGAAGTCGCACTGGATGGTGTTGGTTTTCACCGGGTGGTACGCCGGCACCCAGCCGCAGGTTCCGGTGGCGGCCATGTTACCCGCCTCGTACAGACCATCGTAGACGGGCTTATACAGGGCACGGACACTCTCCATTGCGCGGTCGATGGTCTCGGGGCAGTCGATGAGGTCCATGCAGAGCTTCTGGCCGCCGCGCATGGCCAGGAGGAGGTCCAGGTTACTGTGCAGGTCGAGGTGAGCGACCACCATCCTCCCGGCAAAAGCCTCACCAAGGGCCTTGCAGAAGTCGAGCATGCGCCGCCACCAGTAGTTGTCGGGGTCGAGGGTGATGGGCAGCGCAGTCTCCCAGTCGTCGATGCAGGGGACCGCCCAGCTTGTGCCCTCGGCGTCGCCGAACTCCAGGGGAGCACCCATCCAGGCGGCCATCATGTCCGGGCCGAAGCTGGGGGTATACGAGGGGATGGCCTCTCCGCCGTACCAGGTTGCCTCGCCGTTGGCCAGGATGGCCTCGATGATCGGGCCAAAGTCATCCCGCGCCCCGGACATGTAACGCGGCCAGGGCGGGGGCTGCATGCCGGGTTTGCGGGCGGTGATGCAGCAGCAGGGACGGTCGATGAGGTCCTGGTTCCAGAAGGCCAGCCAACGGCGGTTTGCGTCCTCGAAGTCGGGCTTGAACTCTAGGGGTGGCACTGAGGGCATGGGTTCCATTTGGCGGCTCCTGGATGGTATGGGTGGGAAAATCGGACGGACGGCCGGGCACAGGTCCTCGCCCAGACACGACAAACGGCAGACACACAGGATTGCCTGTCCCACTGGCGGCGAAGGTGGTTGGCATACGGCGGTGCGGGCAAGCCCGCTCCAGCAAGGGACTGGTACGCCTGCGACAGGCCGGCCGTGCTTCCCTCAGGATGATTGACCGACGGCCCCCGCTCCAATCCGGGGCACGTGACGGCGACGGCAAAGGGCGGGCAGGCGAGAAGCCTGCCCCACGCCGCGCAGAGCAGACAGTCCTTCAGGTCGTCGTCTATCGGTTCAGCTTGACCTTCGCGCCGTCCTTCGCCTGGGACTCCATGGCGGCTTCGATGAAGGCAACCAGTTCAAGGGTCTCCTGCAAGTCCACCGGCGGCACGCCGGTCTTGAACATCTCGACCATCTTCTTCAACAGCTCGCGGTAGATCATGCCGGCGTTGATGGACGTGGTCACGACCTGCTTCTCGCACCAGGCGGTGAAGCCGTAAGCGTGGGCTCCCGCGCGGGTGCCGCGTATGGTGCCGATGCGCCCGTCATCCCACACGCCGACGGTGACCTCGGCCCCCTCTTGCCAGATGGTGTGTACGTAGTCGCAGCCCGCGCCCATGAGGGTGAAGAGGGGCTCCACGGCGTGGATGCCGTAATGGAACAGGCCGGGGTTGCGGTCGTGCAGGCTCGCCGGGCTCCAGCAGTGGGCGCCAATGACCTTGCCATACTTGCCCTCGGCGTCTTCGAGGACCTCGACAACCTCCAGACCATAGCGCAGGCTGGAAGTGGAAAAGACAGGCACGTTGTTCTCCCGGGCCAGGCGCAGAATCTCCTTGGCGTCGGCGCTGGAGGTGGTGAAAGGCTTGTCGATGTAAAGGGGCATTCCGGCTTCGAGGAAAGGTCTCGCGCGCTCCAGGTGGACCGAGCCGTCTACGGATTCGATACAGACGCCGTCCAGACCCATATCAAGCAGGTCCTCGGGCCTTTCGACGATCTCCACTCCCCAGCTGCGGAGCTTGTCGACGTACTCGTCGATCTTCGCCTGCTCCAGGATGGCCGAGGGCAGGGGAACGGCGGCGACGATGTTTGCGCCATCGACCCATTGCTCCTGGTCGATCTCCACATGATTGAGGCGCATGGTGAACTGCACAACATGGGAAGTGTCGCAATCCACGATACCAATTCTGAGCATGGGGAAGGGCCTCCGTGGGGTACGGGTTGGGTTCGGGCCGATACAGGACGACCGGCCGGGCACGAACTCTAATAGTGAACCCGAACGGCGGATGAGTCAATAGCGGGAGATTGTGTTGCGCGGTTGTGGAGGTGTCAGGGGCCGAAATCGGGAAACATGTCGCCTGGCAGGGCGTTCTCACCAAGTACAAGAGAAGTACCCGGCCCACCCCTGCTTCTCAGGAGCCCCCTATGACGAGACTTACCCTGATCACTGCCGCCTGCCTGGCCTGCCTCGCGCCGAAACTTGCCTTCGCCGAGGACTACGGCCCAGTGGAGGTGCAGTTGCGCGGCCACACCCAGACATGGACCGAGACCCGGTCTGTGCTGGAGACCACTGAGGACGCGAAGTTCCAGAAGGAGCGCTATGGGCAGGAGTTCAGCTATGTGCTGACCGGTCTGCCACCCGGCATGGCCCGGCTCAAGATGGGGTTCTGCGAGCTCAAGTACCGGGAGACCGGTGAGCGCGTGTTCGATATCCTGCTGAATAATCAGACGCTGTTTGAGAACTTCGACATCCTGGAATGGGGGGGGCCGGATGAGGCCGTGGTGGTCTCGACAACCGTACGGGTGCCGGAGGACGGTTCGTTGACCCTGGGCTTCCGCGGCAAAGTGGAGAACGCCAAGATCAGCTTCTTCAAGCTCTACACCACCGATTGGTCGCTGGAGATCGGCGCCGAAGACGGCCCGGAACTGCTGCTGGGGAATGTGACCCGGGACTCGGCGCATATGCACAATGTTTACGAGACGGCCATCAGCCGGTTCGGGTCGCGCATCTGCATCAACCCACGACCGCAGAAGGGGCTGTGCAGGCAGACGGCGCTGGGACACGCAGACTACAACGTGGCGTACTTCGAGAATAACCCGGCACTTTACGACATCCCGAAGACCGCGGTGTATTACGGGGTGGGCTGCGGGACCGGTGAGGATAAGGTATGGTACTCCCTGCCCTTCAACGGGCGGTTGGAAGCGTTCCCCGAGATACGCCAGGAACAGACGCTCACCTCGCTCACCTACACCTGCAGGGCGCCAGACCTGCCGCTCGAAGTGACCTACCGCTTCCAGGCGCCCTTCTATCCGCAGAATCTCAAGCTCTCCTGCGCGCCGTATATCCTGCTGGAGGTGTCGGTAAGGAACCTCTCCGACAAGGCGCAGGTCGGGAGCATTTTGGTGGGGCACTCGCCCAGACCGACCGAGACCGTGACCCGGGTGGAAAATGCGGACTGCCGGGGTGTGGCCTTCGATCTGCCGGTGTTCGGCAAGCAGACCACCCACGCCTGGTTCGCCGATCCGAACCAGGCGCGAGGGGTGTCTGCGCACGCGGGGACGATGTCAGTGCCGGCCGCCCGGGGCGTCAATGGGGAAACCAGGAAGGACGCGGACGGGCGAAGAGTCCTCACCACAGCTTGGGCTGACAATGCGGCCGGGCTGCAGTGGGATTTCACACTGGCGCCGGGGAGTGCTGAGTCGCGCACTTTCGCCTATGTGGGGTGGGTGCAGGAGCCAATTCTGGAAGTGATGAACGAGCCGTACCACTTCAAGTACGTGGACCTGTTCTCGGACATTTATGATGTCGCCCGCTACGCTTTCGACAACCGCGCCGAGATCGACCGTAAGGTGGCGCTGTTCGAGAGCACCGTGGCGGATGCCAGCCTGTCGCCGGAGACCCGGGAGTTCCTTGCCTTCGCCTTTCAGAGCTGGGTGATGAACACGTTCTACTGCGCAAGCGAGGAGGGCCAAGACTGGTTCAGCGTCTGGGAGGGCTGCTGCAAATTCCATTCGACGGTGGACGTGGAGTACAACGTCGCCCCGCTTTACTTCGAATACTGGCCGGAGCTGATGAAGATCACCCTGAAGCAGTGGGTGAAGTACATCCGCGAGGGTGTGCTGTCCCATGATATGGGCATGGGTTTGTCGGCCAATGGCATGAAGTACGGGCATGACATGGAGGTGGAAGAGAACACCAACTTCGTCCTGCTCCTGCACCACTACTGGCGGCAGACCGCGGATGGCGGGCTTGTGCGCGAACTGTTCCCGCATGTGGAAGAACTGCTTGCGCATGTGATCCGCTGCGACACGGACGGGGATGGGTTCCACGAGGAGGGGACATACAACACCATCGATCAGGGCTCGGCGGCAATCCAGTACGCCAAGGACCAGACGTATCTCGCGGTGCGAGCGCTTGCGGCATTCCGGTGCGGCGAGCAGATGGCGGAGCTGCTCAACCGGGATGATCTGGCGACGGAATGGCGGCGGCAGGCCAGGCTGATCGCCCGGACGCTGGATGAACAGGCGTGGCTCGACGACCATTATGCAGTGACACTCAACCAGCCTCCGAAGCAGTACGAGCCACCGGCGACTGACCCGTGGCGACGCACTCCTCCCGTGCAGCAGGAGGACATGTGGAACAGCAACGACTGGCAGACCGGCGGACAATTCCAGGGCGACGGTCAGACGCAGGGCGGCACATACGGGGGCTATGGCTACCAGCAGCCCACGTACAAGCCGGTGCAGGGCTGGGATGGTTATTCGATCTACGCCAGCAACGGCCTGCTGTATCCGATGCGGTCGGGGCTCAAGCTGCCGGAGATCAACCTGGAGCGCATGAGACGAGACATCCAGACGGCGACGCTGGCCACGCTCAAGCAGTATGGCAGCCCCCATTCGGACCGCGAGAACAACATGTGGGTGTCGCAGAATATCTGGCGGGACATGGCGGCGGCGTACCTGGGGATGGACATGGGCGGAAACATGGAGCGCTACCAGAATCTGCAGCGGTACATCAACCGGGACAAGCGTGGATGCTTCACCGATGTCTATGTGTACGGTAGTGATCACATCTCACTGGACTACTACCCGCGGGGGACAGCGGCCTTCGGAATCGGCCCGGCACTGGCCGGCCTGCAGGTAGACAAGGCGGCGGGGAAGGTGTCCGTGGCCCCGGTGCGGGACGGGTTGCGGATTCCGCTGTTAGCCTATGCTGACTGGAACGCGGGGAAGGTCCCGTGGCTGAGCCTGACGGGACTGGGCGAACAGGTGAAGGTGACGGTGGACGGTGAGGTGCCGGTGGAGGTAACCACCCGGGCGCAGGGCCACCCATGGTAGGGGGACGGCGGCCGAAGCAGACCGTCGGCGCCTTGTGAACGGACCGCCGCGCTTTCCCTGCACGGCCTTTCCCGACGTCGAAAGACAGCTGCGGACGGCCGGTGCGGCGTGCGGGCTGATCACCGGCAAAGGCGGCCGTAGGTCTCCGGACGACGGTCCTCCAGGCGCATGGCGCGCAGAGGGCCAATCTCGCCCCCGTGAGAGCGTGCGCCCACATCCACCAGGTCCAGGTCGATCTGTCGCAATGCCACCCCGGTGCGGCGGCCCAGATCGGCGAGGATGGTGGAGTCAGGGGCAACGATGCAGCTCTTCCCCGCGATCATCCCAGGTCTCCAGGGTTCCCCCGGTGGTGTGCCATAGCTACTGCGCACGAGATAGACGAAGTTGTCGAATGCCCGGGAACGAACCTGCAGGTCGAGTTCGGCTTCCGTGTAGCTGCGCTGGAGTGAGGGGCACAGGATGATCTCGGCACCTTCCAATGCCAGACAGCGCGCAGGTTCGGGGAAGCACAGATCGTAGCAGAGCATCACACCGATGACGCCGAAGTCCAGTTCGAACACGGGAAAGCCGTCCCCCGGCACAAGGCCCAGAGCCTCCGCCTCGGGCTTCGTGAGATGCACCTTGTCGTAGCGCCCCAACACCGACCCGTCACGCCCGACGACGAAGGCCGAATTGCGCGGGCCATCACTCTCGTGGACCAGCGGCGCGATCGCGAACATCTCCCAGCGCGCGCAGATCTCCGCAATTCGCGACAGCAATGGCTCTGCGGTGGCGAAGGCTGCTCCCGGAGCGCCCCCGTCGAGAAGCCCGCCCCCATTGAGATACTCGGGCAGGCAGGTGAGGTCGGCCCCGAGGCGGCCGGCTTCGTCAAGCAGGTCCAGGGCGGCCTGCTCAACTTCAGGAGGGGGATGGCCCGGACCGGGCATAGGCGGCTGGCAGGTTGCGAGGGTGACGGGGCGACCCATGGTGAGCTCTCGTTATCCGCGGGATGGTGACCGGCGACAAGGATAATACAACCAGAACGGTTCACAAATCCAATCGGCGCCAAGGACTAGACAAAGGCACGCGCGAGATGATGGCGGCAACTTCGATGCACAGGGAGGTTGTCGCCAATGTCGGATCGGATCTACACAGACGGGGAAATCGCGAAGGTGGTCGCCAATGCGCTGGCGGCCGCCAGGGCCAGCCAGCAGGGGGAGACGCGCATCACGCTTGGAGAGGGTGCGGCGAAGCAACAGCTGAATCTGCTGGCGGGAGGTTACTGCGCGCGGTTCGTGAGGCAGGTGTACGAGACGGCGTGCGGGTTGAGGCCGGGGACGTGGGAGTTCCAGGCGTCGGATGCCAAGGCGATGACGGCGAAGCTCGCGGCCCGGGGGCACCGGGTGACCGATGGGAGCCTGCAGCCGGGAGACATCGTGGGCATCCACCACGGGTCGGGGCAGTACGGGCATGTGGCGATCTATGTGGGGAAAATCGGCGGGAAGGAGACCATCGCCGAGAACACCAGCAGCAAGGCCCGGGGCAATCCGCAGCGAGCGGGCACCAAGCTGACGCCGTACTGGGACATAAAGCACCGGGTGACCGGGGTGTACCGGCTGGTGAAGGACACTCCGCCCGCGAAATGGCCGGCCTTCCGGTCTTTCATGCTTGTGGGCAGGGAATGGAAGGAGATCGAACTTGTGCCGGGCGGTGATCACCGGCTGGACAGCGGAAAGGTTTTCTGGAAGCTGAAGGATGAGTGATGGGAGGGGCCTGAGATCCACCAGCTCACGCTGGTGGCAAAGGGCTGCTGCCCCTGCGGGGCTGAAGGCCAGCGGCCGGCGGGCGAGACGCCCACCCCCACGCGGCTGCAAGGATGGCGGACAGGCAGCATTGGCTGTCCCACTGCCGGCGGGACTTCCGTTATGACCGCTTCACCACTTCCCCCGAGCCGGGGGCAAGGTTGCGGTCGGTGTCGATCACCGTCTGGCCGTTCACGATGACCTGCGCGATGCCTGACGGATACTGGTGCGGGTCCTCGAAGGTGGCGCGGTCGAGGAGAGTGTCCTGGTCGAAGAGGACCAGGTCGGCTTTCATGCCCTCGCGGATCGTCCCACGGTCGCGTAAGCCGAGGCGCGAGGCGGGCCAGGAGGTACATTTGCGGATCGCCTCTTCCACCGGCATAAGGCCGGCGTCACGGGCATAGCGGCCAATGGCCCGCGGGAACGTGCCGTATGAGCGCGGGTGGGGCTTGCCGCGGGAGAGTGGCCCGTATGGCGCGAAGACCAGGCCGTCGGTGCCGATGCAACCCAGCGGGTGTTTCAGGGCCCGGGTCATGTCCTCCTCGGTCATGCTGAAGAGGACCACGCTGACCTGGGCCCGCTCTTCCATGAGGAGGTCGAGGGTCGCATCGATTGCATCCTGCCCCCGCTCCGATGCGACTTCGGCCAGGTTCTTCCCGACAGTCCAGGCATTGCCGTCTGTCAGGACCTCGGTGACCACGATGCGGTCGAAGTCCAGTTCGAAAGGACTGTGCCCGATCTCGCCGCGCAGCCAGGCGTCGTGCTGGGCGCGCAGTCGCTTTCGGCAGTCAGGGTCGGCGAGGCGTTTCACGAGGGCCTCGTTGCCCCCGTCGTGCATCCAGGCGGGCAGTGAGCCGGACAGGTGCCTGCTTCCCGCGATGTACGGGTACACGTCGAAAGCGATGTCAAGGCCCTCCGACCGGGCGCTTTCGAGAAGCTCCAGGGCATCGGCGACTCTCCCCCACCAGCGTTTCCCCGAGGCTTTGAGATGATCGAACTGGAGGCGCAAGGGAGCAGTCTCGCTGACCCGCCGGGCGATGTCCAGCATTTCGCCGATGCTTTCCAGGAGCAACTCGCCTTCATTGCGGATATGGACGCTGACCATCGCACCGGCCTGCGCAGCCACGAGGCAGACGGCCTCGATCTCGTCATTCGCGGCGAAGGACCCCAGCGCATAGGCCAGGCCGAAGGAGATGCCGATAGCGCCTTCGTCCAGCGCAGCGCGGGCTTCGTCGCAGATAGCGGCGACCTGTGACGGGCTCGCGGCACTATTGGCAAAACCCATGACCCGTGCGCGCAGGGCGCTGTGTCCGGCGAGCTGGCCGAGATTGATGCTGGGCGCGGTGGCTCGCAATGCGGAGAGGAAATCGGCGGTGGTGGTCCAGGTCCAGTCCGGCTGGGCGGTGACGAAGGGGTTCAGGGCGTCCAGTTCGGCGCGGTCGCCGGGATTCACGGGGAAGGGCGAGTAGCCGCACTGGCCATTGACCTCGAGGGTCACGCCCTGCCGGACCTTGCTTTCCGCGGCGGGGTTCACCTGCACGGTAAGGTCGGAGTGGGCGTGGATGTCGATGAAACCAGGAGTGACGCTGAGGCCGGCGGCGTTGACGGTTCGCGCCGATTCAGCGCCGGCCAGGTCGCCGACGGCGGCGATTGTGTCCCCCCGAATGCCGATGTCCGCCGGCCTTGCGGGAGCGCCGGTTCCGTCGAACAACAGCCCGTTACGGATGATCAACTCGAAGGCGCGCACGTGCCTATCTGTCCCTGTCTGCGGTCCGTGAAGCCCTTGATGATAAGATCCGCGGCGTGCTCGATGCTGAAGTGTTCGGTGTTCAGAACAATGTCAAAGGCGAGAGGGTCGTTCCAGTCAGCCCCGAACTGTGAGCGGACGAAGCGGCTGCGTTGGCGGTCGGAGTGAGTGACCATGCGGCGCGCCGTACGCTCGTCGGTATTATGCAATTCGCTGATTCGCTGGACCCGCACGTTCTCGGGCGCGATAATCCGCACGTTGAAGGCCAGCGGGAGAATGAGATTGGACGCCCGGCCGATGATCACCGCATTCCCTGCCCGCGCAACCTGCTTGACGGCCTTGACCAGAGCGCGCAGGTAGCCCGCAGAAGTGGGGCGCTTGCCCTCGAGCAGCTGCAGGACGAGGTCGCTGAAGACGCCCGGGTCGCTCTCATCGTGATGCTCGATCTGCGACGGACTCGCCCCCGACAGTTCGGCGATGTGCTCGATGATCTCCTTGTCATACAATTTGAAGTCCAGTTTCTTGGCGACCAGTTTGGCGATGTTGGTGCCGCCACTTCCCCATTGTCGGGAGATGGTGATCACCGGAGTGGTCATGGCGCACTCGATTTCGTCCGCCTCGAAACGACGTTTGAGGCGGTTGTCCATCTCCCAGCGTTTCATCTGCTTTCCGACAAGCTCATGCGCCATGGTGCATCACCTCGCAACAGGCTACTTCAGCGTGCGAACGGCTGTGACAACGTGGTGTGCGCGCCCCTGTCCGCTTGTCAGCGCGGGCATCCCGCACCGGCAGTCGCTGGGCAGGCCCGCACCTGACGACGTGCACGCATCGTGATCTCACAGGTCACTGGCAAGTCCAGCCGCCATCCAAGGGGATATTGACCCCAGTGACGTATGCGGATGCGTCGGATGCCAGGAACAGGGCCACGCCCTTGATGTCTTCCGGGCCGGCCATGCGCCCCAAGGGCGTGCGAGCGCAGTAATTGTCCACGAACTCTTCGGGCTGACCGTCGTAGTATCCGCCGGGGCTGATGCAGTTCACCCTGATCCCGTCCTTCGCGTAGAACGTGGCAAGGTAGCGGGTGAGTTGGATCATACCGCCCTTGGCGAAGGCGTACTCGCCGGGGTTCTTCATGCCCGTGCTGCCATAGATTTCGAACTGCGGGCCCACCATGCCGTAGATGGACGCGATGTTGATGATGCTGCCCTTGCCCTGCTTCTTCATGATCTCAGCGCAGGTGCGGGTGCATACGAGCAGGCTGGTGGAGTTGACAATCATGGTTTCTGTCCACTGCTCTGCGGTGACGGTGCTGAAATCGCCGCCCGTGGAGCGGGAGACCGCGTTGTTGAACAGGATGTCGAGGCGGCCCAGATCCTTCTCGATCCAGGCGCAGCAGTCGGCGATGCTCTCTTCGCTAGTGAGATCAAGCTGCCGGGCAACGGCATCGCAGCCGGCGGCGCGGAGCTCGTCGACCATTGCCTGGCATCTGTCGAGATTGCGGGAGGCGACGATGGTCTTCGCCCCGGCTTCGGCAACGGCCCAGGTCTGCCCGGCACCGTAGCGTCCTGCTCCCCCGGTGACCAGAGCCACACGGCCCTGGAGTGAAAACAGGTCCCGCACGTGCCGGGGCGGAGGGAAGTTGTGTCGCGGGTCCATACGTACTCCTTTCGGGACGAACTCTGAGCCGGGAGTGGCCTGGGAGCATCCTTCAGTGATGTGAACGCTCCTCGTGAGTATACACCTTCAAACACCCCTGGGACAGCAGTTAGTGCGGAACGAAACAATGGCCTGCCTGAGATTGTCAAAAACCGGGTCAAGATAAGTCGATTTGTGCAAAACGGAGGAACGGCGACTCATGGGTGAGGTTATCTTGAGCCGCGGTGTGGGCGGGGGCGAGATCAGGCTCGTGCAGGGGGACATCACTCTGGCTACGACCGATGCGATCGTCAACGCCGCGAATTCGGCTCTCCAGCATGGGGGCGGGGTTGCAGGCGCCATCGTGCGACGAGGGGGACGGGTCATCCAGGAGGAAAGCAATCGGATCGGCCGCTGCCCCGAGGGTTCGGCGGTGGTCACGGGGGCCGGCTCGCTGGCGACCCGCTATGTGATCCACGCGGTCGGACCATTGGGGTCGGACCCGGAAGCGGACAGCAAGCTAACGTCGGCCGTTCGGGCGGCCTTCGCACGCGCTGAGGAGCTGGGGCTTACCAGTATCTCGCTGCCTGCCATCAGCTCGGGCATCTTCGGGTTCCCGAAAGACCGCTGCGCCAGAATCCTGCTGCGTGAGGCCGAGCAGTGGCTAACTGCGCAAGCCACGAGGTCCCTGAGGCGGATCGATTTCTGTATCATCGACGATGTAACTGTGCAGGCTTTCGCTGACGAATGGCGAACTGCATGGCCTGAGACCTGATCTCCGCATCTCCGCGCAAGGATTGGTGCTCATGAGCTTTGCTCGCTGGTTGCTCGTGCCCGGGCTGTGCATGATGACCATAAGCGGTCTCGATGCTGAGGACCTCGAACCGTGGGCATCACGCGGGCATGCCGAGGATCGCCTCTGCCGGCACGTGCAGGAGATCACGGACGGGCAGTTCGTCTACACAGTTTTCCAGGGCGGAACCATGGACGGCATCAACTGCCGGCCGCCCATTGGCTACGCAGCCTGGAGCCAGCCGTGGGAATCCAACCGTGCGGTGCGGATGGAGAATGTGGGCGAGACGGATGTGGTGAACCCGTGGCTGTTCAATGGCCGCAACGGATTTCGCACTCTCGAGGAAATCCTTAGCCGCGCGATTGAGCCGGGCATGACCGACCGCGAGAAGGCTTTCGCGCTGTACTGGCAGCAGACCCAGCAGCGTTTCCACGCATACACCGCCGACGATGAGGTCAACGACCCGGTAAAGGTCTATAACGTGTACGGTTACACGTTGTGCGGGAATGATGCCACGTGTCTCGCGGGCCTGTGGAAATCGGCGGGGCTGAATGTAGCCCCGTGCCGTCCCATCGGGCACAGCATCACCCAGGTATTCTACGACGACGCCTGGCACGTTCTGGACGGTGATGAGCACTGCTTCTTCCTGCTGCGGGATAACTACACCGTTGCCAGCGAAGCGCAGGTCACACGAGACCACGACCTGATCAAACGCACCCACACATACGGGATTCTGGCGAGAGACGACCGCAACCTGGATGAGTTCTCGGCCTCGTTGTATATCACGGACACCGCGCCCACGGGGGACAGGGACTGTGCGCGGGGGCATACCATGAACATGACGCTGCGGCCCGGCGAGGCAATCACATGGCGCTGGGGCCATCTGACACCAGTGAAGTTCCACGGCTACGAGGACATCAAGGACTGGGGGCAGAATGCGGTCGACAAGGTCTGCAACGGCCTGTGGGAGTACCGGCCTGACCTGACAGGCGAAGTCTGGAAGCGAGGAGCCGAGGCGGTCGAGAACCTTGGTTGGGTGGATGGTGCGCTGCGGCCCACAGCACAGGGCGGTGGCAGCGTGACCTGGCGCATCCGCAGCCCGTATGTGTTCGTGGGAGGGAGGCTGGAAGCGGAAGGAGACGGCGCGCAGTTCGAACTGTCCTGGGACGGGAAGAACTGGCAGGCCTGCGAAGCTGATCTCGACGGGTTTTTCCCGCCGGCCTCTCCGGCGCGGTACGAGTTCCTCCTGCGCTGCACGCTGCCTGACGGCGCAGCGCTGCGAAGCATCGGCATCATCGGCGATCTGCAGATGGCTGTGCTCACGCTGCCGGGAATGGTGGTTGGAGATAACCGGTTTGTGTACACGGATGACACCCAGGGCCCGCGGAATGTGCGAGTGACCCACACCTGGGTGGAGCGCTCTCTGTCGTCGCCGCCGCCTGCGCCACCAGGGCCTGTATTCCCGGAAGACGGGGCCACGGTCGAGGGGACGAAGATCGTCTTTCGATGGACCCCACCCGACGCACCGGAGGGGCACGAGATCGCGGATTACGAGTTCCGGTTGTCGGATCGCCCGGACATGCGCTGGGCGCTGTCGCCCAACTTTACGAAGCTCATCTCGAACACCGCTGACAGGGGCAAAGCGCAGTACAGCCTGCCCAGAGAGGGTTTGATTTCGCCAAGGAGGGTATACTATTGGTCGGTCCGGGCACGGAACCGCCACAATCTTTGGGGTCCGTGGAGCAAAGTCTGGACCTTCCGCGCTAACGGACCGGCTGTTCCGGAAGCGGTTGGTCTGCAACTAGACGAGGCGACTGGAGTCTACATTCTCAAATGGCAGGCCCATCCCGAAGGTCGCACTCCGGTGAGGTACCGGGTATACGGCAGTGACGAGAAGGGGTTCAGCGTCAGCGACGAGCCATACGCGGTGAACGTGGGAAACCAGAAAGAGAAGCTTCCGACGCCTTTCCCGGCCAATTTCGTGGCTGAGACCGCAGACTGCCATTTGCCGGTCATCGGCGACGGGATCGATCTGCCAAATGCCAACCGGGCCTACTACCGGGTGGTGGCGATCGATGAAAAGGGGAACCGGAGTTGGTCTTCTGATTACGCGGAAGCGCCTCGGCCGCTGATCGTGGTTGAGGGCGACCTGAATGCGAAGATTGGGGAAACATTCCGGTGTCCTTTGAGGTGCGTCCGCTCGCTGGGGGACCTGCGTTGTCGGATGATCAACGGCAACAGCTACAATGCGCATTACTGGGATCAGGAACAGCCGCAGTGGGAGCTTGAGTCCGGCCCGGAGTGGCTTAGTCTGTCCGGCGACGAGCCGGTTCTTGCGGGAGTTCCGGACCGTGTCGGGACGCATGATGTTGTTGTGAAGGCGACGATCGATGGCCGGGGGGCTACTTCGCGCTTACTGCGGATCGAGGTGAGTCGGTAGCCTGGTTGGGCAGTATCGCAATGCCGGGGGGCGTTGCGCGTATCACGGCAGGGGTGCCGCGGGGCCATCCCGCCGACCGATGGGGGGACAGGGGCAGATCGTCCGGGTCCGCTTTCGCGGGTCGAGAGATCTGTTGTCGGTCAAAGGGAATGCTGAGCCGGGAGGGCAGGGCCGTGGATATGAGCATCCACTATCTGGTGTTTGGCGCGGTGGTCTGGGCGTTCACGTTTTTCGGGCTGGTGCTGCATGTGGCGGATGTGCAGCGCCGCGGTCGCAAAGGCGAGATGCCTCTGGAGGAATACTGGCGCCCCAGGCCCATTGAGTGGCTTCTGAGCGGAATGCTCCTGCTCGCGTGTGCGGCGGCGGTGCTGGGGGCGATTCAGGTGTACGGGCTCGGGCGGGAGGGCACAGCCCTGTTGGTCCGTGGGCAGTTGATGGTGATTGCGGCTCTCACGGCGGTGGCACTGGCCTACGTGGGTCTGCGCGGAAAAAGCTGGCTGATCTGGGCCAAGGACCAGTTCATCCACAGTTCAGGCGCAACTCGCCCGAAGGACGGCAAGGTTGTGGTGAACCTCGAGCTTGAATCGAAGTTCGACATGACCATCATCCGAAAGGTGGCCTGGCAGGTGTACGCGCTGGGCTGCATACCGTTGGTGCTGGCCGCGCTCAGGGGTCTGGGAGTGGTGGTGCTGCCGTCCATCGCGGCGCTCCTCGCTGCGGTGGCGGGTGCGATGCTGGTGCATATCATCTTGGGCGTCGCGCCGACTTCGGAAGAGGATGAGAACTGGTAGCGCCGGCGCGGGAAAGTGTGGTCCAACGACAGTCACGCCCATCCGGGCCCGGAAGATTGCGGCGTAGACCCGGTTCTCAGGGCACATGGATGTCTCATGGGACGCGTGATGCTGCATTGAGGCTTTGCTGCTGAGGCGTGACGCGTGGGAACTGTTGGTCGGCCAGGTTCCAGGTCCATGCCGCCCCGTGTCCCAACAGCAACTTCTCGTGTGGCTTTTCCACCCCACCCAGCAGTGCGGCCGCATACTGCATTCGCCCCCCGAACTGCTCTGCGGTCCCCAGGGCCGCCGCGCAGTAGCCTTCAGTGGCCCGATCAGAGATGTCCGCGTCCGGTTTCCCACTACAGATCACCTCCGCCTTCAACTCATACCAACCCTTGCCCACGGGGACGTGAGTGCCGTTCACTGTCATGTACACGGGTTTCCCAGCTCGCGGAAGCAGAGGCGCTTTCCCTCCGCCAGACACGGGTGCTCGGGTGTTCGCTTCTTGCCCGATAGGCGGCGAGCTTGCGATACACCTGGCGCTCAGAGTAGGGCAGCCACTGTGCGGCTTGCCCGAGAGTGGCCGACGACGCGTCCATCACTTGCGGTACAACTGCCTGATGTCTGGCCCGCATGCTCAATGTCACCTGGGTTTCCATGACTGACATTTTCGCAGAACCATTAGCACTGACAGAATCGCAGACCTACAGCACGAGCATCGGGGAGCAATGTCAACGCAAAGTAGAAATGTCCGGTTTTGTGCAAAGTAGAAATGTCCTACTGCCGTTGGGGTCGGGAGTCTCCTTTGTAGGGTTTCTTCCACGGGTGGTCTGCCTTCGGGGTGACGGCTGTGCCTTGGCCGCTGCCCTGTAGGGAGGGCGTAGCCCGACCGGAAGGGCAGCGGCGGCGCCCGTCGGGGTGGGGGTTATCGTCACGAACTGCAAGTACTGATCCCGCCATCGCAGCCAGATGCTACCGTCCAGGCGCTGTTCCACGATCAGCTTGCTTTGCACTAGGCCCGGCGCGGCGCTTTCTTTTTTGATCTGGTAGCGCTGGTTCTTGAACCGGATCGTGTAGTCCCGCGTGACCACGCGCTCTTCCTGGTGGCTGAAGATGGCGTCCAGGTCCAGGCCCTCGCAAGTACGGTGGGCGTCCGTATCGCAGGCGGGCGGAACCGTGAAGCGTTCATTGAATTGGGGCATGTAGCGCTCCTGCAGGAAGCGATTGGCTTCTTCTATGGTGCGGATGTTGTCCAAGCGCATCAGTTTGACCAGCCGGTCCTGAGCGGTGTCGAAGCTGCGTTCCACCCGTCCCTTGGCCTGGGGAGAATGGGCCGTGAACCACGTGATGTCCAATTCGCGCAGGGCGCGCCCGATCTGGGTCTCGGGCTCCAGGCCTTCCAGTTGCTCTTCCACGCTGGCCGGGCGGTTGACCCGGAAATGGCTTGCCTTGTCGCCGTAGAAAGCCATAGGGCGGCCATGCAGGGCGATGTAGTCGCGCAGGATCGTCATGTTGGCCTGCGTGTCGTCCGCTTCAAAGAAGCGCATAGTGACGCGACTGGTGGCGTCGTCGATGAGGGTGATGAGCACCGCGCTCTCGCCCCGTCCTTCAAACCAGTCATGCTCGGAGGTGTCGATCTGCACCAGTTCGCCAAAGCACTCCCTGCGCGGGCGCCGCTGTCGATAAACGGCCTTGCGGCGCTTGGGCTTCCACAGCTCTTCGGCGATCATCCACTGGCGCAGGGTCTCGCGACTGACCGATAGGCCGTGGCGTTCGGCAAGCATCTCCGCAGCAAGGGTCGGGCCGAAATCGCGGTAATGCTTGCGCACCTGGACCATGACCTGTTCCCGGAACTCCTGGGGCAGACAGCGATTCGACGGCCTGCCGCGAGACTTGTGAACAAGGCCGGCGTCGCCTTCGTGCTCATAGCGCCGCACCAGACGCCGCACATGGCGCTCAGTGCACCCCAGCAAGTCCGCGGCCTGGGCCTGGGTCAACTTGCCGGCACCACCGCCGGGTCCTGCCAACTGCGAAACGATCTTCAGACAGTCACGCTCTTTTACGCTCATGAGTAGTTCCATCCCGGATAGTTCGCCGCGCGACGACGACGACACTACCACCGGACATTTCTACTTTGCACCAACCGGACATTATCACGTTGCGCTTACACGAGCATCGGGGAGCAATTGCGCCGGATTTGGCCTTGTGTTATACTCTGCCCTCAGCCGTCGGACCGAGCGCCGTTTGGGACGGCGCCAGACGGACTTCCTGCTCCGGCGAAGACGCGCCGGAGCCAACAGTCCATGGGAAGGATGGTCAACAAGCCGATGCCGAAAGCCGATGCGTTGTATGAGGGGATGTATATCCTGCAGGCCGGTCTCGATGACGCCCAGATTCAGGAGATCGAGGACCGCTTGAAGGCGGGTATTGAGGCTCTCGGAGCCGTCGTCGAGTCTACCCACGAATACGGTCGCAGGCGCCTGGCCTATAAGATCAAGGGCCACACCGAAGGCATCTACCGAGTGATGTATTTCAGGGGTACCGGCGAGGCCGTGGAGGAACTCAACCGCGAGTACGGGATGATCGAGCAGGTCGTGCGCGGGCACGTTGTTCTCGCGAACCCCGAGTTTATGGTCGGCAGGCCCAGGCCCAGCGCGAAGCCCGCCGAAGAGGCTGCTGAAGGCGAAGCTGTCGAGGACGAAACTGCCGAGGGCGAAGCCGAAGCTCCGGCCGCTGAGGAGGCACCGGCTGCCGAGGAGGCGCCCGCCGCTGAAGAGGAGCCGGCTGTTGAGGAGACGCCGATCGCTGAGGAAATGCCGGCCGCCGAGGAGGCCCCCGAGGCCGAGCAAGAGCAGTAAACCGCCGCAGCCGGGAACTGGCGCATACTAAGACCAGTCGGGGAGTGGCACTTCGTGATCAACGTCTGTGTGCTCGTGGGTAGGATTGTCAACGATCCCGAAATGCGCTACACCGCAAGCGGAATGGCAGTGGTCAACTTCCGTCTCGCGGTGGAACGTCAGCGCAAGCAGGAAGGCCAGCAGGATACGGACTTCCTGGACATCGTTGCATTCGGAAAGACTGGCGAGTTCGTGGCCCAGTACCTCGACAAAGGGGCGCGAGTGGGAGTCGAGGGGCGGATTCAGTCGCGCAACTGGCAGACCAACGACGGCCAGAAGCGTACCAGCGTTGAGATTGTCGCAAACACGGTCCAACAACTGGAGACCCGGCAGGAGTCGGAATTGCGGCGGTCACAGCGTGGCGGCGGCCCACAGAGTGGTGGGCAGTCCGCGCCGCGGCCCATGCCGTCAAGGCCTGCACCTGATTCCGCGCCCGCCGGCTACCAGGACCAGGGCGCCGAGGACTACGGGCCCATTGGAGACGATGAAGACCCCTTTGGCGACCAGTAGTTGCGCCAGGCGGTTTTTTCCGACTAGAGGCGAGTTCAGTTGAGCAGTCAAGGAGATCAGTACAGCCTGGGCATCGACCTGGGCGGCACCACTTTTGCGGTGGGCGTTTTCGACGACCAGGGCCGTCTCGTTGACCGGGGTTCTTATGACACCCCGGTCGGCGCGTCCCCGGACGCTCTTGTTTCCGCTCTGGAACGCGGCGTGCGGCAGCACGGCGAGAAAGCGCCCGGCGGCCTCGCAAGCCTGGTCGGGGTCGCCATCGGCTTCCCCGGTCCCGTTGACCCCGATGCGGGCGTGGTGAAGCAGGCTCCCAATATCAGGGGCCTCAGCGGGTTCCCCCTTACCCGTACGCTTGGCGACCGTTTGGGCGGCATTCCGGTCCATCTTCAGAATGACGCCTACTGCGCTACCCTTGCCGAACTGCGCTGGGGCGCGGGCAGGGAAGTCGACAACCTGCTGATGTTCACCCTGGGTACGGGTGTCGGCGGCGGCGTGGCCATGAACAACCGGGTCATCCGAGGGCCGCGTCAGATTCTGGGTGAGGTCGGTCATATCGTCATCGAGCCCAACGGGCGCAAGTGCGGCTGCGGCAACTTCGGCTGCCTGGAGGCCATGGCTGCAAAGCAGGCCATCATCGACATGGCCGCCCGGGCGATCCAGTCCGGCCGCCCCACACTCCTGAATGACCTTACCAGCGGCAATCAGTGCCGTCTCACCCCGCAGGTCGTCACGGAGGCCTGTGAGGCAGGAGATGCGGCCGCAATCGATGTTTACCAGCGGGCGGGCTACTACATCGGCCTGGCGCTGTGTAACTGCATTGTCCTGTGCGACCCGGACTTGATCGTGATCGGTGGGGGCATCGCCGCAGCGGGGAAGTTCATCTTTGACCCGATCAAGCGCACGGTGGCAGCGCGCAGCCTGATCAGCGGTTTCGACGTGCAGAACATCGTCCCGGCGCGGTTCGGCAACGACGCCGGTGTCTTCGGGGCCGGAGCCCTGGCGTGGGAACAGGCCTGACGCGAGATGACGGGCACCCTCAGCCAGACCCGGGGCGGCCCGTTACGGAATCTGTCACAGGTGATCAGCCAGCCCGAGCGCTCCTCGGGCTGGTCGTGTTGCGTGATTGACTATGGCAAGGGGCATTCTGGACAGTCTTCACGAGGTTCTGGCCCGGTCCGACGAGTTCCGCGATCTGCGGTCACGGTTGGACTCGCACGGCGCGGCTGTGTGCGTCGAGGGCGTGAGTGGGGCGGGGAAAGCGCTCCTCTGCGCCGGCCTCCTGCGTGATCCCCAAACCACTGCACTTATCGCCACCTACAACGAGGAACGCGCCAGGGCGATCTATGATGACCTGCGGGCACTCCTTGCCGATGGCGACTCCCCGAAAGGCTCGGAACGGGTGCTCCTTTACCCTGCAATCGCCTCCGCCCTGTATGACGGCGTGGAGCCCGAGCGCCAGCAGGTTGCCGATCGTCTCACGGTGCTGGAGCGCCTGTGTTCAGGCCGGCCGGTGATCGTCATTGCCGCCGTCAGCAGCCTCTTGCACCTGACCATGCCCCGCCAGGAGATCCTCAAGGCCCGACGGGAACTGCGCACCGGGGAGAGCTACCCGCGGGATGACATGGCCTTCGCCTTGCTGAACCTGGGCTATGAGCGGGTCAACCTTGTGGATGACATCGCCCAGTTTTCGATCCGCGGCGACATCTTGGACGTCTCCCCGCCCACGTCGCCCTACCCGGTGCGAGTGGAGTTCTTCGGCGATGAGGTAGAGCAGATCCGCACTTTCGACCCGATCACTCAGCGGTCCATCCAGCCCGTGGACAGCGTGGGCATCGGACCGGCAGGGGAATTGCTCTTGTTCCGGGAGGCCGTGCAGAAGTCCTTTCCGGCCATCAAGAGCGCATTCCGGCGTGAACTGGATCAGCTCAATTCCCAGGGGAAGTACCGCGAAGCCGATCGCCTCAAGGCCCGCATGGAACAGGACCTGGAGGCCCTGCAGAATCTCACAGCCACTCCGAGCATGATGCACTACCTGCCTTTCATCTACCCGGAGCTTGACAGCCTTTGCGACTACCTGCCCTCCGACGCGGTCCTGATCGTGGACGAGCCTGTGCGGCTCAAGTCCCACGCCATGCAGTTCGAGGAGGACGTCCACAAGGCGTACGACAAAGGCGTGAAGCTCGGATCTCTGCTGCGTCTGCCGGAGACCGCGTGCATGCCCTTCGCGAAGCTGACCGCCAAGCACTTTTCGGCACCACGGGAGCGCCCTGTGGTTTACCTGACCATGCTTCAGCGCGAGGTGCCCTGGGCCCCGAACGCCGAAGTGGTACGGTTCCGCACGCCCCCGGTGGACAGTTTCGGGGGGAAGTTCGAGCTTCTCGTGGAGGGTCTGGCCGAGTGGCAGCGCGAGGGCCGCAAGTTACTGGTCTGCGCCAATGAAGTGGCGCAGACTGCCGATGTCCTGCGGAAGCGCGGTCTGAAGCGGGTTCTCGAGCAGAGCGAAACGCAGGAGCTGCAACCGGGTGCGGTAACTGTAGCGCATATCGACATTTCTGCCGGGTTCGCCCTGCCCAGCGCCCAGCTGGTGGTGCTCACCGGACGCGAGATCTATGGCTGGCGCAAGCTCAAGCGCCCCGAGGAACCAGTATACAAGCGGGGCTTCTCGCTCCTGTCTTTGCGCGAACTCAATGAGGGTGACTTCGTGGTGCACATCAACCACGGGGTCGGCATCTACCGGGGTCTGGCGAAACAGACTTTCGATGGCATGGAGCGCGACTACATCGTCATCGAGTATGCGGAGAATGACAAGCTGTATGTGCCTGTCACCCAGCTTGACCGCATCCAGAAGTACATCGGCGGAGAGGGCAGTAAGCCCACGGTCACGGCGCTCAAGAGCGGACGCTGGGACCAGACGAAGAAGAAGGTGCGCAAGTCTACTCAGCTTCTTGCGCGGGAACTGATGCGCCTGTACGCGGCCCGCGAGCAGGCGGAGGGGTATGCCTTCAGCAACGACTCACCCTGGCTGAAGGAACTGGAACAGGCCTTCCGCTTCGAGGAGACGCCCGACCAGCTTCGCGCGATCCAGGATGTCTATGATGATATGGCAAAGCCCGTGCCCATGGACAGACTGATCTGCGGCGACGTGGGCTTCGGGAAGACCGAGGTGGCAATTCGCGCGGCTTTCCGAGCCGTTCTGAACGGCAAGCAGGTGGCAGTGCTGGTACCCACCACCGTGCTCGCGCAGCAGCATTACAACACCCTGCGGGAGCGCCTGTCGCGGTACCCGGTGGAAGTGGCCATGCTCAGCCGGTTTCGAACGCGAGAGCAGCAAAACCGCACCATCGCCGGTCTCAAGGACGGCAGCGTGGACATCGTCGTGGGAACTCACCGGCTGCTCATGCCCGATGTGGATTTCAAGCAGCTCGGTCTGGTCATCATTGACGAAGAGCAGCGGTTCGGGGTCAAGCAGAAGGAACAGCTCAAGAAGTTCCGGGAGCATCTGGACGTCTTGACCCTCACCGCGACGCCGATCCCGCGCACCCTGAACATGGGACTGTCGGGCATCCGCGAGATTTCGGTCATCAATGACCCACCGCAAGGACGCGTACCGATCCGCACCTACGTTCGCGAGCGTGACGAGGCGCTCATCGCCGAAGCCATCCGGCGCGAGATCGGGCGCGGCGGGCAGGTCTACTTCCTCCACAATCGGGTGAAGTCCATCGCCCACGTGGCATCCATGGTGCAGCGCCTGGTGCCTGAGGCCCGGGTGGCAGTGGCCCACGGGCAGATGGAGGAAGAGGACCTGGAGCAGGTCATGCTCGCGTTCTATGCCGAGGAGTTCGACGTCCTGGTCTGCACCACGATCATTGAGAACGGCCTGGATGTGCCCAATGTCAATACCATCATCGTGGATGACGCCGACAACCTGGGACTGGCACAGCTCTACCAGCTGCGAGGTCGGGTGGGACGCTCCACCCGGCAGGCATACGCGTACCTTCTGTACCGCTACCCGGATCGCATGACCGAGGAGGCCGAAGAGCGCCTGCAGGCCATTGAGGAATTCAGCGAACTGGGCAGCGGGTTCAAGCTGGCCCTGCGTGACCTGGAGATTCGCGGCGCGGGGGACCTCCTGGGAGGAGAACAGAGCGGTCACATGAGTGCGGTCGGTCTCGACCTGTACTGCCAGATGCTGGCCGAAGCGGTGAAGACCCTGAAGGGCGAAAAAGTCCGGCCGGTTGAAGGCTATCCCTCGGTGGACCTCCCTGTGGAGGCGGTGATCCCGGCCAGCTACGTGCCCGGTGAAAACCAGAGAATCGCCGTTTACCGAGACCTCGCATCCGTCCAGTCCCAGGATGAACTCAAGGGCCTGCGCGAGCAGATGATCGATCGGTACGGCGAGCCGCCGCAAGCTGTGGAAAACCTGCTGCGCGTGGCCGAGTTGAAGATGAAAGCGGCGGATGCGGGGGTTGAGGACATCGGGGTGCAGAGCGGACGCATCGTGGTGCGTCTCCTGGAAGAGGCGCGTCTCGGGGCGCGCGCGCAGAATGTGCTGGAAGGCATGTTCAAGCCCACCATGCGGCAGGCCAGGAAAGGCGCGCGGTCTGCCCTGCCCAGGGCGACTTTCTCCTCATTGCAGATCAGTTTCGCCTACGACCGCTCCCAGCCGCAACTGGTCTTCGAACACCTGGACGTTCTGTTGCGGACATTGACGGATCGTCTCCAAGCCGAGAAGAAGGTCAAAGGACGCAATGCCGCGAAAGTGCCGGCGTGAAGTGACTTGCGGGAAGGAGCAGCATGCGTAAACGCAATCCGAGTCCACGACTTTCCGCGGCGGTGGGAGTCAGTTTCCAGAACGGCGGGAAAGTCTACTTTTTCGAGCCCAATAATATCGCCGTCGAGCCCGGAGAGTACGTTCTCGCCAAGACCGAACGCGGGGTGGACATTGGCGAAGTCGTGCTCCTGAAGTACAAGCTGGACCCGAAGGACGAAGAGAAGGCGCTCAAGCCATTGCTGCGGCGGGCCACGAGGGATGATCTCCTGCGGGAGGATATCCTGCGCCGCCGGGCCCGGGCAGCCCTGCGCGTGTGTGAGAAGAAGGTGGAAGAGCATGGGCTGCCGATGAAGCTCATCAGCGCCGACTACACCTTCGACGGCCAGCGTCTCATCTTCTATTTCAGCTCGGAAACTCGCGTCGATTTCCGGGCTCTGGTGCGCGATCTCGCGGAGACTTTCGCCTGTCGCATTGAACTGCGACAGATCGGGGTGCGTGACGAGGCCAAGATGATCGGCGGGCTTGGCCCGTGCGGACGCCCATTGTGTTGCGCCCAGTGGTTGCGCAATTTCTCACCGGTCGGCATCCGCGTGGCCAAGGACCAGGGAATGTCTCTGAACCCGACCAAGATCAGCGGCGTGTGCGACCGGCTCATGTGCTGCCTGCTGTATGAGCATGAGGTGTATATCGATCTCGCCGAGCGCCTGCCACGCGTGGGAGATGAGGTTCGCGGCCAGGGAATTGTGGGCAAGGTGCGCCAGGTCTCATTGCTGCGCGAACGCGTGACAATCTCGGTGGATTCCGAGGATAGCCGCGAGACAATTGAGGTGCCGGCATCTGACCTGCGACGCTCGAAGGGCTATTGGCGCCTGCTTGGGACCCAGTCGGTGAAGGGTGCCCCGACGGGTACACCGTCTCCGGCAGCCCCGCCCACTGAGGAGCGTCTGCCGAAAAACCAGCCGCGCACCCCCCGGAGAGCCGAGAGCACACTTCAGCGCGGCGACATGCCGGTGGAAGAGCCGGCGACGGTGACAATGCGCGAGCCCAGACGCGGTCCGGGAAGCCAGGCGCCGGCTCCGAAGAGAATCGAGGAAACTGCAGCCGTGGGGGCCGAGGAGCCACTGGCGACGGAGGAGCGCACCCGGAGCCGCAGGCGGCCATCGCGGGGACGCAGACGCAGATCCGAGGTCGCCCAGTCTCCAGAGCAGAGCCAGAGCGGCCAGCCTCCGGCAAAGGCCGAGCCTGGAGCGGAGGCTGCCTCAGCCGGCGACCAGCCGCAGCAGTCGCGGCGCAGCCGCTCCCGGAGACGGCCCGGTGGGGCGCGACGCGCGGCCGAAGAGCAGCGCGAACAGACCAGCGCCCCGTCCCAGAAACCGGCTCCCGACAAGACCGAGCAGGCCCGGCCCGAGGGTGGGCAGCAGGCTGAAGGGGAAGGGCAGCGCCAGCCAAAACCGCGACGTCGGCCCTGGCGCAGGCGGCCCGGCAAGTCGGGTTCCGGTGACTCCGGATCGGGTGGGCAGGCCCCGAGCGAGTAGACGCCGCCGAAGATACAAACTAACGGTCATTGGAGAGAGTCCACCAGCATGGAGCAGGCGGGTCAGAAACGTTTCTATATCACAACGCCGATCTACTATGTCACGGCGCGCCCGCACATCGGCACGTCATACACCACCATCGCCGCCGACGTCCTGGCCCGCTTTCACAGGCTCAAAGGCGACGCCGTCTTGTTCGCCACCGGTGTGGATGAGCACGCCCAGAAGAACTTGCGCGCCGCGCAGGCACAAGGCGTCCCCGTCATGGAGTTCCTCGACGGGTACGCTCAGGTCTACCGCGAAGTCTGGGACCGCCTCCACATCCAGCCCGACCGGTTCATCAGGACCACAGAACCGGAGCACCGGACCTCGGTGCAGGAGGTCTTCCGCCGACTCCTCGAGACGGGCGACATCTACAAGTCGGAATACGAGGGCTGGTACTGCGTTCCCTGCGAGACCTACTTCCCCGAAGCTGAACTGGTTGAGGGCAATTGCCCGGACTGCGGCCGCGCCGTGGAACGCTTGGCCCAGGATGCTTACTTCTTCCGCACCTCAAAGTACGCCGATGCCCTGATCGATCATATCAGCACCCATGACCAGTTCATCCTGCCCGAAAGTCGGCGGAACGAGGTGCTCGGGTTTATCCGCGGCGGGCTGATGGACACCTGCGTGAGCCGCCGGGGCACCGATTTCGGCATTCCTGTCCCGGGCGATGAGGAGCACGTCGTCTACGTCTGGTTCGACGCCCTCATCAACTACCTGACGGTAGCCGGCTACCCGGACCTGGACGAAACCCTCTGGCCGCCCGACGTGCAGCTCATGGGCAAGGACATCCTGCCTCGCTTCCATGCCTCCATCTGGCCAGCAATGCTCATGGCCCTGGGCCTGCCGCTGCCGAAAATGCTCTTCGCTCACGGCTGGTGGGTCTCCGACGACGGGGACAAGATCAGCAAGTCCAAGGGGAATGTGGTGGATCTGGAGGAGGTCGCCGCGCAACTTGTGGAGATCTCGGGCTGCGCACCTTCGGTCGCCGTGGATGCGGCCCGATACTTCGTCCTGCGTGAGGTCCAGTTCGGCCTGGACGGCAGCTTCTCCATGCGCTCGCTGCTCAACCGGTTCAACGGCGATCTGGCCAATGATCTGGGCAACATCCTGAACCGGTCGCTTCCCCTGCTTGAACGGTATTGCGAAGGCGTCGTGCCCAATCCTGGCGAAAACGCAGGGGCGTTCGCCGAGTTGCTGGGGCAGGTCGTTCCCGCGGTGGATGCAGCCATGGCGATGGTGGACTTCCGCGGCGCCCTGGAATCGATCTGGAGCCTTCTTGCGGCGGGGAATAAGTTCATCGACGAGCGCCAGCCCTGGACCCTCTACAAGGAGGGCAGGACCGACGAACTGCACGCGGTCCTGTATGACGTGCTGGACCTGATCCGGATCATCTCCACACTAGTGCGGCCATTCATGCCCGAGGCAGCGCAAGAGATCTGGCGCCAGCTGGGTCTGGAAGACCGGCCTGACTTGCTGAGCGTCGATGCATGCGCCGCCGGGCTTCTTCCAGCGGGGACGCGCATTCGGAAAGCCGAGCCCATCTTCCCGCGGGTGGATATCCAGAAGGTGGAGGCGGCGGCTCAGGAAAAGACGGCCCCACCAGCGAAGAGCCCGAAGGAGTCGAAGTCCGTGAACACCATTAGCTATGAGCAGTTTTCCCAGCTTGAGCTCAAAGTCGGCAAGGTGCTGGATGTTGAGCCTGTGCCCAATGCCGACAAGCTGTTCAAACTCACCGTGGATGTTGGTGAAGCGGAGCCGCGTACGCTGGTAGCGGGTCTGGCAAAGGCTTTCAGCGCTCGCGAACTGCTGGACGCCACCGTTGTGGTCGTGGCAAACCTGGAACCGGCGACGATCCGCGGGGTTGAGTCAAACGGCATGGTCCTTGCCGCCGGAGACAAGGAGCCGCTGGCGCTGGTTACTCTGGACCGCGACTGCGCGCCTGGGACGAAAGTGCGTTGAGCAGCTCTCGGACGAGGGGAGGTGGATGGATGAAGAAGCCAAACAAGGCGGCGCAGATCGCCTCGGTCATCTTTCTGGCAATCACGGTTGCGGCGGTGACAATTCTCGTCTGGATCACCGGCACCCGCGGCATTGCCGTGCACTTCTACTATATTCCCATCATCTACGCCGGGTTCGCTTTTGGCGACTATGGCGCGATCATCGTCTCCCTGCTGGCGGCCGCCTTGTGTGGTCCCTGGATGCCCGCGGAAATCACCGCCGATGGGCCCGTTCCCCAGGGACTGTCGGATATCATCGTCCGGATGCTCATCTTCTATGTGATCGGCATCGCCGCTTCCCGTGCCAGTCAGGAACTCAAGCGCCGCATTCTCGAAGCGCGTAATCTCTACGAGGTAGCGCGGAAGGTCACCTCTTCCCTCCGGCTGCCTGAGGTGCTGGAACTCATCACCCACCACGCCGTGGCAGTCATGGACGCGCGAGCATCGGTCATCCGGCTGCTCAACGCGGAGACCTGCGAACTGGAGCTTGCCGCCCAGCATGGTCTGAGCGAGGAATATGCAAGCAAAGGCCCGGTCTCCGTGGCAGGCAGTGAAATGGACCGGATTGTGCTCGAGGGCGAAATTCTGCAGATCAGCAATGTGAGTAAGGACCCCCGCTTCCAGTATCCCGAGGAAGCCGCGCGCGAGGGCATCCAAGCGGTGCTCAGCGTACCCCTGACCAGCCACGGCACCCCTCTTGGCGTGATCAGAATCTACTCGGAGAGAGAACGCGTTTTCCTGCCGCGAGAGATCGACCTTCTGCAGGCCTTTGCCGACCAGGCAGCGGTCGCCATCGAGAATGCAGAGCTCTATGAGGGCCTCCGAGAGAGCTATTACGAGACGGTGCGCGCCTTGACCATCGCCATTGAGGCCAAGGACTCCGCCACCTACAGCCATTCCGAGCGAGTGACCGATCTGGCGCTGAAACTCGCCGCCCGGCTCGGCGTCAATGGCGACGAGCTGGAGATGCTGCGGTTCGGCGCCACCTTGCATGACATCGGGAAGATCGGGGTTGCCGAGGGCTTCCTGGATTCCCGGGAAGGGCCCGAGGAGACCCAGGTGTTCTACCGCATGCATCCGCTCATCGGGCGCAGTATCCTGCAGCCCATCTCCTTCCTTGCCCCGGCGGTTCCCATCGTCGTCTCGCACCACGAGAGATGGGACGGCACCGGGTTCCCCGAGGGACGGAAGGGGGAGGAGATCCCACTGCTCGCCCGGATTATTGCGGTGGTAGATCGATACGAGCGGCTGATCAACCCCGAGGGCGGTGACGGCGGAATGAGCCCCGGTGAGGCGCTGCACACCGTGGTATCTGAAGCGGGCACCCGTTTCGATCCCCGCATCGTCCTGGCCTTCCGTGAACTCGCCCGCAGTGGGCTGGCGGATCTGCCGGCGTAGGGCCGCCATTCCACGAGGAATCCGCGAAGTAATGCCGGACGACCGCCTGTGCAGATCAGGTACGGGGAAACGCGCCGGTCTCCGCAGGTGTTCTTCCTCATGTGTTCACCCGCGTTCTCACCTCCTGCCAGGGAGATGCTCGATCCCATGAATGAAGCGATGCCAAGCTCCCCTGTCTGGATCACCCTGAACGGCGCGCGCGTGCTTGCCTTGGCCGGTCTGGTGTTCCTCCTGCCCGGCGCCACCCAGCTTGCCGACGCTGCCGCCGTCGATGAGCTCGCCGGCCTCGTGGGCACCCAGTGGTATGCGGTGCATCTTATGGGGCAGCGAACGGGGTATGCTTACCGCAATGTGCAGATCGTGAAGGACGCGGAGGGCAACCCGCGACTCGTGGTGGAGCAGAAGGTGCAGTCACGGGTGAAGCTGGCGGGCCTTGCCCAGGACCTGTCCATTGAGAGCCTGATCACCGCGGTCTACGATACGGACCTGAACCCGCTGTCCCTGGGCGTCCGCAGCGATGAGTTCGGGCGCATGCGAGAAGTCACGGCGCATGTGGTCGGCGGGGCAATCGAGGTCCACACCCGCGCCGGCACCACCGAGAACACTACCAGCTTCCCCCTCCCTGAGGACTTCGGCAGCGACCTCGACCTCATGCTCGCCATCCTGCGCGGCGAGGCGAAGGTCGGCTACCGCACGGAGTTTGTGACCTTCGAGCCTGATCTCTCCCGGTGCGACCGACATGTGATGTGGATCACTGAGGAACGCACACTTGAGGACGGACGCCAGGCCTTCGTGGTGCACTCCCGCGGTGAGGCGTTGCCTCTGGAGGTGATCAGCGTCATCGCCGGCGACGGCGACCTGATCTCTTTCTCCACACCGTCGCTGCTGCAGCTTGAGGTGGTTCAGACCACCGAGCAAGAGGCCCTGAAGGCTGCCGCTCCGCTGGTGCTTTCCAGCGAGATTCAGGCCAACCTGCGCGTGGACAACCCCCGCGCACTCTCCATGCTCAAAGTCCGTCTGGACAGGCCGGGCGGGATCCCGCTCATGGAGTTGCCCACCACGGTGCGGCAAGAGGCGACGCCCAATGGCGAAGGCCTGCTGCTCACTGTGCGCCGCCACAAAGCCGAACCCACCGGTGCCACATTCCCTATGCGCGATGAGCAGTTCGCCCGGTACTTCCAGCCCTCGGACCTGTTCCAGCCGCAAGATCCCTTGATTCTCGAGACTGCGCGGGAGATCGTGGGACAGGAGACCGACGCCCAGAAGGCTGCCGAGAAGATTGTCCAGTGGGTGTACCGCAAGCTCCACAAGGTGAACAGCGAGCCGCGGCTCATTTCAGCCACGGAGATCATGGAGCAGATGAGCGGTGACTGCACCGAGCACGCGATTCTCTGCGCATCGCTATGTGGCGCGGTGGGAATCCCGGCTCGCATGGTCACCGGAATCGCCTACGCCCGGGGCAGCTTCTTCTACCACGCCTGGAACGAGATTTATGTGGGCCAGTGGGTGGAGATGGACCCGGCCTGGGGCGAGAACGCGGTGGATGCCGGCCACATCCGTATGGCCTCCGGCCCTGTGGACATGTCAGCGCTTGCGAACATGGCCCTGGCCGCCGGGCGCAATCTGGGCGCGCTGACAGTTCACGTCATCGAATACGCGCTGGACGATGGTCCCGTGATCCAGATTGATGAGAGCAGGTGAACCGGTGAAACCGTGTTTCTCGACGTTGGGCTGCCCGGGCTGGTCGGTAGAGAGAGTCCTGCAGGCGATTGACCAGTGGGGCTACGAAGGGATCGAACTGCGCGGTCTTGAAGACAACATGCACCTGCCCGACAGCCCTCACCTGGAGCCGGGTTCGCTATTCCTCACCCGGCTTGCGGAGAGCGGCTGCGACCTGGTTGTCCTGGGAAGCTCCGCCTCCTTCGCCCGGACCAACGCGGCGGAAGAAGAGTGCGAGGCTTACGTGCGCCTGGCCGCCAGGATCGGGGCACCGATCGTGCGAGTGTTCGGCGGCGGCCTTCCTGAAGGCGCCTCCCGGGAGCATGCCGTCGAACTGCTGGCCCCGAGCCTGCGGAGGATGTGCGATCTCGCCGGGGACAAAGGGGTCACCATCGGCCTCGAAACCCATGACGCCTGGTGCCGCGGTGACGAATGCGCGCTGATCCTGGACGCCGTGGACCACCCCGCGCTGGGGATCGTCTGGGACGCCCACCACTCTATCCGCCACGGGGAAACACCCGAACAGACCCTGGAGGCCATCGGAGGCAAGGTTATCCACGTTCACCTGAAGGATGGCTTCTGGCAGGACGGCAAGCCGCGCTATACCCTTTTCGGCGAAGGCGACCTGCCCTTGCGCGAGGTATTGCAGTGTCTGAGGAACATCGGCTACGAGGGCTACCTGTCCCTGGAGTGGGAGAAGAAATGGCACCCGGAACTCCAGGGACCTGAAGTCGCATTCCCCCAGTATGCGTCTAAACTCAGGGAGATGCTTGCTGATCTGAACTGACGGGCGATGCTGTCCCAGTCCTGCGAGGTAGTGACGTCGACATGAGCCGAAGACCGTTTTCTCTCAGCCTGATCCTGATCGCGGGCGCGCTGATGGTGTCGTCTCGACCGTCCGCGGCAGACGAGAACCCGGCCACCGAACTTCCCCCCGGCACGGTCCGGGGAATCCCTGTGCTGGGCCGCATCTGGTGGCGCGACGTGGACCTGAGCAATGCGCAGATCCGCGTCTATGCCGATCCGCAGCGCCAGAAGCTGGTCGAGACCTACCCGTCCGGCGGACCGAAGGGGCATTTTGTGCTGTCCCTGGACCCGGGCACCTACTACGTGATGGCTTTCGTGGACGCCAACGGTGACAAGATGGCCGGGCCCGGCGATGGCATCGGCTTCTACGGCGTGAATGACGCCCGCTCAAAGCCCCAGCCCTTCCGGGTGGATGCGGGTTCCGCCGCCATGAGCATGACCATCCCCATCGTCTTCGAAATCGCCGAAGACGGGCGCGGGTTGATCCCCGTAACCGCAAAACTTCCCGCACCCTATGCCGCGGAACAAGAGAGCCGCATCGCCGGGAAGGCCATCGGGCGCTTCTCTGAGGACTCCCAGGCATTCGCCGTCCTGGTGCCTATTCACCCCCGGGTCCCGGCCCGGGCGGCGCCAATCCAGAAGGACGGGTCCTTCGAACTGCGCGCGCTGTCAGGAGCCTACCACCTGGTGGGGATCGAGAATTTCAACGAATCAGGCGCCATGGATGCAGGAGACTTCATGGCTGTATACGGATACGAGCAGCCTATGGGGCCTTCCGCGCCGCTGCTTGAGGTACCGGACGGTGAAGACGTGACCGGTATCGAACTGCGCTTCGACTGGGTCCTGCCCCGGGACGGTCGTCTGCGCTCCGGCGACGGGACGGTCCTTGGTCCACGCATGAACCTGGGCGACCTCCCCGCGGTGGTCTGTGGCACGGTCACCCGCGATGGCGAACCCGTTCCCGGCGCTGTGGTAGACCTCTTTGCGGACGAGGCCCTCACCGAGCGCCACTACACCACCCGCACCGATGCAGATGGCGCTTTCTGCTTCGGCGTGCGCCCCGGGGCATACTTCGTGATGGCCACCGCGGATCACGACGGCGACGGCATCGCCGGACCAGGGGACCAGGTGGGCTACCTGGGCTCCACCGCCGAGAAACCCGCGATGGAATGGCTCAACCCGGGCCCGGCGGAGATATTGACCGGAATCAAACTCGCCATCCTGTACCAGGTGAACGGGGACCGATCCACGAGTCTCATCACAAAGCCCGAACCTGCCGCGCCGGAGGAAGCCCAGCCGGCAACCGGAGACGTTCAAACAGCACCCGCCGAACCCGCACCGGCGCAGTAGCGGCAGTGGGATAGTTCCCGCCGTCGCGCTGCTGCACGCGCCCACCGATTCGGAGGCCCGTCACCATGCTTTACAATGCTGCCCGGCAGGAAGCCCGCGCCATTTCCAGCGCCTCACTCGCGATCCCTATGCCCCCGGCCGTCTGGAGCAGCACCCTCGAGGTGCGCCGGGCGCAGTGGCTGGAGATGCTGGGCCTGTCCCCTCTCCCCGAACGCACACCCATCGAAGCGACCATCACCGGGTCCCTCGACCGGGGCGACTACGTGGTGGAGAAAATCCACTTCCAACCCGTGCCCGGCGCGTTCGTGACCGGCAACATCTACCGACCGGCCGAGCCCCAGGGCAAACTCCCGGCGGTGCTGTACCTGTGCGGACACACCAAGGGGAAGGTCAATGCCCCGTACCAGGCCAACCCGCGCTGGTTTGGGCAGCACGGCTATGTCGCGCTGGTGCTGGACCCGATCCAGCTTGGCGAGTGCCAGGGCTTCCACGCGGGCACGTACAGTGGCAAGAACTGGGACTGGATCAGCCGTGGATACACGCCCGCGGGCACCGAGGTATGGATCGCCATGCGGGCCCTGGACTATCTCCAGGAACGCGCCGATGTGGATCCCGCTCTGCTCGGCGTCACCGGTCTCAGCGGCGGCGGGGTCATTTCCTGGTGTCTGGGCGCCGCGGATGAGCGCGTGAAGTGTGTGGTGCCTGTCTGCCAGACCGGAACCATCGAGCATGTGGTCACAGATCGAGCCACCGACGGGCACTGCGACTGCGCTTTCTTCATCAACTACTACCGCTGGTGTCAGCCCGACATCGGCGCTCTCATCGCCCCGCGTCCCCTGCTTGTGGCGGCGGGGACGGAGGATGTGCTATGGCGGCCGTATGCCTTCCGCGACGCCTGCCACCGCATCAAGCACCAATACGCTGCTCTGGGCGCGGCTGAGAAGATGGACCTCGTTGAGGATCTCACGCCCCACGGGTACACGCCGAAGTTGCGCAAGGCCATCTTCGAGTGGTTCAACAGACACCTGAAGGGCGATGATTCCCCGGTCACCGACGACGTCACGGACTTTGTGGAGCCCGAGGAGAACCTGCTGGTGTTCGGGGGCAAGCTGCCCGAGAACGACCGGATGAAGGAGATCGACCGGATCCTGGTGTTCAGGGAGACGGTTGCGCTGCCCGAGAGTGAGGCCGGCTGGCTGGCCCACCGTGATACTGTGCTGGCCAAACTGCGGGCTGTAACCTTCCGGCATGTTCCACAGGTCCTCACACCCCGGGTGCTGGAGTATCGGTCTGACGGCGCAGAGTCTTCCCGCACTGAACCGGGCGTGGGCACGGCTTACGGTTCCTGGAGCTTCGAGACCCCCGACGGTCTGGAGCTCAGCCTGCGTACTGCTCTCCCGCAAGGGGCGGACTGGCCGATCCCACTGGTCGCATACGCGCTGCAGGAGGACGCGAGGTCCGGCTTCTGCGGTGGCGGGCCATCGCGCCCCAGGGTGCCACGCGGAGTGGGGACTGTGGGCGTCGAGGTCCGCAATACGGCGGCCACATCAACGGGGCCCGGGTACCTGTGGACCCTGCGACGCGTCTATCCGCTGCTGGGTCAGACCCTGCCGGAGCGCCAGGTATGCGACCTGCTCATGGGCATCGCGCTCATGCGGGAGCAGGCGCCGGCCGGGGAGATCTGCCTCTTCGGACAGGAGCACACCGCAGCCCTCGCCATTTACGCGGCGCTGCTTGACGAGAAAGTTCGCGAGGTGATCCTGGCCGGCCCACCGGAAACCCACGAGGACCCGCAGGCACCTGAGTTCCTGGGCATCCTGCGCTTCGGCGACCTACCGCAGAATCTGGCGCTCCTGTACCCTCGTCCGATCACCTTCATCGGAGAGATCCCGCCTGCGTATCAGTGGACCGTGGACTGCTACGGGCGACTGGGCGCGGCGAACAGCATAAGGGTCGTGGAGAACGTGCAAGACTGGAGGCCGCTGGTGTAGGGGCGCAGAAAGGGGTCGCCGCTCAGGGGATCTGGTCCTGCAGCGGCGGCCTCTGCTTCGCCGGTATGATGGGGTCGTAGGTGCGCCCCGCAAGACGCTCGTCCAGTTCCCTCCGCGCCTCTGCCAGCAGTGCCTCGTCAGTCAGCAGGTCCCACGCTGTGAGCCCAAGCGTCTTGATGGCCACTGCAAGACCCTTCATCGCAGCAGGAAGCATCGCCTGCTGGTGGATCAGATGATGATGGCCGGGCGTGCGCTGGGCCCAGCAGGCCACAGAAAGCACGGTCATGGGCGCGATCCAGCTCACATTCGCCTCGTCACTGGATGCAAAGCCTTTGTTGGTGCTGATCTCCCCCACGGAATCCGCGAAGTCCCCGGGCACCCCGAGGTCTCGTACAAGCTGAAGGTCATCCGGCCCGAAAACAGGCGGCCCGACCTCGCGCAGATTGGCGTCGAGGGCCTTCGCCAGGGCGTCGTTGGGCAAGCGGTCATACACTGCCGTGAGGATTCGGCGCTTCATGGTGGTTCCGCTGGCCAGTGCGGCGCCCCGAGCGCAATGGTGGACACGGGTGCTGATGTCCGCCACCTGATCCCGGTTTTCGCCGCGTATGTAATACCAGCTCCGGGCGTATGCAGGAACCACATTAGGGGCCTTGCCACCGTCCATGATCGCGTAGTGAATGCGCACGTTGGACGGGACGTGCTCGCGCAGGAAGTTTACCGCCACGTTCATGATCTCCACAGCGTCCAGCGCGCTGCGGCCATTGTGGGGATCGCCGGCTGCGTGCGCGGTGCGGCCGAAGAACTCGTAAGTGAGGGAGTCCATGGCCGCTCCGCTGCCGTTGTTCACGTTCGTGTTCCCGCCGGGGTGCCACGCGAGGCATGCATCGAGGCCGTCGAAGGCGCCGTCGCGGGCCATGTAGACCTTGCCGACCAGTGTCTCTTCAGCAGGACAGCCGAAGAGCTTGATAGTGCCTGCGCGGCCCGAGGCAAGGAGCTGCCTCGCCGCCGCAACTGCCGCGTACGTGGCTGCCGCGCCCAGCAGATTGTGCCCGCAGCCGTGTCCGGGACCTTTGCCCCCAACGCCGCAATCCGGAAGTGCATCATACTCCGCCAGCAGCCCGATTACAGGCCTGCCCGACCCCGAACCGGCCACGAAGGCATTGGGGATCTGGGGGAACTCGCGTTCAATCGCGAAACCCTCGCGGACCAGGATTTCCTTGAGAAGCGCCGCAGATGCCACTTCCTGCAGGGGCAGTTCGGCGAGTCGCCCGATCTCCAGCGCCGCTCGTTCGGCGGGTTCCTGAAGGTCAGCGCAGATCGCCAGCAGAGCCTGTTTGTCGTCAGTCACGGGTCCGCCTCCTGTGGTCATGTGGGCCCCGGCACTCATCCTGCCCCCGGGGTCCGCGCACGAAAAAGCCGGCCCGGAGGCCGGCTTTTCGATCCTCATGGTTATTCGGGCTACATGCCCGGCGTGACCGCGACCGTGTACTTGCGGCTCTCCGCCGGCTTGACGGTCACTGTAGTATCCCGGGCGCCCTCGCTGCGCAGCGTGAGAGTGTAATCAGCGATCCCCGCCGGGAAGGCACCCTCTTGGCAGACGCCGGAGGGAACTTCCCAGACCGCCTCGTTCCCCGGCCCCGCATTGAACAGGACCGAGAGAGGCTTACCCGAGTGATTGCAGACCACGAGTACCGGGTCTGTTCCGGGGATCTCCATCACCTGCAGGTCCGTCTTTAGCGCCGGACCCGCCGCCGCAGCGGCCTTCGCGGCGTCCTTCCCGTGGCGTGCCAGGTAGTCTGCCACCAGCGCTCTGCGCGCCGGGTCATAGCGGTCGGGCTGGGGCTTCTTGAAGGCTGCGGCGGCCTCGCCGGTCAGGCCAAGTGCAGCGTAAGCGCGGGCTGTGAAGTACCAGGCCCAGCGGTCCTTGCTCGTGCCGATCAGCGTGGCCACATCCTCCACGTTCTGCGCCGTCGCCTGCCCGGTCAGCGCGCGCGCGGCGACGTCCACCGCGCGGAACAGGAGGGCATCGCGACCGACTTCCGGGGCAGACTGCAGGGCCTTCATCGCGGCCTCGGGGTCGAGGCGCTCCACATGCACGGCGGCCAGGATGGCGGCTCCGGCAGCAGTGTCCTTGATAGCCTCCGACGCGGTCTTTGCCTCGGCCAGTGCCTCGCCCAGGCGCCCTTTCTCAAGAAGCGCCATGGCGATCACGCCCTGGGCATCCGCGACGGCGCGAGCAGTTTCGGGCTTGGCTCGGTCGCGCCGAGCCAAGGCTAGACGCGCCTCGGATAGCGCACCGTCCACATCGCCCGATTCGAACAGAGCGACCGCAAGCCCAGCGTGGTACTCGGCGCTCTCCGGGCTCAGCGCCACAGCATTCTTCCACGCGGCAACGGCATCGTCGGGCTTCTTCGCATCCTGCAGGGCGCGGGCATAGTTGGCTTGAAAGTCGGCGCGGGTACCGTCGAGCGACACCGCTTTGGCCAGCATCTTCAGCGCGTCTTCGGTCTTGCGTGCATCGCGGTAGGCGACGCCGAGGTTGTTGTAGGCCAGGGCGAACTTGGGATCGAGCTCGATGGCCTTCTGGTAGGCCGCGATTGCTTCCTTCTCCTGTCCTTCTTTCCGCAACGCGTAGCCCAGGAGGTTGTAGGCGGCGGCGCTGTTCTTGTCGAGCTCGATGGCCCGGCGCGCCTCCTCAATGGTCTCGGCGTACTTGCCCTGATCGGCCAGAGTGTATGCCAGTTCCAGACGAACCGCGGCATACTGCGGGTCGATCTGCAGCGCCTTGCGGAAAGCCTTCGCGGCCTCGGCCGGATCGTCGTTCATGCCGTTGGCCTTGGCGAGGCTGCGGAACTCGGTGACCGTCGCCGGGGCAAGCTCAGCGGCCGCGCGATACTGGGCCACCGCCGCGCGGTAGGCGTTGTTGGCACGGGTCTCACACTCGCGCTGGCTGGCTGCCGCCTGCTGGATGGCCTGTCCGAGGTCATCTGAAAGGATCAGCGTGGTGCTGGCGCTCTTCGGGGTCTTCGCAGACAGCGGGTCGGTCATGAGGACCCGCGAGTAGATGTCCAGGGCCTGGTCGGGCTGCCGGACGTCAGTCAGCGGGTAGTAGGTGGCCGCGATCTTCTCATACTGGGCAACGAGAGCCACCGCGCGCTGGACAGCTTCCTGGTATTGGGTCATGCCGGTGCGCGGGTGCATCTCCACGTACGACTTGTACTCCTTCACCCGCTCCAGCGCTTCCTTGATCGCGCCGTGACTGGCTGCGAGGGCATCATTGTACTGGGCCTTGGCGAGTTGGCAGTCGCCCATGCGCCCGAGGATGGTCCAGTCGCCGGGGTCCAGCGCCGCCGCCTTCTGGTATTCCGCGAGGGCCTCGTCATAAAGGTGCCGGGCCTGGGCCCAACTGCCGGCGTTGGCGAAAGACACCACATCCGGGCCGCGGGTATTGATGCTCAGCGTACCCTTCGCCTGGTTGAAGGAGGTCTCCCAGTCCAGGTACTTCCCGATGCTTTCCAGGGGCATGTAGACTTTGCCGTTGTACCACATCGGCGCCACCGGCAGGGCCCGCTTCGCGTATCCGATCTCCGCGCCCTTGGTGCCGATACGCAGGCGGACCAGGTATCGCCCGCCCGCAAGTGTGATCAGGCGGTGGTTCAAACCGCTGCGGGTCGCGGTGAGGCCGAACTCGGGGGCGCTGGTCACGGGAGCCATGAGCTCGCCCTTGACCAGGATCACCACCCGGCCCAGGTCGGTGGGCCGATCATTGACGCGGATCTTCAGCCATGAGCGATCGGGCTGGCGCTCCATCCAGGTTGCGCCGTCGATCCAGATGCTGCGGGACAACGCAGGCGTTACCCCGGGCACACACTTGTCGCACGGCCCGTAGGCGCCGTGGCCACCGTCCTTAGACAGGGACCAGGCGAAGGCGGCTGTCGCGGAGACGAGGATCGCGGCCAGCGTCATGGCCGCCGGCATCGCGCGCTTCATGACAGGTGTCCCTCCCGGCTCCCGGCGCTGTGCGGCTTGTGGCCGCCGGGGAACGAACGAATGCTTACGGGTACGCTCTTGCCAAAGCGGGCGGCGTGCTGCGTGGTCAGTCGCCCGTACTACGAGCAGGCCAAAAGCGAGCCGGAAGACAGGTTGGACCTCGCCTGACACCCGGACTCGCCGTCGTCACCGGTTCGCGGAGCGGGCTCAGAGCCGCACCGTGCAGCCCGTCTCCACGCTCTCATGCACTCCCGCAGCGATCTTCGTGGCCTCAAGGCCGTCCTCGCCGCCCGGGAAATCGCCCAGATCGCTGATCTTGCCGCCATCAAGCAGTACTGCCAGATTGTAGGCGAAATCCGCGATGGAGTCCATACCGTAGCCCTCGTAGATCTCCCGACCCTTCTTGTCGAACTTCAGGCGCAGGAAGCTCTTGTTGTGAGTCTCCATACCGACCCGCGTCGTCTTTCCACTCACCACGCCAGGGGCGTCGTCGGCGATGCAGGTGATGGTCCCGCGATCCTGGGAATCGCACTCCAGCAGGCCGTGGGTGCCAACGAGGCGGATGCCCTGGTTGACGACGGCTTCGAACTCATACGGCAGGATCCATGAGGTGTCGAAACTCACGGTGGCGCCGTTGTCAAACCGCACCATTGCGGAGATGCTGTCCCAGGTGTCTACGCCGAAGCTGGTGAGCCGGCCCTTGCGGCCGCTGGCCCAGACCTCGACCCCATCGGCGCCCATGAGGAACCGGGCGAGGTCGTAGAAGTGGATGCCCAGGAACCACGCGGGCGACGAGTTCTTCGCCCAGCCCGGGAACCAGTCTTTCGGCACTTCAATGCGATCTTCCATGTGGGCGTAGCCATACTGAATGTCGCCCAGATCGCCCGCATCGATCTTCTGCTTCATGGCGATGTGGTACTCGTCGTAACGCTTGTGGAAGTCCACCATCAGCAGGATTCCCGCCTTCTCGCAGGCGTCGATCATCTGCTGGCAGCCGTCCACGGTGACGTCCAGCGGCTTCTCGCAAAGAACATTGACCTTCGCCTCGGCAGCGGCGAGCACGATGTCCTTGTGGTACGGGTCGGGTGTGACCACGGTGATCCCGTCGAGCTGCTCCTTTTCGAGCATCTCCCGGTAGTCCTTGTAGGGGGCGAACTCGAACTCCTTGCGGCGCTCCTCCAGCAGGCTCTCATTGAGATCCGCCGCGGCAACAAGCTGCGCCGCGCCAATGTACTGCATCTGCCGGAAACACCGAAGGTGGTTGATTCCGAAGGTTCCGATCCCGACAACGCCGATACGCGGTATGGCCATCCGATTGTCCTCCTGTTTGCGCCGGAACACGCCCGTTGCGGGCGTGCGAGTTTCGCGGCTTGTGACCGTCCGGCGACTGTTTCCCTGCGGCTTGCGCATTGTCCTTCATTGATGAAACTTGCAGGCCGCCGGCCGCTGTCATCCTACCAGAACGCCCAGGCGCCGTTCACCAGTACCCAGACCGCCAGCGCGAGGTTCGCCGCCGCGTGAGCGACAACACAGACGAACAGGTCCTTGCGCCAGTACAAGAGCCCATTGAACGCCGCGCTGCAGATCACCGCCGCCAGCCACTCATGGTGCGTCAGGCCCATGAACGCCAGGGTGCCCGCGAAAGACAGCCACGTGAACGTCCCCATGGGCACTGCCAGGAACCGGTCGCGCACCAGGAACCGGATGAGCCACCCGCGGATGAGCAGCTCCTCGAAGATCGGCACCAGCAGCACCGCGCCGATGATGCGGAAGATGATGGCTACCAGCGGCGGGATCCTCTGCCCTGGCTCGTACGGGTCAAAAGCGCCCTCGGCCTTGTCCGCATGCTCGAAGATTCGCGTTCCCTGCCCGAACTGCTGCCACTCCTCGCCGCTCTGGGGGTAGTACGGGTCCAGTCCGACCCACACCACGATCACCAGCACGCCCACGATGACCGCGACGAGACTGTCCGCGCCGAATCTTGGCCGCAGTTCCGTGTATGCTTTGCGGTAGTGCCACAGCGTGGCCGCGAGTGCGAAAACTTTGACGATGTAAAGCACCGACTGCCAGTCGGGCAGGTAGTCAGCGGCCATGGTGAGCAGGCCGAAGACCGCATAGGGCACCACATACGGGAGCGCCTGGGTCAATGGGTCAGGCTCGCGCGGCGCAACGGTCTCGTTGTCAGCCATCCGGGCCTCCAGTGCTCAGGCTCAGATCCGCTCAGGCCGCCACAGCCCGGCAATGATCTGCGCGTGGTCTTTTTCGATCGCCTTGCGCTGGCAGTCCACCAGTTCCGCCTGCTCCTTATTGATATCGCCCCGTATTGCGGCCTGCAGAAGCTCGTCCTCATCCAGCACCGTGAGTTTGCCGTCCGGATCGAACCACAGGTCGAGGAGCAGGTCGAGGTACTCCACGTGGTCCTTGCCGATCTCCGGGGGCAGGCAGATATGGTAGCAGTAGCCCAGGAGCTCCCGCTCCGGCCCCCACATCTCCCAGAGGACATAGCTGGTGTTTTCGCGATAGTGGGCGATGGTGACCGAACCTGCGGGGATTTCGAAGGGCCCGATATGCCCGGCGCGGGTTACGTCATACCGCAGCACGAGATACCCCGGCTCGCGGTAAATCTCATCACAAAAGAAGTATTCATCGGGCTTGTTGATGTGGCGTTTCTGTTCCTGAATCTTCGGCATATTCCGCTCCTGGCCGATAGAATACGCCATATCCGCAGACTCGGTCAAAGGGCGTCGGGCGGGGTCACATACTGCCTGCCAATGCATAGGCCGCGAGGCAGGCCGAGGCTGTCAACACCAGAAAGCCCCCGTGCACCGGCCAGGCAGCACCGAGGGAACCCAGCCGCCGGCGCAAACTCCCTGTCTCAGGCTCTCCGAGGGCTTTCACGAAGCTGATGACCGTCTGGGACAGGCCCACCCAGAGCAGCAGGTTCCAGGGCTCCGAGATCAGCCCCACGAACGCCAGCGAGACCCCCGTCATGGCCACCAGCACCAGATGCCACAGGAGCGTCGCCCCGCGGTTCAGCGACTTCCGCCACCGGTGCAGGCAGCTCAGGCCGGACACGTAGAAGACGAAGCCACCCGTCAATAGCCACGCGCTGGGTCCCGGCAGGGCACAGGCGGCGAAGATCACCATTCCGCTCAGCATTGGCAGGTCATACAGCTTCCCGGCAGCCCGGTTTCCGTTCACCGCGGCCAGCAGTGGCACGAGCCACAGCGCGGCAATTGCCCACTGGACGGCGTCAGGCACCGGCGACGCAGGCCGGACAAGGACATGCCACCAGGTGGAATGCGCCATCAGCGCCGCCGCACCAACTGACGCCCCGCCGATGAGGCCGAAGGTCATCTCCATGACCTTCCACCAGTCCATCCACGGGCACTTGCGCCGCTGTTCCCCGGGCCCCCACATGCCTTTGGCCTGGATCATCTCCCCCACCGAGAAACCCACCGCACCGCCGCAGAAGCCCACCAGCCCCATGAGCGCCACCGAGCCGTCGCCCAGGCCGACCCACGCGCCTGCGCAAAGCGTCAGCAGCCCGAAGAGCAGGCCGCCCCAGGACTCCCGGCGCGGCGGGTCCTTCCCCAGGTCCTCGCCTTCCAGCGCCCGGCGGGAGAAGTAGATGCGCGGGTAGCGGTGGGGAGGGTCCAGCGGCTCGTTGATCAGGCGCCTGCCGAGAATGCCCGCGATGCCCGCGGCGAGAGCCAATGCACTGACGCCCACCGGCCGCGCGAAATGACCGTTGAGGTAAAGCCCGAAGCAGACCGTACCGATACCGAACCACAGGCCGCCTTTGATGAAGCAGCCCAGCACGCCCCACCAGTATGTGGCCGGGCGCGGGGAGTTGTGGACCAGCCCCAGGGTCTGCCCGTAAGTGGTCACGCCGCCGATGCTGAAGGCCGCTGCTCCCACCGCCGCAAGGCGCAGGGCATCCACGCTTAGCCCGAGCCGGGCCACCGCCGCCGCGATGCCCAGGCCCATGAGCGCGCCGGGAACCATGGCCCCGGACTGCCCGCCGAACACCCCGCGCAGGCCCCAGCCCAGCGATCCGCACAGGGCGCATACCAGGATAGCCAGCCCGGGGTTGCTCTCGTTCATCCGGCAAGACCCAGTTCGCCCGCGATGGGCTTCAGGGAATCGATCACATTCTGGATGTGCTCGTTCAGTTCGATGCCCAGCAGTTCGGCGCCCTCCACGAGGTCATCCCGGCTCACCGCCGCCGCGAAAGACTTCTCCTTCATCTTCTTGCGCACCGACCGGGCTTCCAGGTCGGACAGGCTTCGCGAGGGCCGCACCAGCGCCGTGGCGATGATGAACCCGGTCAGCTCATCCACCGCGAAGAGAGCCTTGCGCAGCGGGGTGTCCCGGGGCGCATCCGGGTTCGGCGCGTGGGACAGGATGTCCAGCACCAGCGTCTCGTCCACACCCTTGCCGCGCAGGATCTCCGCGCCTTTGAGGGGGTGGTCGGGCAGCGTCGGGTGCGCTTCCCAGTCGAAATCATGCAGGAGCCCGACCACGCCCCAGTATTCGGGGTCTTCGCCGAACTGCAGTGCATAGCCGCGCATCGCGGCCTCGACCGCATAGGCGTGCTTGCGCAGGTGCTCGGCCTGGGTGAACTCATGCAGGATTTCCAGCGCTTGCGCGCGGTCCGGGATCATTCGCCATCACCTTGCTTTGCGGGAGATGGGGGCGCCCGCGGGTGCCACTGCTTCCCCCGGAAGCAGTGCTCGGTGCAGGGAGCACACCACGAACTGCCCTGGCGTGGCACCCATGCCGATTGCCCGTCACTGTCCTGAACCGGGTACAGGCACGCCTTTCGCAGACGGCAGCGAAAAGCGATGCCAGTCCCCCGGTTGTCACTGTTGTCAGCCGATCTTCACCGTCGCGATGCCGAATGCGGGCACCTTGACCGACAGTGTGTCCCCGCTCATGCTCGCGGTGGAGTTGGCCAGCGGCTGCTCCATCATATCCGTCTCCACCGCAGCCGAATCCGGAGCGGCAATGCGCGAATGGAGCCTCACGCGGGCCTCAGTCTCAATGCCGCCGAACTCGTACAGGCGGATGACGAGCCCGTCGCCGTCCTCTGCCTGCTTGATGCCGGAGATCATCACGTTATCGGTGAGCACTTCCAGGGCTGAACCTTCCGCCGGCAGGTCGCCTGTGTGGGCCGTGGTCGCCACCGGGATGATCCTGTGGTTGAAGGCATACCCGGCCTTTATTGCTGCCGCCGGATCGAAGGCACCCACGTGCGGAACCAGGGCGAAGCGGATCTCGTGCCGGCCAATCTCGGGCAGCGGGTCCGGGTCGTAGCTGGAGCGCAGGAGCGTGAGCCGCAGGCCGTTCTCGAAGGCCTGGTGGCCGTACTTGCAGTCATTGACCAGCGTGGCGCCGGCCACTGTGCCGTCTTCCATCTTCCCGGTGAGATCCGCCCAGTTCAGCGCCGGGACTTCCTCGCCGTCGGCCTCGCGCTCGATATGCCCGGAGGCAATTTCGAAATTCGCTGCACCGTCGGATACGTTCAGTGGGAAGGACACGCGCAGGGCAGGCACGCCGGTGCGCGGGTCGCCACGCTCCAGCCAGTTGACGTTCAGCTCGAAATCGATGCGCGGCACTCCGGCAAGCACGCGGATATTCAATGCATACTCGGATTCATTGTGCTTGCCGCTCAGACGCACCGCGGCCACGTTCGGGCCCTCGGAGACCATGTCCAAGGTGGCTCCGGCCAGTGGCTCGACCCGATCGGAGATAGGCGCAAGCTGCCAGGCGGTCATCCCGTGGGGAACTTCCTGCTCCCGCTGGATGACGCCCAGGACCTCACCCTCGGGCACCAGGTCCTTCCCGGTTGCTTTGTCGATCAGGCTCGTGATCCCGCCGCTCTCGGGGCAGATGGTGATCTCCAGCAAGTCGTTGCCGATGGCCACCGGGCTGGAGGTCTGTGCGCACACATAACCCAGCCGGTAGATGGGCCGGCCAAGCTCCTTCAGGTACGCGCGGGGGCCATCTTCGGGCTGCGCCGCGACCGGCTCCACCACGTAGCTGCGGTACCCCACAGGCGGCAGGGCTGCAGCCGGGAAGGCCACATCCACGAACTGGTGGCCCCAGTAATGTCCGGAGCCCATGATCTGCGCGGGGAGCACCTTGCCCTGACTGTCGCGTACCGAAATGCGGCCGCCTTCGAAGGGCCGGTTCCAGATCTTCACCCACACCATCTCGTCGCGCTGGAACGGGGCGGGGTTGAATATCACGAAAACTTCACCGCCCGGTTCCGCCTCGCCAAGGCTGGAGACGCCGCCCCACCATGCCCCGTTGCCCACGCCGGCGCCGAGGCCCATGTCGGATGCGGTCGGCAGTGCCGCAGGCTCCAGCGCCGAAGTGTCCACCATCCCCGCGAGCGCGCGCAGGCTGCGGGTGCGGATCATGCCGGTGTTCGCGAGATTCTCCTGGAACAGCGCGAGGGCGTATTCCACGGTTTCTTTCACACCGGAGCCCGGCAGGATGTCGTGGAACTGGTTGAACATGGCGCGCTGCCAGCATTCCTCGAGCACCGTCGAGGGGTACTCCATACCGCAGAGCCGGTTGGCGCACAAGGCGATGATTTCGGTGTCTACAAGGTCGTTCTCCGCCGAACGGTTGGCGAACTTGATGCGGCTCTCGGACGTATAGCAGCCTTCGAAGACGAAGTTCAGCTCGCCCTTGTGTACCGGAAGCTCCAGGCCCCTTTCGGCGATTTCCCGCTCAACGTCGCTGAAAAACGCGTCGGTAGTGGTGAGAAGCACCCGCGGCCAGACCGGCCAGCTCTCCATGTCCTGCGCGGCCCGAAGGTGTCTGCGGGTAGGTCCGCCGCCGTGGTCGCCGACCCCGTACACCCACAGTATCTTCTTCAGACCGGTGTGCTTTTGGATCGCGAACAGCAGGTGGGTCATGTGCGGATTGATCTCGCAGTTGTAGCCATTGGGTGAGTCGTCGTACGCCAGCACGCGGCTGCCGTCCTTGCCCTCCCACCAGTACAACTGGGAGGCGCTGCCCGAGGACATGGCCTGTAGCTGGGGCCCCGAACTGCGGTGATGGTAGTAGCGGCTGATACCGCCTCTTGCGAGAATGCCCGGAAGCGTCCAGCAGTGGCCGAAAGTGTCGGGCTCCCAGTCGATTTTCACCGCGTCGAAGGGCAGACCCAGGTGATCCCGGAACCAGCGGCGGGTATAGAGAAGGTGGCGGCAGAGGATCTCGCCCGACGCCAGATTCTTGCTTCCCTCGACCCATTGGCAGGCCGTGCACTCCCAGCGGCCCTCCTGGATGCGCCGGCGGATCCGCTCGAACATCTCCGGGGCGTATTTCTCCATGGCGTGGTAGACGGAAGCCTGGCTTTGGGAGAAGTGGAAGCTCGGGAACTCGTCCATCAGGCGGTCCATGGTACTGAAGGTATCGTGGGTGACCGCAACGGTTTCGGGCCAACTCCACATCCAGTTCATGTCAATGTGCGCATGGCCGGCGCAGTAGATCGCGTACTCCTTCGCAGCAGGCGACAGCGGCGCCAGTATCTTTTCCGCCTCCGCAACCAGCGCCGGCAAGTCTCCGCCGCCACCCTTCAGACCATCGGCCACCAGCGCGGCCGCCTGCTCGATGATCGGGCGCCATTCCGCAGCCCGATCCGGGTTCGCGTCCGCCATCCTCGCGGCGAAGTCCAGTTCGGCCCGGATGCGCTCGTACCACTTACCGTGTGCGCCCTCGGCAACGGCCATCTGCGACATGATCTTTTCAAAGCTGTTCGTGGGATTCAAGGCGGGTTCGCTCCTTGGCTCGCGCCGGTGATTGGTTGGCGACGGTCACGGGTTGATGCCCGGGCGACCGTCACTCGAACTTGATCTTCCGAATCTGCAGGGCGTGATTGCCGTCCCGCACGTGCACCAGGACCCAGTGGTGGAAGCCTCCCCGGTCCGGCCGCGCATACAAAGACCCGCCCGCACCACCGTTGATGATGTACTCCACACCATCCCTGAACTGGCGGTTGAACAGGTGCTCGTGGCCCTGGAAAACGCAGCGGACGCCTTCGGACACGAACAGCTGGTGGAGGGCGTCGCGGGCCTCCGGGTACTGATCCAGACTCTCGCCGACGTGGATACTCACGGGCCACAGCGGGCGGTGCATGGCGATGAAAGTCGGGGTGATGTTGGGGGTGACCGCGAGATCGCGCTTCAGCCAGGCCAGTTGCTCGCCGGCAATCATCCCGGCCCGGCCCGGCTCCTCGGTGTTCAGGGTGATAAAATGGCAGCCGCCCATGTCGAAGCTTCTGTAGGCCGGACCGAAGTGCTGCTCGAAAATCTCCAGGTAGGCGCGGCTTCCCCGGATGTCGTGATTCCCCGGGGCCAGCACCACGGGCACCTTCCCCAATTGCTGGAGCGGTGCGATACCCCTGAAGAAATGGAGCCACTGCCCTTTGTGGCTGCCCAGACTGCGCGCTCCGTCAATGTAGTCCCCAGTGCCGAGCACGAGGCTCAGTCGCCTTCCGGCCATGTCCGCCGCGATGGCCGACAGCACCGGATAGTTCCAGTCGCCTCCGGGCTGGCTGTCGCCGAAGACGCCGAAATAGATGTCGGCGTGCGCGGTAAGTGTGCCGACGAAGAGCACTCCACTCAATAGCAGCGCGCGGCAGCGTCTCACGGCCGGAAACCCTCCTCGGCGCCGTATGCGGCAGTTTCGGCGATCACCGTCAGGTAATCGTCGACGATTCGGTCATACCCGAAAAGTGGTGGGAAGTTGAGATACCCCTGGCGGCCTTCGAAGACGAAAGCCAGGGACCCGAAGCGATGATAAACCATCCGCACGTTGCTGACAAACCCGGACTCCGCAGGGGCCTGGTCTCCGTCGATGGGCCCGATCCGGCTTCCGCGTGCCAGGAGGATGTCGCTCACACGCCGGTTGATCGCCCGTAACTTCTCCCGGTAAGGCTCGGGCAGCATGCGGTTCATGATGAAGAAGTTGCTGCCGCAGGCATGCAGGTCCACCAGACAGTCGGGTGGGTACCTGTCCAGCCACTGGAGCATCTGGCGCACCTCAATGCTGCGCGTCTGGGTGAGCGACACGGGGCGATTCATCAGGAACCCGGCATCATTATAGCGCCCCCCGAGCAGTACCATGCCCGAGGGGTCGATCCCGTCCAGAAGCTCGCCGTTTTCGCCCTGGTTCAGCTTGTGGCCTGAGTTGACGCCGCGCTCGTAGGGGATCGTGTTGTCCGACCATGTGGCGTGGAAACCGGCGGGCAGTCGCGCCCGGCCGTCGACGTTCAACACGGGGATAAAGAGGATGTTGATGCGCTCTGCTGCCTCGGATAGTGCGGGAAGACGGTCGCCTTTGAGATCCCGCTCGTGCTCCAGCACGTGCATGGCATTGACGCACGAGACGCATGTTCCCGGCTCATGACCGTGGGTGCCGCCGACAATGCACAGCGTCTGCGTTGCGCCGGACGCCTCGTAGACGACGCCCCACAAAGGTCGGTTGCCGGCGCTGAGGCCGAAGGTCTCCACTCGCCCGCGCTTCAGGCGGCGCAGGGCGTCTTCAATCTGCCCCAGTCGGGCAGGCCAATAGTCGGGTGTAAGCATCTGCATGCAGGCATTGGGGTTCATGGATCACCTCGCCGGGCGGGTGTAGAATCCGCCGCGGTCGGTGATTTCGACGGAGCCTGGCCCGCGCCCTTTGTGCCCGAACTCAAAGGCTCTCCGGTGAGAGTGAGCCGCGATCGACCCTGCTTCCGGCCTGGCCACAGCCCCGGTGTTGCCAAGGGGCACAGCCCTCCCTCCCGGTACGGTACCCACCATTGCATTTGGCTCCGCCCGGTCGCGGAGATCATCCCCATGCATGAAAAGCGGCCACCCCGTCCTCCGGGGTGGCCGCTTGTGTTGGCATGACTAGACGAAGCTGCTACGGACCCGCCTGGATCTCGATCCGCTTCGGCTTGGCTTCCTCGCGCTTGCCTACCGTGATGGTGAGCACTCCCGTTTCGTACTTCGCGGACACCTGATCCGGATCCACGTTCCGCGGCAGAGCCAAGGAGCGCTGGAAGTTCCCGTACGGCCGCTCGATGCGGTGGTACTTCACAGTCTCCGTGTCCTCAGGCGCCGGTTTGGTGCCGGTGATCGTGATCACGTTATCCTCGACGTTCACCGAGACAGCATCCATCGTGACGCCAGGAAGCTCAGCGCTGAGAATATACGCGTCAGCGGTCTCGGCCACGTCCAGCGGCAGATAGCCCAGGGCGTCGGCAAGTTCCTGGCCCCTGCGGCCCAGGCCCGTTCTTGCCCAACGGTCCATCTCGTCCATCATAGCACGCATGGTGCTCCACGGGTCGTTGCGCATGCTAATCCCTCCGCTTGATAGTATTCATGGGCAGCGCCCTGTTTGTGCCGTTATTATAATGATTGAGCGTAGTACTGTCAAGTCATTTCAGCGAGTTTTTTGAAACTTCCCGCGCGAGCCGCGTGCACTCCAACCTTCCGGCTACCAACCCACCCTACCATCGCCGGCGGAGCGGACCCGGACCAGCCGAAAGTGCGCGTTCTCTCTGCCTCCTATGGGCGTAGCTTCCCGAGCGTGTCTCGACCTACCGACGCCACCGGCTCTACCTGCTTGGAGTGAGTTCCGCTGTCCGAGAGCGTTGGCATCTCGCTGGTGGGCCCTTTGCCTCACTGCCCGCGAACTGGGCGCCAGCTTACAGCCAAGGGTGGAGTGGAGCGAAGCCGAACGGAACCCGTGGAATCGGCCCATCCCTGGGTCACTGGAGCCTCCAACAGGGGCGACAGAAGTGAACAATGAGAACCCTGGGCGGTTGTGTCACCCGCTTCTCGGTCTGCGGGGCAAAGGCTCAGGGCAAAGGGCCGGCTGAGGGCGAATTCGGCCTCGGCCGACACGCATCCCCGAATACCAACGCGCCTGCCGGCGCATTGCGAGGCGTTTGACGTGCTCTCACAAGTCGCGTATCATTGCCACGTCTCTTGCTCTCCATGGAGGTGGCGGATGGGTACGTGGCCCTCACTGTGCCGGACCTTCCCGCTCTGCACGGCCGCCCTGAGCCTGCTCCTGTGCTGCTGCCTTAGCGGGTGCGGGGAGAGACCCCAGGCCCAGGCCGGCGCATTGCCCGGGCCCGCCGCAGTTGATCTCACCCCTGCGGCTGCTCTCAGCGTCGAACCGGCGCCCGAGGCCCGCAGGATGCTTTGGATGGCGGCTGTCGGCGATATCATGCTGGACCGCAGCGTGGGCAAACGCATCCGCGCCAATGGCCCCGAGTCTATTCTCGCGAAGGTCCGCGACCAGTTGCGTGCACCGGACCTCACCTTCGCAAACCTGGAATGCCCGCTATCGAAAACCGGGCCACACGACCCAGTGAACTGTTCCTTCCGGGCCGATCCGGCCACGGTCAAAGTCCTCGTAGACGGCGGCATCGATGTGGTCTCACTCGCGAACAATCACACCCTCAACGCAGGGCGTGAGGGCGTGCTCAACACTCTCGACTGTCTGGATGAGAGCAATATCGCGTATGTAGGTGCAAACCGCGAGCGCGAGCGAAGCTGGGAGCCCGTGATATTTCGTGTGGGCGGCCTGAAGGTGGCCTTCCTGGCATACACTGATTTGAGTTTCGAGCATGGGTCCTACTGCAAGATTGACGAAAACCCGGAAGCAGTCATGGAGCAGGTGCGGCGCACCGACAAGCGCTGTGATGTTCTCTTCGTCTCCGTGCACTGGGGTGAGGAGTACCAGAGCAAGCGCAGTGATCGGCAGCGCAAGACCGCGCTGGCGCTCATCGATGCCGGGGCTGATTGCATCCTGGGGCACCACCCGCACACGCTTCAGGGCATCGGCATCTACAAGAATCGCCCGATACTGTACAGCATGGGCAATTTCGTGTTCGACCAGCGCGAGGGTGAGCGCATGGAAAGCGCGCTGTTCGAACTGTGGTGGAAAGAGGGTGGGCAGTGGCAGGTCAAGGCCACACCCATCTGGATTGAACGCTCCCGCCTGGGGCCGATTTACCCGGAGAAGGAGCGGGCGCTGAAGATCGCGCGTCGCCTGCGGGACCTCAGCAGGGATCTGGGCACCCCAGCTGAGATCGCCGGTTCCCGCGTGGTGGTGCGCATAGACCCAGCTATCAAGGCCCGGGCTTCCGGCACCCAGACGGTCGCTGCGAACCCTGACGCCTGAAAGGCCGTCTGATAACCGTGGGCCCGGATTAGCCCGCACAGCTATCATCTAACTGTAGGAGAAGCCGATGATTCGCACGCTAACGATGCTCGCTCTCGCACTGACCCTCCTGGTTCCGGCCTTTGCGGTGGACCCGGTTGCCCAGGTGAACACGGAACCGATTACCGAAAAGCAGTTCCAGGACACGCTCGTGGAGTGGTACGGCAAGCAGGTGCTGGATGAGATGATCCAAGCGCTTGTTATCGAGCAGGCGGCAAGGAACGCAAAAGTCACTGCGACGGACGAGGAAATCGACAAAGAATTGCTGGCCATGCAGACGAGTATGGACACGGGCGCGCAGGCCGGCCAGTGCGAGCCGTTTCAGGTCTGGCTGGCCACGCGTCGCATGACCATCCCCAACCTCCGGGCCCGAATGCGCACCCAGGTTCTCCTGCGCAAGATGGTGGAGGGGCAGGCCACGGTCTCCGCAGCTGACGTCAGCGCGTTCTACGAGAAGAACCGGGACCAGTTTCGGGAGCCGACCCGGGTGAAGATCAGCGTCATTTCCCTGAAGACCAAAGAGCAGGCCGAGAAGGTCCGGCAGATGATCGCTTCCGGCGAGAAGACCTGGGGTGACGCGGCGCGGGAGTTCAACATCAACCCGTATACCATGAAAACTGGCGGAGAAATCGGCTACCGTACCGACGATGGCAGCCCCCTCATGCAGGCAGCCATGGCGCTCGAGCAGGATGGCGACATCAGCCCGGTTGTGCTGTTCCAGGGCCTGTACAATATCGTCAAGCGCGAAGATCGCCAGAACGAACGCACCGCGCCCTTCGAGGAAGTGAAGGACGGCATCGCACAGATGATGAAGGAACAGAAAACCCTCGCCCTCATGCGTGAGATGCGCGCAGGCCTGATGAAGAACGCCCATGTCCAGCGTTTCCTGCAGTTGTCCGGGCCGGCAGTTGAGGAACCGGCCGGATAGCGCAAGAGCTTTGAGCGCCGCACTCGGTTTCGCTCACACCCGGCCCTAGAAAGCGGTTGACTCCGGGGCGCAAGATCGCTATTCTATCCGTCCTGGAGGCTGGTTATGAGCAAGTACAACGTTGACTACAAGGCATTGGCTGCATTCGATCGAGCCCCTCTTCGCGAGTTCGATGAGCAGGTCTCGCGCAATATTCAGCGGGAGATCGAAGCGAAGCGGCTGGAAGAGGAAGAGGCTCGTCGTAAGAAGGCGAAGAAGAAGAAGCGAAAGCGCAAGTAGCGATTGAGTGGCGGGGTAGCTCAGTGGTTAGAGCACGCGGTTCATACCCGCGTTGTCGGGGGTTCAAATCCCTCCCCCGCTACCAGATATCCTCTTACTTCCTTCCTGACTGATAGCGGCGGGCATCCCCGTCGCTAAGGTTTTATGGGCATCAGATCAGGCCTGCGCACCCACGCCGGCCGTGCCCGCGGGAGACACCCATGGCTATCGACGATTCCGACATCCAATGGCTGCTGTCCCTCGCCGAGAACGAGAACCTCGCCGAAATCGAGGTCCAGATGGGCGAGCAACAGGCGGTCATCAAGCGTCTCGACGCTCCCGCGGTTGTAGTTGCAGGGGGCGTCGCCGGTCCGGTAGACATCGGCGCACATGCGCCCATTGAGCCGGCGATCCCGGAGAACCTCACCCCGATCCTCGCGCCCATGTCCGGCATCTTTTATCGTGCACCTTCGCCCGAGTCTCCCGTGTACGTTGAGCCGGATCAGGAAGTTCACGAAAACGATACTGTCGGCTTGATCGAGGCCATGAAGCTCTTCAACGACGTGCACAGCCCCGTCTCGGGCATCGTCAGGCGTATCCTGGTCGCCAATGAGGACCACGTAGAGGCCGGGCAGGTCCTGATGTACGTCGAGACTACTTAGCCGCGGGGTCGCGCCCTGTGTCTGTTCATGCGCGCAGGCGTCGCGACCCCACCTCCCCCCCACGCTATCATGCAAGCTCTCGCCCGGCCCAGGTCGCATTCTCGAACCGGCTACATCGGTTCAGGAGGTTCGTGTTATGGAACAACGCACGGTTCGTGTCGGCATTCTTGGTTGCGGCGTCGTGGGTGGCGGGCTTTACCAGTTGCTGACCCGCAACGCCGATGAGATCGCGCGTCGCACCCAGGCCCCCGTGGAACTTGCCGCCGTGGCGGACATCGACTGGGACCGTCCTCGTGAGTTCGAGGTGCCCGCGGAACTGCGCTCCACCGACGGCATGGCCCTGTGCACGGACCCGTCCATCGACATCATCGTCGAGACCATAGGCGGGATTGGCATCGCACGCAAGCTGGTGATGACGGCTATCGAGAACGGCAAGGCCGTGGTCACCTCCAATAAGGAGCTCATGGCAAAGTTCGGCAGCGAGATCCTCGACGCCGCCCGCGATAAAGGCGTCGATGTTCAATTCGAGGGCGCTGTGGGCGGCACCATCCCGATTATCCGTGCACTGCACCAGAGCCTTGAAGCCAACCGCATCCAGCGCATTCTCGGCATTGTGAACGGCACCACAAACTACATCCTCACAAAGATGAGCCAGGAGGGCCGGGAGTTCGCCGAGGTTCTCGCAGAAGCCCAGGCCCTTGGTTACGCCGAGCAGGACCCCACCGCGGATGTCGAGGGCATTGATTCGCAGAACAAGATCGCGATCCTCGCTGCGATTGCCTTCGCGCGCCGGGTCAATGTGGAGGACGTGTACCGCGAGGGCATCTCAAAGATCACACCGACCGACATCGAGTACGCGCGACGCATGGGGTACGTGATCAAGCTCCTGGCCATCGCCAGCCGGCACAATGACCAGATCGAGGTGCGTGTCCACCCGGCGCTCGTGCCCCGGTCCCATCCTCTGGCCTCGGTGGACGGGGTCTTCAACGCCATTTTCGTCCAGGGCGATGCCTGCGATGACGTCATGCTCTATGGTCGCGGTGCGGGGGCGCTTCCCACAGCCAGCGCCGTCGCAGGGGATGTGATCGACTGTGCCCGTAATATCCTGCGCAATGCCAGAGGCCGCGTTCCCTGCACTTGCGAGAGCCAGGCGAACATCCTGCCCATGGACGACGTGGTAGCCAAGGCTTACGTGCGTATGAGAGTGAAGGACCGGCCGGGTGTCCTCGGCAGCATCGCCACGATCCTCGGCCAGGAGGGCGTCAGCATCGCATCGGTGATCCAGGAGGCCAACGTTGGCGATGATCTTGCGGAGATCGTCTGGGTAATGCACCCCGGTCCGCAACGAAACCTGCGCACCGCGCTCGCGGCGATTTCCAACCTGGGCATCGTCGATTCCATCCCCAACGTGATCCGAGTGGTGGAATAGCCCCTCCTTTCTTTAGATCGCCCGCAGGGCCGTCACCCAACCGGGTGGCGGCTCTTTCGCTGAAGGAGACCCACCACGCGCCGACGAAATGCCCTGCACACATCACATTGACCCCGGGGGTCCGCACCATGCCAACCTGCCAGAACTGCGACGCGCTTTCGGGGCGGGAGCAGATCGCTGCCGCTGTCTCGACCGCCCTCGAGACTGCGCCTGTCATCGACCTGCACACCCACATCTACAGCGCCGATTTCGGCGAGCTTCTCCTGTGGGGCGTGGATGAGCTTGTCACCTACCACTACCTGATCGCCGAGGTCTGTCGCGCTCCCGGCGGGCCGTCTCCCGCCGAATTCTACGCGATGACAAAGACCGGGCAGGCCGACCGCATCTGGCAGCACCTGTTCGTGGAAAGCTCCCCGGTGAGTGAGGCGTGCCGCGGTGTGCTCACCACCCTCAATGCACTGGGGATCGACGTCAATCAGCCGGACCTCAAGGCCGCGCGGGAGTACTTCGCAAGCACCACTGTGACCGAGCACATCGACCGGGTGCTGAAACTGTCCAACGTGCGCGCGGCCGTGATGACAAATGACCCATTCGACCCCATTGAGCGCCCGGTCTGGCTCGGCGAGGGATGCACCGACCCGCGATTCCTGCCTGCCCTGCGCATCGACGGCGTGCTGATCGAGAGCATGTGGGCGCGAAATGTAGCGTCATTGCAGGAGTGGGGTTACCCGGTGACGCCCGGTCTCACCCAGCAGGCGTTCCGAAATGTCCGCAAGTTCCTGGCCGACGAAATCAAACGCATGAAGCCCATGTACATGGCGGTCTCGCTGCCTGACACCTTCCAGTTCCCGGGCGACGATTTCACCGCTCAGATGATCGCCAACTGCGTCCTGCCGGTTGCACGGGATACGGGCACCCCATTCGCCATGATGATCGGCGTCAAGCGACAGCTCAATCCGGCGTTGAAGCTGGCAGGAGACGGTGTGGGCAAGTGCGACATCCGAGCGGTGGAGCGGATGGCCGCCGACAATCCGGACATCCGCTTCCTTTGCACCCTCCTGTCCCGCGAGAATCAGCATGAACTGTGCGTGGCCGCCCGCAAACTGCCGAACCTCATGCCCTTCGGCTGCTGGTGGTTCCTGAACGACCCGCTAACCATCAACGAGATGACCCGCATGCGCCTGGAGCTGCTGGGACTGTCCATGATCCCTCAGCATTCCGACGCCCGCATTCTCGACCAGCTCATCTACAAGTGGAAGCATTCGCGGGAAATTATCGCGACTGTGCTGACCGACAAGTACGCGGATCTCGCGGCAACCGGCTGGCGGGTGACCGCGGCGGCTATCGCGGATGACGTGGAGCGGCTGGTATCTCGGAACTTCACGGAGTTCGTGGGGCGCAAGGTCTAGGGACGCGGGGAACAGGTCACCCAGTGGCAGGCCGGCATCCGAGTTCGAGCCGTACCCGAACCCGATGCAAGTGCCGTCTGAGCCGTCGCCATCGCGGGGCTTCCGCCGTTGACGCCGGGGGCCCTTTTGAGCATACTTCAGAAAAACCACAGGCAGGACGATCCCCCGACGGGGATTGCCTGACCAGCCGAGAGGACGATTTGCATGCCACGGACACAGATCGCCGCCCAGCTGTATACGCTGCGGAATTTCACCCAGACCACCGAAGACTTTGCCCAGGCCATGAAGCGGGTGCGCGAGATCGGCTATGAGGCCGTGCAAGTCTCCGGCATCGGCAAGGACATTGACTGGGCCGATGTTCGCCGCATTTGCGACGACAACGGGATCGTGGTCGCCGCGACCCACGTGTCCTTCGAGAGCCTGCGCGACGACACCGACCGGATGATCGAGCAACACGAGATCATCGGGTGCAAGTACCCCGCCATTGGTGGCCTGCCCAATGAGTTCCGGGGAAGCGCCGAGGGGTACGCCGCCTTCGCCAAGCAGGCCAATGAGGTGGGGCGTAAGCTGGCGGCGGCCGGCATGGCTTTCGGGTATCACAACCACAGCTTCGAATTGGAGAAGTACGGCGATCGCACCGGCCTGCAGATCATCTACGAAGAGAGCGACCCGAAATATGTGACCGGCGAGATCGACACCTACTGGGTGCAGCATGGCGGCGGCGACCCGGCGGCCTGGATCCGCATGCTCAAAGGCCGCATGTTCCTCGTCCACTTCAAGGATTTCCGGATTGTCAGCGGCGAGCAGCGCTTCGCTGAGGTCGGTGAGGGCAATCTGAACTGGCCCAACATCCTGGAAGCCTGCAAGACCACGGGCGTCGAATGGTACATCGTCGAGCAGGACAACTGCTACGACCGCGATCCCTTCGACAGCCTGAAGATCAGCTTCGACAACATGCGGGCGTGGGGCCTGAAGTAACGGAGACCTGCCCCGGCTGGGAGGGTCCGGGCCAACCGGCTGCAACGGCTAAATCCACAACCACGCACGCCAGGGGATACACCATGGAATACCGCAACCTCGGCAAGTGGGGCGTCAAGATCAGCAAGATCGGGCTGGGGAGCTATCTCACCATCGGCATGCATGTGAGTGATGACGTCGCCGCCGAATGCGTGGCCCTGGCCTTCGACTCCGGCATCAACTGGTTCGACACGGCCAATGCCTACAATCGCGGCGAGGCTGAAAAGTCCCTGGGCCGTATCCTCCCCGGCTATCCGCGGGAATCGTATGTCCTCGCCACCAAGGTCTGGGCGCCCATGGGTGACGGGCCTAATGATCGCGGGCTGTCGGCCAAGCATATCTTCGAGCAGTGCCATGCCAGCCTGAAGCGGTTGAACGCTGACTACATCGACCTGTACCAATGTCACCGACCCGACCCGGATACTCCGCTGGAGGAGACGATCCGGATCATGGATGACCTCGCGCGGCAGGGGAAAATCCTCTACTGGGGTTGCAGCGAATGGCCGTCAGCGCTATTGCAGGAGGCGTGTGACCTTGCGAGAGCTATGGGCTGCCGGCCGCCGGTATCCAATCAGCCCCGCTACAGCCTCCTGTGGCGCTACCCGGAGGCCGAGGTCTTCCCCACCACGCTGAAGACCGGGATGGGCAACGTCGTCTTCTCACCTCTGGCGCACGGAGTACTCACCGGCAAGTACGAACCCGGCAAGCCGCCTGCGGAAGGGACCCGGGCCTCGGACCCATCGCAGAACAAGATCATGATGGACCTGTATTTCAAGGACGAGGTACTCCGCAAGGCCCAGACCCTCAAGAGCATGGCGGCTGAGCTCGGAATCAGCGCCGCCCAGCTTGCTCTCGCCTGGTGCATGAAGCACCCGGCCGTAACGTCGGTGATCATCGGGGCCACGAAGATCGAGCAGATGCGGGACAATGTGGCCGCAGCGAACGTGGAACTGAGCGACGAGACCTACGCCCAACTGTGCGACCTGTTCCCCAGACCCGAACTCGGGGCGCCATAGAACCGGACCGAGAAGAACCTGCTGGATAAGAGCAACGGGCCTCCATCGCTGGAGGCCCGTGTCGTGGGTGCAGTCCGAAATGCGGCTCAGTAGTTCCTTGGGTCGCCGAACATCTTGAGACACTGGGTCTGATCCATCGGGCCGGACGGGGTTTTCTGGTACTTCACGTGTCCGTCGCAGTAGGCCATGTTGGTCCCGTCGTTGTGGCGCTTCCAGGCCTCGATCGTAGCTGCGGCGTCGTCGCCACGTCCCCAGCGTCCTGCGCAGGAGGTGCTGCGGTTCGTTCCGCACAGCCCGCGGGTGTTCATGCCGTCCCCGCAGAGGACCTTCTCGGCCGGGAACTTGATCTCGGCCTGGAGGCGGCCGTAGCAGCCATTGTTGCTCTGCAGGACCTGCCGCGCTGCGGCGTAGCCATTCACATCATAGTTCGCCGATGGGCAGACGAAGATCTGGCGGTTCTTGATGTACGGACCCGTGAGACCCGCATAGCGAATGTCGGTTGTTCCGACCGAGGCCGGGCGCCACCACGGGTCCACATTCAGGCCGTCGTTTCTGCCGGTTCGGGGTGGTGCGCTGCAGCACCACGGGAACTTCTCGTCATAGTCCTGGCTGTACATGAGGAACGACAGAGCGATCTGCTTCAGGTTCGACTGACAGCTTGACTGGCGCGCTTTCTCGCGTGCTCTGGCAAAAACGGGGAACAGAATGGCCGCCAGGATCGCGATAATCGCGATGACCACCAACAGCTCAATCAGCGTGAAACCATGGGTCTTCTGCAAGCCGGTCACCTCTTTCCTGAAGGATGTAATGCTTACCTTCGACGTGGGCCTTGCGAGTTCCTTCCCCTTGTTACGACAATTTCGACGATATTCTGCCGGTTCTAACGGGCGCTGAAAGTGAGAGCCCCGGCCTTGGGTGCCGGGGCTCTGCAAGTAGCGCAAGTGGAGCCTGTCTGGATTAGAGATCCGTGCCCATTTCGGCGGCGGTGAACTGTCGCTTGTGGAACTTGACGTGGCCGTCATAGTAGCCGCAGTTCATGCCGTCATTGTGGTCAAAGCGTCGGGCATCCCAGCCGGTGGTGGACCCGGTGTCAGTGCCCATGTGCCCCACGCCGCAGACCATGTGGCAGTGCACTGCAGTCTCCACGATGGCGATGAGTTCGGCCGGAGTTTGGAACTTGGACTCCTTCGGGGCTGGTCGGTGATAGCTATTGCCGAAGGGGCCATTGCCGATCTGACCGATGACGCCCGGGCGGCCGGCGTTCGCGCCGTACCCGCCGAGGTTTTGCCCTGCGAAACTGCGCGGGATGCTGAGCATACAGGGCCGGGAAATCTCTTCGGTCGAGGGACAGATATAGAGCTGCCAGTTCTTGGCGTAGGGCTGGGTGACTTCTCGCCAGTCCCAACCCGGCGCAACACAACCCGTGGTGGACGAGGAGGTGCAGTTCTGCGGGAAGCGGCCGTCGTAGTCGGTCTTGTACATGATGCAGGCGAGCATGATCTGTTTGATATTCGACTGACAACTTGCCTGGCGCGCCTTCTCGCGTGCTCTTGCGAACACCGGGAACAGAATGGCGGCCAGGATCGCGATGATCGCGATCACAACCAAGAGCTCGATCAACGTAAAACCGCCTGTCTTGCGCAAATCCCGTCACCTCTCTTGTGGATAGGATGTTCCTCTATATTCCGCGTGTTCTTACGAGTTCCTTCCTGTTTCCAGGTTTTTTTCGAGGCAGCCGACGGTGGCGCGGCGCTGCACGCAGGCGATCATTTCAGCGGGCTTCTGCAGTATCGAGGAGGATTGCTAACCCAACGGCGATTCGGCGGTCAAGACGCCTGCCCGGATCCGCGCTCAGATCCAGGGAGTACTTGTCGCCGATCGTGAACTGCCGGTGGAAGTATCCCACCTTCGTCCCGTCGGCCAGGACGACCTCGAAGTCGGTGCGGATCCAGTCGGTGAGGAAGCGGCGGATGATCGCCTTCGCCCAGGAGTCCTCCTGCGCGATGGCGATCAGTCGGCCGTCGGGCCCGGTGATCTTCCAGGTGCGCCGAAGCATGGAGAAGAGCCCCTGGCGCTCGAAGACAGCAATGGTTGCGCCATCGGGAGACAGGAGGGTGAACATCTGGTTGATGGCGATGATCTTGTCCTGGCGCAGTTCCAGGAGCTTGTTCGCCTTGGTGTCGTCGTCGTAGATGGAGACGTGGGCCTTGAGCTTTAGCGCCGGCCGCACCACGAAGAACAGGGGGCGCTGCATCTCGTCATAGACGTAGTATGTGCCCAGGGAGAGGATCTTCTGGTGTATCAGGTACTTGTTCAGCGTGAACTTGGGATTCGTTTCCATGTCGCGGCCTCCGAATCGGCGAGATGGTCCGTGTGGGACAGTATTGGGCGGCCGCAGCAGTCTAGCCCGCGAACATCGCCTGGGCCTCGACCAGCACGTCCTTGGGTTCGCCGATGGCCAGGACCTCCTGCAGGTGTTCCCGGGCCATGAGTGGCTCGCGCCGCGCCGAGTAGAGCTTCGCCAGGGCCAGGTGGCAGCGCGCGATCTCCTGCACCGCGCCATTGGGCGTCGCGGATTGACCGGCCAGCGCGTGGTATCGGTCGATGGTGGTAAGCAGCTCAGGGATATCCAGGGAATCGACGCCCCTCGAGAAGTCGCGCCACTTCCCGGCCATGATGATCTGGCGGTTCACGTCGTCGAAGGACCATTCCACGCGGCTGTTGGAGGTGGGGCGCATGACCGATGTGGGGTCATCCACGTGCAGCGCGCCGAACATATGGGCCATTTCATGTACCAGGGTCTCTTCCACCGCGCCCGGCTTGAAGGTCCACTCCAGCGCTTCATTAGCGGTGATGTACTCGAAGGAGAAGTCCCGGGTGAGCAGGTATGCGCCCACATGCGGGCAGCCGTAGCCGATCCACAGGTGCTTGTGCATGGGCTGGAACTGCGACGGGTGCATCTGAAAGACTTCCAGGATGAACCCGAGGGTGAGCTCGGGTCTGCGGGTTCCGAGGGCCTGCTTGAGGGCGACGTACTGGGGCTCGAAGCCGTTGTTCGAGGGCGGGTTCCACGCGATCATGTCGGTAACCCGGAAGCGGATGCCGAACTCGCGCTCGAACACTTCGGAAAGCTTCCCAACCCGCACCCGCACTTTGTTCTCCGTGCGCGGGTCGGTGAGGGCGTCGGCATCCACGGCGCAGGTGACGTCGATGGTGCGCACCTGGCCGAGAGTTGCCGCAATGATCTGCTCTAATCGAGCGGCCTCCGCGGCGCGTCCGGTTCCCGTCGCATAGCGCAGATTCAGGCGCGCGAAATGCAGGCCGTCCTGGTAGCGCTTCTCGGACCAGTACTGGCCCAACACATCCGCCACCCGGTCGGGACTGAAGGACTGCTGCCAGAAGGCAACGGCGTACGGGGACGAACTGTAGTGCAGCGCGAAGAACAGTTCAGCCCACGCCGTGGCCGTTGCGGGGGATCGATCGCCGCGCAGGTAGAGATTCCAGGCTTCGAGAGCCGCGTCAACCCGACCGTCGCGCACCAGCCCGCGCACACCCAGGCATACCAGGGCCGGCCGCAGCTTGGGGTCCTGCAACGGGATCGACGCCATCATAAGGGCGAGATCGGGGTCCATGTCGCCCAGCGCCAGCCACTCCCGGGTGCGTTCGGAGACGATCTGCTGGAGCTTCCCAGCCAGTTGCTTGCGCAGGTCGTCCGACCCATACAGAGGCACCTGCCCACTTGCGGCAGGCATGAGAGTGGCGAGAGCGTCGATCTGGCCTTCGGCCAGACGCCGGTCAACCGCCTGCACCGCATGGGTCATGGAGCGCGCTACCAGCGCATTTCCCTCCCACCCGGCGATAAGCGAGAAAGTGTCTGCGAGAAGGTCCATGCAATCCCGGAAAGGCGTGTTGGACAGGGAGAGAGTGACCAGCGTGGCGTCAGTGCCCTGGCCGATGATCCCTGCGCCGATCTGGCGGCCGAGATCCGCCAGGACATCGGTGAGCGGGCGGTTGACCGCCTCCACCGACACCTGCCGCTTGTCTACATCCGGCCCGCCGGGTTGCGCAAAGGCCGCCACCGAGAGAGACAGGCAGGCGGCTACCGCGAGGAATACACGCATCAGTGCAACGTCCCTATCACAGGTTCTCCAGCAGCCTCCAGAATGCATCCGCCTGTGCGTTGAAGGCCTCCCGTCCGGTGCGGTCGCCCATTTTGAGGCACAGGAATCCGTCGAAGCCGCGGCAGCGCAGGATCGAGATCAATTCCTTGACCTCTCCGTTGCCTTGGCCGGGCAGCGTAAACTGTTCGCCGCCCGGATGACAGCCGTCGGTCACATAGAGCTGCCGTATCACGTGCTTCAGACGGCCCTTGTAAAAGGTGTTCAGGAACGGGTGCTCGCCGGCGTGGGCGAAATGGGCCGGGTTGAAGGCCAGCAGCACGCCGTTGTTGGCTGCGAAGAACTCCTCGCAGCCCGTCTTCGTTTCGCACAGGCCGCCAAGCTGGTTCTCGACCACCAGGCTGATCCCGTTCTCACCGGCCTCGAAAACCAGCGCGGGAAGCTCTTCCACCGAAAGGTGGCTGTCGGCGAAGAGCGGCGGCAGCTTGACGAAACCGCAGTTCAGAGCCTTCGCAAGCACCATGGCCTGGCGCACGTTCTCGTTGAGGGACAGCGGCCCCGAGCACGAGACCATGCTGACGCTCATCGACCGTGCGGCGATCTCACCGGAAATGCGCTCGATCTGCTCGGGCGCCATGGAGCCGATCATACCGGATGTCGCCGGGCCAAGCTCGATGTAGCCTATGCCGTGGGCTGTGAGTGTCTGCAGCGCATCGCCGAGTCGGTCCAGGTTCACCGTGAGCTCGTCCAGCACAGCCGATAGAGTGAAGCTCTCCTGGGCCAGACGGTGTCGCTTGATCGCGGCCCTTTGGCGCACACAGTCAGCGCAGTTCGGGTTGTCGCACAGTACCGCGGCCGGGTCGTCGCGCAGGGCCTCGATGGCGACCTGCAGCAGCTTGCCCGCGGGCATGAGCGTTGCAAGCGCCCGGCCCACCTTCCCGATCTTGAGCACTCCCGCGCGGCGCAGGATGGGATTCAGACCGATAAAGTCCCGGTGCGGCCCGGGGAACTTGTGCAGGATCTTGGTCTGAACCTCACCTGATTCATCGACATAGTCCCGGCTGATGGTGTTCAGGTACGGCGCATCTACGGCTTCCTCGGCGCAGTGCAGGAGTGTGCAGCGGTCCTGGTCACAGCCAAGGAGGAGGATGTAACCGTTTTCCATTCTCGCGATGCGCGCCCAGGGGCACTCCGGACCCAGTGCGGTAGGCTGGTCGATGTGCCCCGCCATGATCTCGTCGGCCTTCGGGCCTAGGCAGCAGACGGAATGGGTCGGATGAATGCTGCGCTTGACGCCGGGCCAGGAGCGGAACCGCTCGGTGACCTTCCCCACGTTGGAGGGTGAAGACTCCACCCGGAAGGGCTGCTCGCCGGACATCGCAGGCATACAGAGGGTCCCGGTTGGGCCGACGGCTTCCGCGAGTGCCTCGATGACGGTCTCGGCGCCACCCTCGACCCGTCCAAGTGCGGACAGGGATGAGTGGGCCATGAGCACCATGCCTTCGCTAACACCGAGCGCCCTCAGATCGGCCAATATCTGGTCTTTCGTGAGCCCCATCAGCATGCTCCCCCGGTTGGTTTGCTGGCGGCAGGTACTGCTTGGGCTGCGGCGAACCCTTCTTCAACAGGTATCTGAGTTTCAGACAGAAGGGCAAGCCATGTCAAGCCTGGACTTCCTGATGTGGTTGCAGAGCCTGCGAGTCCCCTTCCTGGACAACCTGTTCATCGGCCTGTCAGGATTGGGGTCGGAAGAGGCCTACATGGTGTTGCTGGCTTTTGTCTACCTGTGCGCGGGCCATCGGATTGGCTTTCATCTGATCATCCTGTTTCTCGCCACCTCTTTCTCCAATGGTCTGCTCAAGCAGTCCATCGGAACGGTGCGCCCCTATGAGGCCTATCCGGACCAGATTACTGCCCTGTACCCCGAGAGCGCAGGCGGCCCGGCTTTTCCCAGCGGCCACGCCCAGAACGCCGCGGTGGTCTGGGGGGTCATCGCCCTGCGCACCGGCTCGCCCGTCAGACGCATCGCCGCACTGCTGCTCATTGCTGGGATCGCCTTCTCGCGCCTGTGGCTCGGGGTTCACTGGCCGGTTGATGTTGTCGGCGGACTGATCATCGGCGGGCTGATTCTGCTCGCCTACCTGTTCGTTTTGGGCGCGTGGAAGGCGTCGGGACGGAAGCTGGAGGCCGCGAACTCCATGGTTCTGGTGGTCGCGGCATCCGCGATGACATACATTGCCGGGCAGGGCGTCGAGGCCTGCGTGCGCTCCGCCGGAGTGCTGCTGGGCGCCGGGATCGGGTTCATTCTCCTGGAAAGACGTGGATACAGCGCCCACGCACCGCGGCTCACCCAGGCCTTCAAGCTGCTGGTGGCGGTGACGGTCCTGCTCGGCCTGCGCATCGGCCTGAAAGCGATCCTCGGTGACAGTGAACCAGCCGACTATGCACGCTATGCCATGCTTGGGTTCGGGCTCACATACCTGCTGCCCGTGACCTTCACGGAGTACTACAAGTGGCGCATGCGGGTCCGGCGCGGGATGGCCCTGGTCGACGACGACACGCCAGGGCCGGCGCAGTAGCCGGGTGCGCGGTCTGTGGCAATTGCCGCCCCTGTCACCCCTCACTCCACCTGGAAGCTCGTGCTGCTGGTCGCGCCCCATTGGGGAAACCGGATCGTCAACCCGTAGTTGCCCTGCGCAGCGTTGACCGGCACAGGCACGCGAACCGTCTGGGTCCCGCTCAGTGGCGCAAAGCTGCCGCCGAACCGGCTGACAGGCTTTCCATCCGGTCCGGTGACTTCTGCCTCCATGAGTACTCCGCCCATCACCGGTTCCTGGCCCTCACCGGCGACAGTCACCGAGTAGGAGAGAGTTCCTTCGCGCTGCACTCGCCCTCCGGGCATTGACAGTTGCACACCGGCAGGCCGCGTCCTGTAACCCGCCACAGCCCGCGCCCAGCGAGCGGGAACGGTCAGGCGCAAGAGGGTCTTGCCGTCCTGCACCTGGGCAGTCACGGGCGACATGCTGTCCATGTCCACCAACCACCGCAGATCGGCACGGTCCAGAGTCACAGTCACTTCCTGTTCGGAGGGCTGGTGATTGACGACGAGAAGAAGCGCAGCATGCTCTCCCCCACGCAGTCCGGCCTCCACGAGGTCCACCGAATCCTGGGTCTCCGAGTACTCTACCCGCACATTCGGGACAAGCCCGATCCCGTCCAGCAATTGCGCGAGTCCGGCGCGGAAGGCTTTGCAGGCCGCCGGTTCCGGAGTCCGCACTTCCACCAGCTTGCGGAATTCCTCGTTGATATCGGTCTGCAGGAAGACGATCTTGCCCTCTCCTAATGACGCCATGGACCACTGGATTGGCCCGCAGGCCGGCTGCGGGTCGCCTTGTGCGGGGAGACTCCACGCCGGCGGTGCGCCCCGATGGCTCTGCGTCGGCAACCGGTCGCAGATGAGCACTCCGCCGGCCCTGACCCATTGCTCCAGCAATTCCGCCAGCTTCTCGTGGATGAACTCGGCCTTGAGCAGCACCAGCGCGGGATACGGGATCTCGCCGGTCTCCACGATCACCTGTTCATTGTGGATGTCGCACTCGCCGAAGCCGCCCTGGATCGCGGCCAGGGCGTAGTCCGGCGTGGCGTAGCCGTTACCGATGGCTTGCTGGGAGTTCGGGAAGAGCAGGGCGAGGCGCGCACGCACTGCGGGCATGTGCTTGAGCATCGGGCCCATACGGCGGATCATGCGGAAAGCCTTGCCGGCGTCCTCCCAGCGTTCCGGCCGGGACTGGGTGCCCGTGGTCGCGACGGTGTTGATGAAGCTGTTCAGATAGTCGGCGCCGCGGGCAATCGCAGTGAAAGCGCATTCGGCCGATGCCTGTCGCGGGTTCTTCTGGAAAGGCCAGTTGCGGTCATCCAGCTCCACGTAGAAGCCCCACGGCACCTTGCGTGCCCGGGAGATGTCGCGCATGAAGCTCATGGAGAATCCCGCCTGAACCATGCGGATGCGCTGGGACTTCGGGTAGAAGTAGGGGTACACGTCGAAGTCCGCCCAGCTCACATGACGGGTCCAGTCGAGGCCGTCCTGCTGGGAATTCAGCGGCCTCTGGTAGCCTGTCGCGGCGGCCATGTATGTGAGCAGCAGGTCGAACCCCGCGTCCATCTCGTCGAGAATTCCCCGGCTGTGGCGGTAGCCCTCGCCGAGATACTCGCCCATGAAATCCGCAAATGCCCAGCGTTCGTAAGGCTCCTGGCTCTTTGCATAGTCCGCGGAATACTCGATCCCATACCTGCGCTGGAACTCCGCCTTGCCTTGCTCGCTGATGTTCGCGAGTACGCCCGGGTTCACGGTGGGCTCGTCCAGGATTTTGGCCGAGATCAGGCGCGGGGTGCGCTTGCCCACATCCACCTGCCACTCGAGCCGTCCGCGAAGGTGATCGCGGTAGCCGGGATCGAAGGGACACACCGCCGGCGGGCCACTGGCGTTGAGGTCGGTGAAACTGGAGTACTCGTAAGTCGTCGCCATGCCCCGGCGTTGGGCATAGCTTTCGGCCACGCCTTTCAGCCGCTGGTTATTGCGCGGCGTGTCCGACTGGAAGCTGCTTGTCCCGGTGATCGCCGCGGTGTTGAAGCCGTGGTCGATCAGGTCCTCCACCCGGGCCTGGATTCCGGCGTCATCCAGCCAGAATCCGTCGCCGTCGACGCCCACGATGGACATGAGTGGGAAGAAGTCGCCGAGGTCCAGGGGGTCAACGACGTAACAGGTTGCGCGTTGCGTGCACACCGTCTCCCCGGCCACGGAAGCCGTAACCTCCAGCGCGTATTCGCCCGAGGCCAGGTTCGGCAGGCTGCCCGCGAACCGCGCACCGGTCTCAGATTCCACCCGCGGCACATCCCACCGGTATCCTGTGGTCGGATCGACTAACTCCGCCTGTATGTGAGGCATCTCCTGCAGTGCCGCCAGAAGATCGGTCGCGCCGGTCACCGGCCCGCTCATCTCGAGGGTAAGCGTGTAAGTGTCGCCGGCCCTGGCTTCCTTGCCCTCCAGGGGCGACTCAATCTCCAGCCGGTAGGTGGTCATGTCGAACTGCCGCAGGTCACGCAGCCAGACGCGAACGCCGGGCTCCACCACACGAAGGGCCACGGGACCGTCCGGGGTCTGGATGGTCATGTCCAGTCCGTGACCGCTGAACAGATTGCCCGGGGTGGTATCCACAGGGAAGACCCCTTCGCGCACACCCTCCTCCTGGGTCGCGGTGTATTTCAGTCCGGCGTAGTTGCTCACCGGGAAACTCACGTTCAGGGGCAGGCGGCTGACCCGCATGTCCTGCAGCACCTCGTACCGGGTCTGGACCCGCACCTTGCCGCCGGGATTCGCCTGGATGTCCCGCTCCACGCGGAGAATGCGCCCGTCTTCGCCGATCCGCAGGTTCTCCGCCGGCCGCGCGCACACCGCGAAACCCGTCACGTTCCAGCGAGGCAGCAGGTTCTCGGTGCGTTCCTGCACTCGCACGTCTTCAGCGCCAGCGAGATTGTGCATGACGGTCTCGGTCCCCGGCTGGTAGACCCAGGGGTCCACGAAGTTGTCCACACTCACGGGGAATTGGCCCCCGGAGTAGTCCACCCGGGGGCCCGAGCCCGGGCTCACCCGGGCCAGGTCGCGCCGCCGGGTGTCCACGGTGAACTCCACCGGGCTTCCGGGCGCAAAGGTGTACTTGCCCCGTGTCCACAGCACTCGCAAGTCCAGCGGGTGAAGCACGGTGATCTCGAAGTCTCGCACCTCTCGCCCGCCATCCGGTGCGGAAGCGGCAATGACGAAGGGATACTTCTCCTCCGCCTGCTTGGGCGCGGGTATCGAGATCGGAAACTCCCGCCGCTCTCCCGAAACCGTCGCGACAGCCGTCAGTTCCGCTGCCCCCATCACGCTCAGCGGCGGCAGTTTCAGGTCGGTGATCGCGGGCGTCGTGCTCTCGGGCCCGAACCGTACCAGCGTCCGCAGGAAGTCATCCGAGAGGGTTGAGGTGAAGAAGTCTCCGGTGGCTGAGTTCGCGGCGTGGACCCAGGTGTTCACCACCGTGCTGACGCCTTTGCCCATGGGTGCGGTGATCACGAGAGGCCTGTCGCCGGCGGTCCAGGGAACCGCTGCGCCCTCGATGGGCCGCAGGTCCTGCATCTCCGTGACGGTGCCGAGACCTGCCGGATCCAGCCCCGCATTGAGGTAGTGCGGTTCTCCGGGAACCGGTGGCTTGTTGATAGGCAACGCCTTCGCTCCGGGCTCGAAGGTTACCGGGAGCACCGCCCTCAGCGGCGCCTTGAAGTCCCTGGACGCGTTCAGCGTCACCGGCCCGCCGAAGACCACCAGCCTGCTGCCCGAGACCACCGCGTCGGCAATCCACGTTGCCTGCTCCCAGGTCATCACGAAGGGGTCGATGCTCAGCAGCACGATCAGATCATACGCGAGCACGTCCTCACGGGTCTGCGGGAAGTCGAAGAATTCGAAGTGCAGGCCGCGGTAGTGGCAGGTGTCGATCTGCGCCTCCGGATACGCCTGCCGGATTGCTTCCTCCAGCCCGTAGTACCCCGCGGCCCGGTGCTTGAGAAGCAGAACCCGCACGCCCTCATGAGCCGGACGCTCCGACTGCTTCGGCTCATAGGACTGCTCCTGCGCCGGCTGTCTCATGACGAGCTGGACATCATCCAGCAGCAGCGCGAACTGGGCATTGCGGTCGTCAATGTCATCCAGCCGGAACGTGATCTCCCGGATAGTGCCGAAGACGTCGTTCCAGATGTTCCGCACGTTCGGGCCGATACCGGTCTCCAGGTTCACCGCGACCCACTCGCCCACCGGGAAGGGCCGGCCGAGTTGTTCCTGCACGTCGTAGTCGGTGAAGGCGGTGTCCGAAGTGCGCAGGCGCACCCGGAACCCGCCTTCAGGTGCGATCGCGGCCTCCGTGAACTTTGCATAAAACCGCACCCCGACCACGTCAAGCTTGCCCGGCTGAGGGGTGAGTTTCCGGGTGATGAAACACGGTTCGCTGGCCTTGTCGTCCACGTAGCGCACGTCGCAACGCAAGACCTGACCGCGCTCCGGGTCGTCGATGATTTCCAGGCCCTTTTGACCTTCGCCGCCCCGGTAGTACTCGGGTGACATGCTGCTCTGCCAGGCGCTCAGGTCAACGGACGAGAAGTCGTCTACGGTCCAGACGAAATTGCCCTGCGCGAAAGTTGGGGTCATGAGGAGCACCCCCGCGAGGATCAGCATTGCGCGGATCATGATCTGCCTCCAGCGAGCCGTGATTGCCGGCCCGGCCTACCGGGCCTGGATTTCGCGGTCGATCCCGACGAACCCGCCATTGCCCCCCACACCCGCGAAAATGCGCGACGGGTCGTGGGGGTCGACGGATATACACGAGACATTGGGCCAGGTCATGCCCTCAATTTCCTGCTGCCAGGTTGCGCCGCCGTCCGAGGACTTCAGCACGCCCTGCGCAATGTTGGCATCATGGTACGGATGGTCGGTAGTCCCGACATACAGCACCTGACTATCTGCTGGGCTCACCGCGACGCAGTTGGTGAAGTGATAGTCATAGACGCGCGCCCAGGTCTTCCCACCGTCGGTGCTCTTGAACAGCCCGCCGGGGAGCAACTGCGGCGGGGACAGTGTGCGGTCGTACTTCTCGCGCTGGCAGATATACAGGGTGGCGAAATCCCGGGGATCAGCCACGAAGTCCTTCAGGTCCCCGAAAGGCGCATAGGTGCTGATCCTGGTCCAGTTCGCGCCGCCATCGGTGGTCTCGTAGATTCCCGCACCGTTGAGAGGATTGCCGCCCAGTGCCACTCGCAGGTGCTCCGGATTAGCCGGGTTCATCACCAGGCGGCACGGCTGCGTGACGGCCTTCTCAGGCAGGCCGGCGTTGATCGCTGACCACGAAAGGCCATCGTCGGTGCTCTTGAAGACCCCGTGGCCGTTGCAGGTGACGTACAGCGTGCGCGAGCCTTCCGGGGAAGCCGGATCCAGCACCAGGGAGCGCGTCTGGCCCACAGGCAGGCCGGTCCGGGGTTCGCCAACTACCGTCCAGGTCGCGCCGCGGTCAGTGCTGCGGCAAACATCGCCCACGTTGGACCCCCACTGCCCGCTGCAGGCCCAGAGCTTCGCGTTGTCGGCAGGGTCAACCACCACGGTGAAGCAGTTGCCGGCGTTCTTCATTCCCTCGGCGCTGCGGCGGAAAGTCCTGCCGCCGTCATCGCTGATGAGCAGGCCGATGTCATAGAAGCAGAAGTACCCGCGCGCGGGGTCAACCGGGTCGAGCACCACGTCAAACATGCACGTGACTTCCAGCCCGGTGCCCGTGAAACGCCCGTCTTCGAACTGGCGGCAGTAGCGCTGCTGCCAGGTCTGCCCCGCGTCATCGGTCAGGTATACATGGCCGGAGGTGCCGAACACCAGCAGATCGGGGTTGGCCGGGGAAATCGCCAGGCACTCCACGCTCGGGCCCCATTGAGTGATCCAGCCACGATCCATGTTGGCCTGATCGCCGAAATGCCAACTGCTCCGCGCCCAGTTCATCCCCCCGTCGGTGCTCTTGAACACCCCTGCACTCACCCACGACGCGCCGCCGACGTACACCACGTTGGCATCGCGCGGGTCCACCACGATTTCCTTGTAGATGGAGTTCATAGGGGCGGGCTTGTTGCGGGAATCCACACGCTGGTCCAATCCCTTACTGCGCCGTGTCCAGGTCTTGCCGCCATCCTCCGAGCGGAACACCCCGCCGTTCCAGGGCTCCTCGTCTCGCGCGGTGGTCTGCAGCGTGCAGTAGACGATGCGTGGGTCCGAAGGCGCGATAGCCATTTCCAACACGTGCGGGTGATCCAGGCCGACGCCGGAACTCACCCACGTGGCGCCCTTGTCCTCGCTCCGGAACACTCCGCGGTTTGTGGCCGCCAGCACATATGCGCCGTCAGGCGCCACCTCGATGTCGCAGACGATCGCATCCGCGGGAAGCATTCCCTCCGGCGTCACCAGCGCCCAGGACTCGCCACAATCGACGCTCTTGTAGATATGACCCTTGCCGTCCTTCTGCCAGCGGGGCCGGCCGATGCCTGCGTATACGGTATTCGGGTCGGTCGGATCGAAACACAGGCCGCCAATGGGTGCGGAGAAGGCGTAACGCTGAGGCTCGGGGAAGCCCTGCCTCTTCCACTGCCACGTGCTCCCGCCGTCGGTGGACTTGAATACGCCTCCCTCCATGCCGAGGAGGATGACCTTGTTATCTTGAGGGCTCACCGCCAGGCATTCCACGAAGGCGTCATTGAGCCCCTGGTTCTGGATGCGCCACGATTGCCCGCCATCTGTGGAGAGGTAGAACCCGCCCACATCGCAGCCCACATAGAGCACGTTGGGGTCTCGCGGGTCGCAGGCAATGGACTGGATCCACCCTCCGCCGCCGGGGCCGAAATTGGTCCAGGTGATGTCGGCGCACCACGCTGCGACGCACAGCGCGAGAAGAGTCACGCACAGGGGAATTGCTCTTGTCAGCACGTGGGTCATCCTCCGCCGGGCGCATTGACGGCGGCCCGGTATCGTGTACACTCCTATTCGCGCCGGAAGGCTCGCAGGCCTTCACGGACGCTGTGCCACAGGACACATGCGGAAGGAGGAGTTGGCGACAGTGGCAGACGATCTCGATCTGAAAGTGGGAATCTCTGGAGTGCGAGGGGTGGTCGGCCAGGGGCTGACCGTACAAGTCGCCCTGGAATTCGCCCGGGCTTTCGCGGGATGGTCGCCCGGCCGGCGCATCGCCCTGGGCCGCGACACCCGGGTCACCGGGGAGATGCTGCGCGCCGCAGTGGTTGCCGGGCTGTGCCAGAGCGGCCGGGATGTCGTGGACTTCGGGGTCCTTCCGGTGCCCGCTTTCCAAACCGCGATTCGCTTCGATGACACACTCTCGGGCGGCGTTTACATCAGTGCCAGTCATAATCCGGAGGACGAGAACGGTCTGAAGTTCTACCGCCCTGACGGCATCATCCTGTTCCCCGATCAGGCAGAAGAGGTCATCGCGGCCTGGCGCAAGGGGCTTTTCTCGACCGTCGCGTATGACAAGATCGGCGCGATCGAGTGCGCCGGCGGGGCGATGGAGCGCCACGTCGAGCGGATTGCCTCCCTCGTGGACTGCGACCTGATTCGCCGCGCGCAACTGACAGTGGTCATCGACTGCAACAACGGCGCAGGGTGTCTGTGTGCCGGGGATCTGCTTTCCCGTCTCGGCGTGGCGAAGCTGGATGTTATGAACGCTGAGCCGACAGGCCGGTTCACCCATAAGCCCGAACCGGTGCCCGCGCACATGAAACAACTTGCGGCGCGGGTGGCCGAGCTTGGCTATCACATCGGGTTCTCCCAGGACCCCGACGCTGACCGGGTGTCCATCGCAGCCTGCGTGCCGGGAAAGAGCGGTGTGCGGGGCATGGCAATTGGGGAGGAGTACACCCTGGCGCTGGGAGCGGCATCGGTGGCAGCCCAGGCCCGCGAAAACGGGCAGCATGTAGTCATGGCCTGCAACACCTCCACCAGCCGCATGATCGAGCAGGTGGCGGAAGATTACGGGTTCGATTTCGATAGGTCCCCGGTGGGCGAGGTCAACGTGGTGCTCAAGCTGCAGGAACTCCTGGAGAACGCACGGCGCGGACATCCTGGCGCGGATGTCTTCGCCTTCGGTGGCGAGGGCGGCGGCGGCATCATCGACGGTCGCAACCAATACTGTCGCGACAGCCTGAACTCCATCGCACTCATCCTGCAGGGCCTTGCGCGCTGGAAACTGAGCCGGGACAGGGGCGACCTGCAGCGCCCCGGCGATGAACGCCTGCTCCTGGACCACTGGCGCAGGAGCGTGCTGCCGCCTTGCGTCATCGTGAAAGACAGCATGCGGTTCGGGTCGCTCCGCCAGCAGAACAAAGTGCTCAAGGCGGTGTTCAGGCACCTGCTTGCGGCAGATGTGCCCCAACGAGACAAGCGCGACGACGACGGTGTGCGGGTGCGTTACCCGGACGGCTCCTGGGTGCATGTCCGGCCCAGTAACACCGAACCGATCGTGCGGTTCATCGCCGAGCACGACACCACCCGCAAAGCCCGGGCGCTGGTGGACGAAGCAATGCAGGTCGCACGGGACGTCCTGGGGTGAGAACGGAGGCCTTGGGGGGGTGTCACGCTGCCGACCTTCAGGTCGTTGATGCCCCGGGTTGACGCCCCGGGTTGAAACCCGGGGCTAGGGGCCTGCGGCCGGGCGTCCTGCCGGACGCGTAGTAGGTTGACGCTCCGGGTTGACGCCCCGGGTTGGTGCCCCGGGTTGAAACCCGGGTCTGGGGGCCTTCGGCCGGGCGTCCTGACGGGACGCGAAGGCTGAGCGTCCCGCTCGACAGGCCGTTGCCGTTTGTCGTCCAGCCCCGCAGGGGCGTCAGCCTCTTGCCACCAGCGTAAGCTGGTGGAATCAGGGCCCCCCTCCAGATTATAAGAGCCCCCGAAGGGGGCGGCAGAAATCCGACCTCCGCCTGCGGGCGCGTCGATGCCCCGGGTTGGTGCCCCGGGTTGAAACCCGGGGCTAGGGGCCTTCGGCCGGGCGTCCTGCCGGACGCAAAGGCCGAGGAGATTGCCTCGTCTCCAATAACGACTGCCGACCGGGGCGGGCGGCCTACGCGATTGATGGGGACGGTCGACGCCGTTTGCCGTTTGCCGCCCAAGGCCGTTTGCCGTTGCCGTCCAGCCCCGCAGGGGCGGAAGCCCTTTGCCACCAGCGTAAGCTGGTGGAATCAGGCCCCCTCCTTCGAGATTATAAGAGCCCCCGAAGGGGGCGGCAGACGCCCCGGATCGGTGCCCCGGGTTGAAACCCGGGTCTGGGGGCCTTCGGCCGGACGTCCTGCCGGATGCAAAGGCCGAGGAGATTGCCTCGTCTCCAATAACGACAGCCGACCGGGGCGGGCGGCCTACGCGATTGATGGGGACGGCCGACGCCGTTTGCCGTTGCCGTCCAGCCCCGCAGGGGCGTCAGCCTCTTGCCACCAGCGTGAGCTGGTGGAATCAGGGCCCCCCTCCAAATTATAAGAGCCCCCGAAGGGGGCGGCAGACCCCCCGTGTTTCAACCCGGGTCTGGGGGCCTTCGGCCGGGCGTCCTGCCGGACGCAAAGGCCGAGGAGATTGCCTCGTCTCCAATAACGACTGCCGACCGGGGCGGGCGGCCTACGCGATTGATGGGGACGGCCGACGCCGTTTGCCGTTGCCGTCCAGCCCCGCAGGGGCGTCAGTCTCTTGCCACCAGCGTCAGCTGGTGGAATCAGGGCCCCCCTCCAAATTATAAGAGCCCCCGAAGGGGGCGGCAGACCCCCCGTGTTTCAACCCGGGTCTGGGGGCCTTCGGCCGGGCGTCCTGCCGGGACGCGAAGGCTGAAGAGATTGCCGACCGGGGACGGCAGCGGATCGCGATGCCAATCTTCCAGTGCGGCTCTCCACACACATTTTCACTGCTCTTGACTCAGGTCAAAGTAGCCGTTCCCCCCGACGGGTAAGATGCAGACAGTCAAGAACAACCCGGCGAGGTGAGAGATAATGAGCACACTGGTGACCCGCAAGATCATCAAGATTGATGAAGACAAGTGCGACGGCTGTGGCCTGTGCGTGGATGCCTGCCATGAGGGCGCGATCCAACTTGTGAACGGCAAGGCGAAGCTGGTGCGGGACGATTACTGCGATGGTCTGGGCGACTGCCTGGGCGAATGCCCCCGGGGCGCCATCAGCTTCGAGGTGCGCGAAGCAGCGCCCTATGATGAAGCGGCGGTTCAGGAGCATCTCGTGCAGCACGGGAAACCGGCTCCTGCTGCGTGCCCGTCGGTTCAGGGGATGCTCGATGCCATCAGCGGTAAGGATAAGCTCCCGTGCGGGTGCCCTTCCGCTCAGGCCCGGAAGCTGGAGCGAGCGCCTGCCGTGCGGCTCTCGCAAAGCGCTCCTTCGGCCCTCACGAACTGGCCGACCCAGCTAGCCCTGGTTCCCCCCAATGCGCCGTACCTGCGGGAAGCCGACCTGCTCATCAGCGCCGACTGCGTCCCCTTCGCCTACGGCGGCTTCCACAGCGATCTGGTACCCGGACGCGTAGTCCTGCAAGGGTGCCCGAAACTCGATGACACGGGCCCGCATGTGCAGAAGCTCGCGGCGATCTTCCAGCAAAATGACATTCGGTCAATCACACTTGCCCGGATGGAAGTGCCCTGCTGCGGCGGGCTGGTGAACGTGGTCCGGGCGGCGCTGGCGCTTGCAGGCAAGCAGCTTCCCGTCGAAGTGGTGACGCTCGGCGTGGACGGCGAGGTTCGCGGACGGCAGACGGTCTGACCTGATCATATTCCGCCCCGCGGGGCTACAGGAGGGGTCCTAATGAGTAGCGATTGCCCACACAAGGATTGCGAGGAAATGCAGGACGGCGGCTGCGGCTGCTGCGCGGGAGACAAGACCCACGAGGCGTGTCTGTTCAACGTGGCTGACCGGGTTCAGTATGCGAAGGACTCCATCGTCAGCAGCACGGTAGCCGATACGGACGTCGGCACACTGACGGTCTTTGCCTTTGACGCCGGACAGCGCCTGAGCACCCATTCCGCACCTTATGACGCGCATGTCTACGTGCTGGATGGAGAGGCGAGGATCGTGGTCGGCGCAGACCCCTTCACGGTAGGCACCGGGGAAATGATCGTGATGCCTGCCGACGTGCCCCACAGCGTTGAGGCCGTGAAGCCCTTCAAGATGCTGCTGGTAATGTTCCGCGCCTGACGCCTCAGACGCCTTGCATGTACGACAACGGGGAGCCTGCACCGTGCGGGCTCCCCGTCTCTTGCTGCATCGGTCTGCGCGCGATTACTGCCGGTGCCAGAGATTGGCCTGGGTCGGATCAGCCAGTGCGCTGATCTTCATGAACTTGACGTGCCCGTCGTTGAAAGCCACGTTCAGGCCGTCATTGTGCCACGGCCACGTGCGCTCGTTGAGTCCGCCATTGATGTAGTCGGTTCCGTTGGAATTGTAGACACCCATGGGCGCAGTCACGTGGATGTTGCAGTAGTGCTGCCACCACGCATTGCTGGACTCGAGGATCATCACCGTCTCGGCCGGAGCTTTGAAAGACCCCATGGACGCGGGACTGGTCCAGCCTTCAGGGAACACGTGGGTCATCGGCATCTGGTAGCGGGTCGCCTGGAGGCTTCCCGGCCACAGGCCCGCCGGCTGGGCCTCGATGTTGATGTCCATGGACGGGCAAGCGAAAATCTGGCGGTTCTTGACATACGGCAGAATCTTGTCGGCCCAGATGATGCGGCCGGCCGGGTAGCCATTGCCATCGTCGTACACGCTGCAGTACTTCTCGTCATAGTCCTGGCAGTACATCATCATGGCCAGGCCGATTTGCTTCAGATTCGACGAACAACTTGCCTGGCGGGCCTTCTCCCGCGCCCGGGCGAAAACCGGGAACAGGATCGCTGCGAGGATCGCGATAATTGCGATGACCACCAGCAGTTCAATGAGGGTGAAACCGCGACGCATTGCCTATACCTCCTGCGAGATTGTACGCCGGAACGTGTCCCCGCCATCGCGAGGCCGGATTTTGAATTATACTGCGATACGCTCTTTCAACGCTACATGTATTCTATTGCTAACGCTCATCATTTCTATAGGTTCCACATCTCCCCTGAACAGGGAGGTCCCTCCGGCCTCGGCGGCGCAATATCCCCTGGCGTAATGCGAACGATGCAAGGAGAGACAACTATCATGGGTATGCTGGGAGTCATTCACTACAACGCTCCGGGAGCCAATCTCGAGGAGTTCCTCGCGTGGGCATCCGGCGCCGGGTTCGAGAGCACCGAGCTGCAGATCCGCGACCTGTGGCCGGACGAATCGCTGCCATGGCAAGAGTCGGCAACCGAGGGGAAGCGCCTCGTCGAAAAGTACGGCATGGTCGTCAGCGCCATTGCTTCGGGCAATGACTTCGTGTATCTCGACTCCGAAAACATCGACAAGCAAGCCGCCCGTATGAAGACCATCTGTGACATCGCCCAGTTCATGGGCTGCAAGGTGATCCGGACCGAGGGCGGGCAGCCCAAAGAAGCAGTTCCCGAGGACAAGTGGGTCGAGGCAATGGCCACCTGTATCCGCGCTTGCCTGCCCTTCGTCAAGGAAATGGGCATGAAGTTCGCCATTGACAACCACGGCTATGTGACCAATCACATCCCCACGATGCTCGGCCTGTTGCGGGAAGTGGATGAGCCCGAGTTCGTCGGCAGCAACCTGGACACCATGAACGTCCGCTGGTTCGGCAATTCCCTGGAAGAGTGCGATCAGTTCTACCGGGAAGTCGCCCCGTGGGTCATGCATACCCACATGAAGGATGGATTCGGATCCCGCGCCGAATACAAGGGCAAAGACCTTGGCAATGGCGAAATCAACTTGAAGCTCGCTGTGGAAGTTCTCAAGGAAGCCGGGTACGACTACGCCTGGACCGCCGAGTATGAGGGCAAGGAAGCTGACGGCGTGGGCTACGAGAAGTGCCTGGTCTGGCTGAAGCACAACGTCTGACGCCTGCCTTGCAGGTAGACCCGCAGCGCATCACGAACCGACCTGCCAGAACAGGGCAGGTCGGTTCGTTTCCTTTGCCCGTCGCGCAGGAGGCCAGTGAATGTCAACCACCAGCAAAGCCGCTGTCTTCACAGCACCCGGCGAAGTCGAGGTGCGGGAAATCCCCGTCCCTAATCCCGGCCGCAACGAGGTGCTCATCCGGTCCGAATACTCCATCATCAGCAACGGCACGGAAAGCTGGGTGTGGGCGGGGCGGTTCCACAGTCCCGGACAGCCCACCCGGATGCATTTCCCCTGGGTGCCGGGGTACCAGCGCATGGGGGTCATTGAGCAAATTGGGGCCGATGTCACCAACCTCCGACCCGGGCAGCGCGTTGCCGCCACGGTCTCGCGTTTTGAAGAGCCATACGAGACATCCTGGGGGAGCCATGCGGAGCTCGCTGTCACCCACGCCGAGCAGTGCTACCCGGTGCCCGATGATGTGGACTCTGTGGACGTGGCCGGTCTCGTTCTCACCCAGGTAGGCTACAACGGCGGCACTCGTCCTCCGGCAGGTGAGGGGTCCACCGTGGTGGTCATCGGCGACGGCCTGGTCGGGCAATGGGCCGCACAGACTTTCCGCGCCAGGGGCGCATACGTGATCCTCTGTGGTCATCGCGCGAAGCGCCTTGCCGTGGCTGCTGAGCATTCTGCGGATGAGACAGTGAACACCCGCGAGGTGGACATCGAGGCCCTGGTACGCGACCGCTTCCCCGGTGGCGTGGACATTGTGGACGAGGCCGTGGGCCTGCTGCGCAATATCGAGTTGGCTTTCAAGCTCCTGCGCCATGATGGGCATCTGGTCTTCAACGGCTATCACCCCGAGGGTGAGCACCTGATGAACATCCAGTGGCTGCATGACAAGGAGATCACCTGCTGGGGCATGGCGGGATGGACCCGGCCCCGCATGGAGGCCACCCTGGACTGGGTGCGCCAAGGGAAGCTCAAGGTCAAGGAGCTGATCACCCACGAGTTCCCGGGTAGCCGCGCGGACCAGGCCTACCGGATGATCTGGGACAAGAGCGACGACTTCGTGGGAGTGCTGCTGAACTGGCAGGAGTGAGTCGGCCGTCGCCCTCTGTAAGCGCGGCCTTGCCCCGAATGATCGCTCGCGGGCCCCTTACCGGCCGTTCGGCTCTGCGCCTCGCCGTCCAGCCAGACACGCCTTACACAAGAGGAGATCGGAGACAACATGCCCGACACAATGAAGGCTATCCAGGTTACCGCGCCGGGTAAGTTCGAGATTGTGGAACTGCCTATGCTCGAGCCTGCCGAAGATGAAGTGCTCATCGAGGTGAAGGCCTGCGCCACGTGCACCAACTGGGAGCTCAATACCTGGCGCGGGCGCGACATCTTCGACCGCCCGGGGCACCCTATCTACCCCCAGAACCCAGGCAGCCCGGGCCATGAAGCGGCCGGTGTGGTTGTGGCCCTCGGCGCGCAAGTGACTGATCTGCAGGTAGGCGATCACGTCGCGGTGCATCCCAGCCTGCGGGGACCGGAGAACGACGCCCATGCGACCCACATCACCCGCCCTGCGGCGCAGGTGGCAAAACTCGACCCAGCACTTGACCTGGTGCTCTGCGCACCGCTCGAGATGGCCCAGTGCGCGGTGCGATCGCTGGACATGGCCGGAGACATCGCGGGCAAGTCGGTGGCCATCGTGGGCCTCGGACCAGCCGGAATCCTCCACGTTCAGGTCGCCAAGGCTCGTGGGGCGTCAAAGGTCATCGGCCTGGACACCATCCCCATGCGCCTGGAGGCAACGCGGCCTTTCGCTGATGAAGTGATTGACCCCACGGACACCGACGCCTTGAACCGCGTCATCGCTGAGGGATGCCAGCTGGGATATGACTGCTCGGGCCACCCGGCGGGCATGCGCAATGCCATGGAGATCGCCCGCGAGGCGTTCCACGTTTTCTCGGTGCCCCACGGCTCGGTGGAATGGGGCAAGCGCGAGTGGCTGCGGTCCATTCCCATCCTTCCGTACCACTGGCGGGGCGACGTGCAGGTCAACTGCCTGCGGCGTGCGGCGGCGATGCTGGCCAAGGGCGAACTGGACACCCGGGCGATCCTGACCCACGTGCTTCCGTACACCCGCTATGACGAGGGCATGGCGCTGCTTGAGAACCGCGAGGCCATCAAGGTCGCCTTCAGCGGGTGGGAGTAGCCGACCGCAAAGACTGAGACCGAGGTGACACCGATGCGACTGACACTTGCCGTCCTCCTCCTCGCCTCCGCAGCCTTCGCACAGGTGCCGGAAGGCCAGTTCACTGTGAATACCGAAAACCTCGCCGTCACCATGACCGCCAAGGCCGGCTGGACAATCACCTCTCTGGACTTCGACGGCAAGAGGCTTCTTGTTCCTGCCGGCAGCCAGGGCGCGGTGTACCAGCTGTCCGGCGGGGAGTGGTTCGGCTCGTCCATGAAAGGCGGCGAGACCCCGCTGCTGCTCGCGGTCTCTGTGGACGGCAAGGCGTTGGAGGGTGCGCTGCCGGAGACCATCGCCGGCGAGTGCGTCACTGTCCGCAAGGCCTCGATCATCGACCGGGTGGCCCATGTGGCCACCACCACTTTCGAGAAGGACACCATGATCCAGCGCCACTATTTCCGGGTGCTGCAGGAGGTCTCGGCGAACCCCTTCTATGCCTTCGCGTATTCGCTGACCCCCGACATGGATCAGTGGATCGCCCAGCCGCTCCAGGGACAACTGATGGAGGGCGCCTTCAGCAGTTCCGCCGCGAATCTCGTCAATCGCTCGATCCGCTGGGGCGCGGAGTTTGACCTGGAGAAGGGCGTCGGGGTGGTAGTCTACTTCCCCGAAGTGACTCCCGGCGCGGGTGCGGATACCCGTTTCTGGGATCAGCCCGCATACCGCAAGCTCCTGATGCAGCCTGCCTCCGGCAAACTGGAGGCGGGCAAGGAGATCTCTGCGCTCCTGGTCCTGCGCCCCTTCAACGCGGGCGCGGACAACTGGAAGGACGTGGCCGTGCAGGTTGCCGGCGAACTCCAGGCCCGCTTCCCCCCGCAAGAGGTCAACGAGAACGTGGGACGGCTCTATGGCGAGGGCGTGCCGGAAGAGGGCTTCATTACCGCGAAAACCCGGGATTATACGATCCGCTTCTCCGCGAAACAGGCCTGGACCATCTACGATTTCACGTACCGCGATCACCTCATCGGCCATTCGAACGGCTTCTACGGGACCGTATTGATCCCGGTTGGCGGGAATTTCATCGGCACCGGGCACACCGAAGGGGGCCGCGAGATCGTCCATGCGGTGAAGCTGCTGGTGGACGGTGTGGAGACACCCATTGAGATCGACAAGGAGTACACGGGCAGCCGCATCGAGTTGATCAAGGACTCAACCATCCACAAGTTCAGGGCGCGGGCCACCGTCACTGTCACCGATGACGAGGTGATCGAGCGCCAGGAACTCGAGGCCCTGGAGACCTTCGACCTCAAAATCATGTACCTGTTCATGCACTGCTGGCAGGGAACCACGTCGAAATGGCTGGCCGAACTGCCGGACGGGGAGACCATCGGCGGGGACTTCAATAACGAGGGCAATGAGGTGATGAAGGACACCCGGTGGGTCGCCCAGTATGAGCCGAACATGGGCATCGGGATTCTGGCATACACACCGAAGGTCGCCACTGGCAAAGGCAGCCACACCATGATCTGGGACCTGGAGCGCTACCACAAGTTCTACACGCGCCGGGTGGGGCAACCGGAGACATTCGAAGCCGGGCAGAAACTGGACTACACTATGATCGTGCGGGGCGTTGCCGACGAAACAGGCGACTTTGAGGCCACGAAAGCCGCCGCTGAGGACCTCAAACGCCGATACCCGCCGGTTGGCGACGAAGACTGAACGCCACGCGCCGCCCTCATCGTTCGGCGTATTCCAGCTTCAGCGTCATGCTCTGGGTACGCAGGCGCTGGCGTTCGGGATCGTGGCCGTGCAGGAGAGCCATGCCCCGGTCAACCTTCTCTTCCTCGCCGGAGCGCATGCCCTTCTCCACGAGCCGCGAGGCCGCCACACCGATGCTGATCACCGCCTTCACGTCATCCAGCACACTCGTCAGGGCGTCGTCAGGCGGAACCATCGCCTCGACCTGCGCGGCCAGCATATCATAGCCGCCCACAATGTCCTCGGCCACTGTCTGCGCGGCCGCGGCGTTCTCGAGACGCTTCTGCTTCCAGGTGGCCGCGGTCAGATCGAGCCTGCGCACGAGGTCGCCGTCGGTCTCAAGTATCGCCCGTGCCTGGTCCAGGAATTCCACGGCTCTGCCCCGCGCGATGGGCCCGACAGCGGTCGGTCTCTGCTCACTCGCTCCCCCGATAACCTGAAGCGCGCCCAGCACCGCCTCGGCAACCGCCTCTGTGTCTGCCTGCACCTGTCGCGCGTCGTAGACGGGCTGTTCGCCGATGAGCGCATCCCAGAAGGTCTGGTACAGGAAGGCGGTGTTGCGCTTGTAATACTGCTGCCTTCCCCGGCAGAGTACATAGTAGTAGCGATCGTCCTGTCCCTTGCCCTGCCTGCCCACCCAGCAGTCTCGCCCCACCACCCTCGCACGACCAGGTGCCAGCGCGAAACCCTCCCCGACCAACTGCGAGACGTTCTCCAGCGCCTGCGCGAGGATCTGCTCCCGGGCACTCGCCCCGGGACCGGGCTTCGGGTCGCAATAGGCCACTTCGGGCGGCATCGCTCCAGCGGGACCCACATGGATTTCATACATCACCTGGTGCTCCATCCCGTGCTGCCCATCAGACAGAGGGATGAACCTGCGTACCCCGTACAAGACTCCATCCCCGGTGGGCGATGGCTCGGAGAAGGGCTCATATCCGGGGATGTTGACCGGGACCTGCAAGGCCAGTCGCTCCAGACCGCTTGATTCGGGCGCCTGTTCCGGCCGCGAGGCTGCACTCGCGTCCTGCACCTGTATGGGATGCGAGATCACCGGCAATGGAATGCCCGCTATCTCCGGCCGAAGGCTGAGGGCGTATGAGCCCGGCTTCGTGAATACCGCGGAGAACCGAAGCCCCGAGGGCCAAGGCTTCCCGGAAATCGGCTCTGGGTATTCCACAACCGCCGGCTCCTCCTGCCAGCTCATGCCCGGCGGCAGGTCGCTGTCCGGCACGCTCAAGCGGGCGAAGCTGGCTGCTTCCCCCGGCGCGACAGTGTAGGTCAGTGGCACGGTATTCCCGGTGCGCAGGAGCACCGGCGAGGTGTCACCATCCACCACGAGCACCGTTCCCCTTGTCAGTTCGCGGCACAGAGCGGCGGCGTAGCCGACCCACTCGCAATCGGGGTGGCGCTTCATGAAGCCCGCCGCGTCAAGTTGGTCCCACAGCCGTGCCGCATCCTTGCGCTCCCGCGCACCCAGGAGGAAATACCGCAAGTGCATGGCGGAAACGGTCTCACGGTATTCGGCTTCCAGCGCGGAATCCTCAAGCATCAGCGCTTCCTGCCGGCTCTCGGCAGAGCTCCGGTAGAGCAGGTACAGGCGCAGGTCCCACAGGATCGTGCGGGATAGCAAATCGGCGAGGTCGCTGTTGGCAATTCCGCGATCCAACTGGGACATGCAGCGCGCCACAAGTTCACGGTCGGAAGTGTGCCCGCGGGTCGTCAGGAGCGCGGGCAGGAGCCTCAGCAGCGCCGCCTGGTCACTTCTCGCGCCGAGACGTTGCGCAAAGTAGAAATGTCCGCCGCGCCGGGCCGAACCGCTGTCGTCCTGGGACAATTCTGCAACCAGCGCTTCGTCCCCGAGGAGCTCGCGCAACAGGTCCGCGGGAAGGCCGCTGTGGATCCGCGAGGCCGCATCCAGGAACCTGCGGGCGCGGATTTCGAGGAATGGATCGGGCGCAGCGCTTTCGTCCCGGAACGCGCCGGCGAAGGGGCCGCCGTTGAGCAGCGCCAGGAGCATGTCCACCGCACCGGACAGGGGCGCTTCACCCCGCGCGGCTCGAGCAATGGTCTGCACCGCCACAAGATCCCACTGGCGCAGGCCGGCAAGCTCCTCCCTGGGTGGGTGGTCAGGAATGACCGCCAGCGTTCGGGGGGCCTGCCCAATCTTGCACAGGTAGGCGGTCCTGCCGGGGGCTGCGCCTGCCGGAAGGGAACAGACGGTAATGACGGCGACCAGGAACGCGAATCGGGCAAGGGAATCCATCATTCAGCGGTGTCCTTCGTCTGCGTGAGGTCCAGGGGCGGGAGTTCCGCCACGCCGGCACCGGCTGTTGTCGCAAGGGCACACAACGTGCCAAGTTCGCCCGGGAAATGGGGTACCGTATGCAGTTCATCAAGCGGGACCCAGCGGAAACGGCGCCCCTCGATGCCGCCGCCGGCGGCGTTCCGGGCATTGGCCGACACCGTCGCGGAGTAGTACAGCTCCAGCGAATCCCGCTGCGGCCAGAAGGCCTGCCGGATGCCAATGAGTCGGCCGATGCTAACATTGACCCCGGTCTCCTCCGCCACTTCCCGAGCAGCGCACTGTGACGCGAGTTCGCGGTGTTCAATAGTTCCGCCCGGAGGCACATAGCTCCCGGGCGAGTGGTTGCTTTCCACCAGCAGGACCTTCCCCTGGTGCACAGTGACCGCCACAGCCCGGACTTTCAGGCCGGTTTTCGCCATCGATCGTCTCCTTGCGCGTCGTCGCCGTCTGCGCGGCCAAGAGGTCAGCGGGCCGTCCCGAGCGAAGACTCCCGATTATCCATTGCACAGGAGGCCTGCCATGTTTCTTGCTATCGCGCTGTTTCTCCTGGTACTGACAAGCGTAAGCTGCGCCCAGGTTCCCGAAGGTTGGTTCCCCTTCGTGATCGGCGAAATCGCCCCGGACAGCGTTGCCAATATGTCAGGCTACAATAACGCGGTGGCAGGCGCAAAGGGTTTCATCCAGGCACGGGGCGGGCACTTCGTGGATGAACAAGGGAACCGCATCCGGTTCCTTGCCACAAACTTGACTTTCGACAGCGCTTTCCCGGACAAAGATCAGGCGCCCCTGATCGCCCGACGAATGGCTGCTCTGGGAATCAACTGCGTGCGCTTCCATCACATGGACAACCAGACGAAACCCCGCGGGATCTGGGATCCGGCGTTCCAGGATCGCCAGCACATAGACGCGGAGCAGCTTGACCGCCTGGACTGGATCATCTACCAGCTCAAGCTCAATGGGATCTACTCCAACATCAACCTCCACGTCTCGCGCAAGTTCGGCGCCGCTGACGGTTTCGAGAACGCCGAGACCCTCCCCGGCTACGACAAGGGGGTGGACAACTGGCAGCCGCGGATGATCGAGCTTCAGAAGGCATATGCCCGCGAACTGCTCACCCACCGGAACCCTTACACGAACACGCGCTACGTGGAAGAGCCTTGCATCGCGATGGTGGAGTTGAACAATGAGAACAGTGCCCTGCAGTTCGCCATGGGGCAGGAGTTTCATCTCTTGCAGGAGCCGTACAAGGGGCAGCTCCGGGCGATGTGGGTGGACTACCTCAAGGACAAGTACCAGACCACCGAAGCCTTGCGCGCTGCCTGGGATGAGGGTTCCGCACCGCTGGGCGAGGAACTGGTACGCAACCGGGACTTCGCCCAGGGCACGAAAGAGTGGGTGCTGGAGACCCGCAACCGCCAGACGGATGTATTCGAGATCGTCGATGACCCCGAGGTTGGCAAGGCCATTCACGCGCGGCTGAACAGCCTCGGCGTGAATCCCTGGGATTTCCAGGTACATCAGACCGGGCATGATCTCAAGGAAGGACAGGTCTACACGCTTTCCTTCAAGATCAGGGCCGACCCGCCGCGCACCGTGAGCGTGGGAGCGCGCCGAGACATAGCCGATTGGCGCGATCACGGCCTGACCGCCTCTGTGCAGGCCGGCAATAACTGGACCGAGCACAGCTTCACCTTCACGGCCCGCGACACCCTCCCCAACCACAGCCGCTTCAGCTTCAACTGCCAGAACAGCCTGGGCAGTGTCTGGCTGGCGGATATCAGCCTGCGTCCCGGTGGAATCCGGGGCCTGGGCGAGGACCAGTCGCTTGAAGCGGGCAACGTCGCCTTCTCCAGCCGCAGCAGCACCGCCCGAGCCTGGGAAGACTGGCTGGCGTTCTTCGTCAAGCTCGAGCAGGATTACACCCGGCCATTTCACCGGATGCTCAAGGACGAACTGGGCCTGAAGGCGCTGGTGGTGGATACCCAGGCATCCTACGGCGGCATCGGTGGCGTCTGGCGCGAATCTCGCCTGGACTACGTGGACACGCACTCCTACTGGCAGCATCCCAGCTTTCCAGGGCGGCCCTGGGACCCGGGCAACTGGAGCATCGGCAATACATCCATGGCCGCGGCGGCGGGCAGGGATACGCTGACCGCTCTCGCCCGGCACCGTGTGGCAGGCCTGCCTTTCACGGTGAGCGAGTACAACCACCCGGCGCCCGGCGACTACCGGGCCGAATGCATGCCAATGCTCGCGGCCTTCGCGGGCCTGCAGGACTGGGACGGCATCTTCGAGTTCGACTACGGCAGGACTCCGACCCAGTGGGAAGATGCGAGGATCAACGGCTATTTCCAGATGGTCACCGACCCCGCGAAGCTCGCCTGGTTCCCCATCGCTGCCAATCTCTTCAGGCGCGGGGATGTCAGTGCGGCCCGCGAGGAGATCCGGCTGCGGGTGCCGGAAAATCAGATCGTGACGCTGCTTGCGAAGCACGGCAACAGCGCGGGTTCCGTTTGGGACGCAGCAGGGGTGCCAAGGATCGCATCCATCCGCCATCGTCTTGCCGTGGAGTTCGTCCCCGATGGCGAGGTCTCGGCCCCAAAGGTGAGCCTCCCACAGGACACCGCAAGCATCCAGTCGGATACCGGCGAGATCACCTGGGCGTCGGAACCCCGGGAAGACATTCCCTTCCGGGTCGAGACGGAACGGACCTGCGCAATCATAGGCTCAGTGGCCGGGACCACGCTCAATCTCAGGCCGGGCGTGGAGATCGCCCTGGGGGACACATCAAACGGCTGGGCGGCGGTGGGCCTGACCAGTATGGACGGCAAGTCGCTTGCAGAGTCCGGCCGCATGCTGCTGGTGCTCATGAGCCGCGTGGAGAACCAGGGCATGGTGTGGGACGAAGCGCGCCGCACCGTGGGCCGCAACTGGGGCAAAGGGCCGACTGTTGCCGAGCCAGTCCCCGCGACGCTGCGTTTCGCAGACGGCGGCCTGGTTGCCTACGCGCTGGATGGTTCGGGAACGAGGGGCCGCCGCGTCGAGGCAGCCAACGGCGCCCTGGTCCTCGGGGCCGACTGCCGGACTGTGTGGTATGAGCTCGTGCGGGAGTGATCGCAGGCACTGGGGGCGATACCAATGAACGCAACCCTTGACCCGCTGAGGGCGAAGCTGACCACTCATTTCGACCGCGCCGGCAAGATCACCCTCGTTGTGGTTGCCCTGGCATTCCTCTGGGTCGCCTCATTGCGCTTACTCATCGCGTGGCTGCTTCAGAGACAGTGGGGCGGGGACATCCCTGGTGGTGTCGTGGCCGCGGTGTTGGTGATCGTGGCCGTCGTCTTCCTGCTTCCCTTCCTGATGCTCTCCGGCATGACCAACGACCTGCGCCGCATCGCGCGCGAGCATGTAGGGACCAGCGACGACTCGTTCCTGGCGCGCAGCGGCCCGAGGGGTCTGCGCTGGATTGCGGTGGGGCCGGGTGGAGTGAGTCTCGCCGGGGTCTCGGACGCGTTCACCATCCCGCCGGCCCAACTGCGCCGGCTTCTGGTGCATGGCCGCCGGTTCTGGCTGGAGTGGGAGGACCGTGACGGGATCACGTGCGCGGTATGGTCAGAGCGCGCCGTGAAGGCTCCCGTGCTGGAGGCGCTGCAGACCCTGGTGCGCATGCATGGCGGCGAGGTGGTAACAGTGGAGGGCAAGGCTCTGTCCGGTGCCATGAACCGTGGACGCAGCCGCATCCAGAGGGCGACACGGGCCCGGATCGCGCCCCCGCTCATGGCGCTGGTGGGGGTACTTGTCCCCACCCTCATCATCGAGGACTTGTTCCGAGGGCTTCAGGAGACTGATCCAGAGGCTTACCTGAACGCAATTCTCGCCATGACCGCTGCCGCGACCGCTCTGTTCGCACTGGTCTGGTTCTACTACGCCTTCCCGGCGTTCACACAGGCCGAGCGAGCCGCCTGGGCCGTCCCTGGCGCCTTCCAGGACGCGTGAACGGTGCGCGAATCTAACTCTCGATGTCAAGGAGCGTGATGAAGATGCGCCGTCCTGCCATTGTCCTGCTCGTCTTGCTCGTGTGGCTTCCAGCAGCCTTCACCGCCACCGCGCTCGAGCAACTTCGCGTTGGCCCGAAGCCCGTCTTTCGCGAAGGCCACACCCTCATCCCTCTCACCACCTGGGGACCCGAGTTCAGCCTGGAGATCCGCCGGGAGCTGTGCGAGAACTGGGGATATGCTCTCCAGTTCGGGCGCATTCGCCCTGACATGCTGGCGCGCCTGAGTGATCCTGCAAGCGTCGAAGCGAAGGTCTGCGCGCTTGCGGCCGAGAACCCCGAGCGCTACCCGCTGCATGTCACCATCGCCCCAGCGTTCTCGATCCGCGACTTCACCGATCAACTTCCGGCCGAGACCTGGTGCACTGACGAGAACGGCCGGCTTCCTGACGGCCAGCGCATTTTCAGCCCCGAGGCGCCGGACAGTACCTTCGACATGATCGCCGACTACGAGGCGAACATGCTCAAGCAGGTGCTGGCATTGGCGCCCGTCGCGGTCATCACCAACGGCGGCGAGTACGGTCTGAGCACCGTCGGGCATCACCTGAAGTACTGGGAGAAGGACCCGAAGGTCGTCGCAGCGCGGGGAGACCGCGACTGGTTCGAATACATCTCCGAGCGCAAGGCCCACCAGGAGATGATCATCACCGAGCGCATCCGCGAACTGGTCCCCGACCGGCTCACGTACGTCTACTACCCCACCGAGGGCTGCCCCCACCGGGACCGCTATGCGAACTGGTGGCAGTGGACGTGGGACTATGCTTTCATGAAGCCCGTGTCGGACCTGCCCAGCAGCTCGATCTACTGGAAGCATTTCAACTCCGGCTGGTCGGGGGACAATGACGCTCTCACCCAAGCCCTCAACGCCACCGCCCAGCACATCGCCGCAGGCCAGCCGCTCTCGTACAACTGGATGAACCCGGGCTGGCCGGACACCGGCAGACCCAACCCGCCGATGTCTGATGCGGAACGGTACATGGGCTATCTGAAATGCTACTACACGGCGGGGATGATTGGTGGTGTGGCCGGGTACTTCGCTTATGATCCGGTGGACAACTGGATCTGGCAACTCATGTGCCTGGGGCATGTGCAGGCGCTGTTCTCGCACCTGGAGCAGTTCGTTCGGGAGAGTGAACTCCTGCCCGGACCTAACCGGCACGTGTGGTCAAAGGACCTGCCGGCGTACGAGCTGCCCACGGGCTCGAATCAGGTGCGGGTGCTTGCGCGGAAGCACAGGGAGCGGCCGGAGTGGCTCCTGGTGGCGTGGGCTGCTGACGGCCCGACGCAAGGGGTCTCCGTGGACGTGCCGGACCTGGGCGCTGTATCACTGAGCGCGAGACCAAGCGGGAGTGTCTATCTGGCGCGGAGGGTGGCAGGCGCAGTGAGGCTGGTGTTGGTGGACCTGGATGGTATGCTGCCAACCGCGCGGATGGGAGCTCGCCCTGACTGAGGCGGGCTCGCTGTTGAAGGGTCAGGTCGGAAGCTCGGGCAGCCAGCAGTCGCGGTTATCGAGAGCCTCCCGGGCCGCCTGTTGCTGGGCGGCTTGTTTGCTTGGCCCTTCACCGGATCCAATGGTCATTCCACGGAAGCGAACCTCCACCACGAAGGTCCGTTCATGGGCCGGCCCGATGGTGTCCACGGTCACGTAAGAAGGCGTCTGCTTCGTCCGCTCTTGCAGAAGCTCCTGGAGTTCTGTCTTGTGGTCGTAGACCAGCTCGCTGCTGGTCATCGCCTCGAGCACAGGCTCGAACACGGTCATCACGAATCTGCGGGTAGTCTCAAGGTCAGTGGACAGATAGACCGCACCCACCACGGCCTCCATGCAGTCCTCCAGAAGTGATGTCTTGCCGCGGCCGCCGGTATCCTCCTCACCCTTGCCCAGGAGCATGTAGTCACCCAGCCCCAGCTGACGCGCGACCCGGGCCAGCGTGCTGGCGCGAACCGCGTACGCTTTCATCTTCGTGAGATTGCCCTCGGGAGCAGTGGGGTAGGCGCGGTAGAGGTGTTCGACCAGGATCAGATCAAGAACGGCGTCACCCAGGAACTCCAGGCGCTGGTTGGCCACCCAGGGCCCCAAGCCTGCTTCGCGGGCGAAGGAGGTGTGCGTGAAGGCGGCCGCGAGGGTCTGCAGCGAAACGGTTTCGGGCAGGCCGAGTTTCTCTCGCACCGCCTGCCAGCGCGCTTCATCGTGCAGCGGGTCGGCCCGCTGCCCTTGGTCCGGCCGGTCTGAAGCCAAGAAGTAGACCTCGCAGGGGCCTCCGTGCGCGGCGCTATTCCTCGTAACGCCGCGCGACGACGACCGCGTTGTGCCCACCGAAGCCGAAGGAATTGCTCATGAGGGTGTCGATCCGGGCTGAGCGGTGCTCCTCCCGGACAACATCAATCCAGATGTCATCATCCGGCTCGTGGCAGTTGAGGGTCAAGGGCACAATGCCCTCTTGCATCATCTTGATGGACAGTGCCAGCTCCATCGCACCCGTCGCGCCCAGCATGTGCCCATGGACGGATTTGGTCGAGCTGACCATGGGGGAGTAGTTCTTGCCCTCATACAGCAACTGCAGGGCTCGGGCCTCCATATCATCTCCGCCCGGCGTTCCCGGGGCGTGGGCGTTCACGTAGTCGATGTCGGTGACGGACAGTCCGGCCTCATCGATGGCGGTCAGCATCGCCCTGGCGGCGGCTTCCCCGCATGGATCCGGGGCCACCATATTGTATGCGTCCGCGGTCATCCCGTAGCCAACGATCTCCGCGAGGATATTGGCTCCCCGTGCACGGGCGAACTCCAGTTCCTCCAGAATGATGATGCAGGCGCCCTCGCCCATGACGAAACCGTCCCGGGTCTTGTCGAAGGGACGGCACGCTGTGGCAGGCTCGTCATTGCGGGTGGACAGGGCCTTCGCAGCGCAGAATCCGCCGAGTCCGGTGGGAGAGATCGCGCCTTCAGTGCCGCCGGTGATGATGGCTCTCGCAGTCCCGTGCTTAATGGTCTCGAATGCGTTCCCAATGGCATGGGTTGCACTGGCGCAGGCGCTCACAGTCGCGTAGTTCGGGCCCTTGGCGCCCGTGCGCATGGAGATCATCCCGGCAGCCATGTCCACGATCATCACCGGGACCAGGAAGGGCGATACTCGGCCCGGACCTTTGGTGATGAGCTTCGTGTACTGCTCCTCCCAGGTCCACATGCCGCCGATTCCGCAACCGCAAATGACGCCCACGTCATACTGGTTCTCGGGGGTGATCTTGAGCCCGGCCTGGGCTATCGCCTGGTCGGCAGCCACAATGGCGAACTGCGTGAAGCGGTCGCAGCGCTTGGCTTCCTTGCCATCCATGTACTGGGTGGGGTCCCAGTCTGGAATGTCCGCGCCGATGTGCACGTCGTAGTCGGTAGTGTCGAAGATGGAGATGGTCTTGATGCCTGTGCGTCCCTCAAGGGCCGCGGACCAGGCATCCTCCAGAGAATGCCCAACCGACGACACACAACCGATACCTGTCACGACGACTCGGTGGGACATGCTTACTCTCCTATTCCTCAACGTTTTCGCGTCCCGCCGGCCCGGCTTCCTTTCGGGCCAACACAAACAGATTCTTGGTCAGCCGCAATGCCGACCGCGCGCTTTCGAAAAGGAAGCCCGGAAGGGTAGTCGCATAGAGCGCAGCCCCTGGCACCGGCACAAGACCACACTCCCGCAGGACCCGGTCCAGCGTGCGGGAGTGATGGTACACAAGATGAGTCTTTGCCCAGTTCCCGCGGTAACCCCGATACGTCTGACGCCAGAGGTGGGCGCGCAGATACTCGCACGATGGAGTGATGATGGCGGCAAGACCGCCCGGCTTGAGTATCCGCCGAACTTCCCGCAGCCCCTCGCTGGTGCGCGGGATATGCTCGATCACATCCCACATGGTCACTACGTCGAAGCTATCGTCGGGCAGGCCGGTCCGGGTGATTGAAGCCCGGTGAACTTCGAACCCCAGGCCCCGACAGTGCTCGACCGGGTACTTGCCGACGTCGAGGCCCACGGGCTCAAAGCCCGCATCGCGGGCGGCGATCAGTGTCTCTCCGACACCACAGCCGATATCCAGCAGACGCCCTGACGGCACGTACCTGCGGATGATCCTGATCCGACGAGCCGCGGAGCGGGTTTTCCTGGCCGTGCGGAGCTGATAGTTCTGGAAGTAGGCCTCGTCGTCGTAGTGCTCGACGGACCGGGCCGCCAACTCGTCAGCATCTGCGTTTACGACCAGCCCGCAGCCGGCGCAGCGCAGGTAGTGACCCTCCTCATGCTTCACGTAGTCACGGATGTCGGTCGAGCCACAGACCTGACAGGGGCCCTTCACAGGACCGCCCCCTCTCGCCGCCGATCCGTTCGCACGTAACGAAGCAGGGGGACCCCGGCCGTCCGGCAGCCTCTAGCGGCTCGCTTACCGTGGCCCGAATCCCCCTATGGACCGCATACCTGTCGATACTATGCCTCGCCGCCAAGTTTGGCCTCGAGATAGCGCACGGCGTCGCCCACGGTCTGAATCTTCTCGGCGTCTTCTTCCGGAATCTCCACGTCGAACTCGTCCTCGAGAGCCATGACGAGCTCAACAACGTCCAGCGAGTCGGCGCTCAGGTCGCCATCAAACGAGGCGTTCTCGGTGACCTTGCTTTCGGGCACGGAAAGCTCGCGCACGATGACTTCCTTGACCTTCTCGAACAGTGCCATTTTGCGGTTCTCCCTTCAAGGGTATGCATAAGTTGGGAGCACTGCGCTCCCTTGGTGCAGGTCAAAAAGAATCCTCAGCGTACAGGCCGGCGGCGCACAACTACATAACCATTCCACCGCAGATGCTGATTACCTGCCCGGTCAGGTAGGACGACCTGGGGCCGCACAGGAAGGCCACCACGTCGGCCACATCCTGGGCCGTTCCCGGCCGGCCCAGCGGAATCCCCTTCAGCCATTCGCTGCGGGCCTCCTCACTGAGCTGGTGGGTCATCGGGGTCTCGATAAAGCCGGGCGCCACCGCATTACACAGGATGTTGCGGCTGGCAAGCTCCTTCGCGGTGGTCTTCGTCAAGGCGATCAAGCCGCCCTTCGAAGCGGAGTAGTTGGCCTGCCCCGCGTTCCCGATAACACCCACGACCGACGCGATGTTCACGATGCGCCCGCTCTTTTGCTTCATCATCGGCCGGGCAACCGCACGGGTACACAGGAATGCGCTCTTGAGGTTGACGTCGAGCACCAGGTCCCACTGCTCATCCTTCATGCGCACCAGCAGGCCGTCGCGGGTAATCCCCGCATTGTTGATCATGATGTCAAGCCGGCCAAACCGGTCCAGCGTCTGCTCCACCATGCTCTCAACGTCTTCCACCTTCGCAGCGCTGCCAACGGTGACCAGTGCTTTGCGCCCCAGGTTTTCCACCATCGCGGCGGTTTCCTTCGCGGTCTCCTCCACCAGATCATTCACCACAATATCCGCTCCATCGCCCGCGAGCGTCAGGGCAATTGCGCGGCCGATCAGTCCGCCGGCTCCGGTTACGACTGCGATTTTTCCGTCAAGATCCATGCTGCGACCTCCGGTGTCAACGGGCAACTGCGCCCTGTTTAGCCCAGTGATTCCACGAACGCATTGATCTCCGCCAGCGTGCCGACACTGGCCACGCGCACGTTGCTGTCGATGCGCTCGATCAGCTTCGCCAGCACATTACCCGGCCCGACTTCTACAAAGCAGTCCACACCCTGAGCAATCATCGTCCGGACTGAGTCCTCCCACCGCACGCTCCCCGTCACCTGATGGATCAGCGCCTGGCGAATCCCGTCTGCCTCAGTGCGCGCCGTGGCGTCCACGTTGGAGACTATCGGGACTGTCGCGTCGGACAGGTGCACGGCCTCGAGCTCCGGCCTGAGCATCTCTGCGGCAGGGGCCATGAGCGGGGAGTGAAAGGCGCCGCTGACCTTGAGCGGGATGCTCCGTCCCCCGCGCTCCTTGGCCAGCGCACAGGCGGCGTCTACCGCGGCCTTTTCGCCGGAGATAACCACCTGACCCGGGCTGTTGAAATTCGCAACACTCAGGACGCCCTCGCCGGCCGCATCCTGAACGAGTTGCTCGACGTCCGCGGTTTCCATCTTCAGGATCGCGGCCATTGCCCCGCCTACCTGGCTTGCGGCGGCGGCCATCAGCTCGCCCCGCTTACGCACCAGGCGCGCTGCCTCCTCAAGCTCCAGACACCCTGCCGCGACCACTGCCGAGTACTCTCCCAGGCTGTGGCCGGCCACCAGCGCGGGCCCCTCCGCGTGCCGTTTGCGCAGCGCCGCGAAGGTTGCCACGCTGTGTGCGAAAATAGCGGGCTGCTGGATCTCGGTGGGTGTGAGCGCGTCGGCGTCCTCGCCGAACATGATCTCGGTGAGGGAGAAGCCCAGGGCGTCATCCACCACGCGCAACACTTCCTCCGCGATGGCGGATTCGCCCGCGATCTGCTTGCCCATGCCCGCGAACTGCGAGCCCTGGCCGGGGAAGACGTAAGCGATCATGCGAGTGCTCGGCGCACCGCCCGCGGGCTAGTTGCCGAATTCCTCCTTGAGCGCCTTCACGAGTTCCGGAATGACCTCGAACAGGTCGCCAACGATCCCGTAATGCGCCACCTTGAAGATCGGCGCGTCCGGGTCGGTGTTGATGGCCACGATGGTGTCGGAGGAGGACATGCCCGCGAGGTGCTGGACTGCGCCGGAGATGCCGCAGGCCACGTAGAGCTTGGGCTGGACGGTCTTTCCGGTCTGACCGACCTGGTGATAAGCGGGGATCCAGCCGGCATCCACCGTTGCGCGGGACGCGCCCACAACGCCGCCCAGGGCATCGGCCAGCTCGCGAATCAGCGCGAAGTTCTCAGCCTTCTTGATCCCGCGGCCGCCGGAGACGATGATCTCGGCGTCCTGCAGGTTCACCTTCGAGCCGCCCTCTTCCTGAATGACCTCGATGATCTTGGTGAGGACTGCCTTCTCGTTGAGATTCACTTGGGTGCGCACGATCTCACATTGGGCGTTCTCGCGCGGCGGGATCTTCTTCATGACGCGTGGGCGCACAGTGGACATCTGTGGGCGAGCCTGCTTGCACAGGATCGTCGCCATGATATTGCCGCCGAACGCCGGGCGGGTCTGGCGCAGGAGTTTGGTCTCCGGGTCGATATCCAGCCCGGTGCAGTCCGCGGTGAGGCCCGCTCCGATGCGCGCGGCGATACGGCTGGCAAGGTCCCGGCCCATGGGCGTTGCGCCGAACAGGACAATTTCGGGCTTGTGGGTGTTGATCAGCCCGGTGAGCACGTCGCTGAAGGGCCCGGTGCGGTACTGCGAGAGCACCTCGTGCTCCACGATGTACGCCCGGTCGGCTCCATGGGCAGCGGCCGTGGGAACGAGAGCCTCCACGGACTCGCCCACGATCGCGACAGACACATCCGTACCCAGGTCTGCTGCAAGGCGGGATGCCTCGCCCAGGAGTTCCAGCGACACGTCGGCCAGCTTGCCGTCATGCAGTTCGGCGATGACCCAAATGCCCTTGTAGGCGCTGGTGTCCACGTCGGCCATCTTCGGTACTTCGAGGATGATTGCGCCGAACTTGCAGGAGGATGCGCAGGCGCCGCAACCCGTGCAATCTTCGGTGAAGCGAGCCTTGCCGTCCTCAACCACGATCGCCCCGTACGGGCAGGCGCTGATGCAGACCTTGCAGCCGACGCACTTATCGACATCGATGTGTATAGACATTGTGATCCCTGTAGCGTGGATTTGCCGCCCCACGGGTCGGGGCCGGCTTGCGGCTCCCTGTTCAGAGAACCTTGGCATCCCGCAGCCGGCTCACCAGTTGGCGCGCCACGTCGGGCACATCGCCCTCCAGCCTCTCGGCCTTGTGGTCGTGGCTGGGGGCGAACACCCGCATGACGTTTGTGGGCGAACCCGACAGACCGCAGCGCTCAAGGTCCGCACCGACGTCTTCCGCTGTGAGACACGGGATCTCGACCTTGCGTGCTTTCATGACACCCTTGAGCCCCGCATGGCGCGGCTCGTTGATCTGCTTGACCACCGTGATCAAACAGGGCATCGGCGCCTCCACCACCTCGAACCGGTCGTCCAGCAGCCGCTTGACCCGGACCTTCTTACCGTCCACCTTGATTTCGATGGCGTAGGTGACCTGAGGGATGCCAAGCTGTTCGGCAAGGCCGGGCGGTACCTGCGCGGTGTCTCCGTCGAAAGCTTGCTTGCCGCAGAGAATCAAATCGAAATCCCCGATCTTGCGTACGGCCTGGGAGAGGGCATAGCCGGTGGCGAGGGTGTCGCTTCCAGCGAAGGCGCGGTCGCACAAGAGCAGCGCGTTGTCGGCGCCCATCGCGATTGCCTGACGCAGGGCTTCCTCGGCCTGCGGCGGCCCCATGGTGATGACGGTTACCTCACCGCCATGCTCCTCCTTGAGCTGGAGCGCGGCCTCGATGGCATTCTCGTCGAAGGGGTTGATGATGCTGGGGACGCCGTCGCGCATGAGGGTGCCCGTTTCCGGGTTGATGCGCACTTCGGTGGTGTCCGGCACCTGCTTGATCGAGACGATGATCTTCATGCTGTAAGCCCTCGTCAAGGACCCGGCGCCGTGAGATCGTCTCCCCCGACGCCTGACCCGCTGTTGTTCGGCATTTACTTGCTGATGGCTTCGCGCAGAAGGGCGAGGGCGATGACGCCGCGCTGGATCTCGGACGTGCCCTCCACGATCTCAAACAGCTTGGCTTCGCGCATGTACCGCTCCACCGGGTATTCGCAGGTGTAGCCGTGTCCGCCGTGAATCTGTACAGCCTTGGAGCACACGCGAGAGACCGCTTCGGAACCGTACAGCTTGGCCATCGCGGCCTGCTTGCTGAAGGGGAGGCCCTGATCCTTCATCCATGCGGCCTGGTAGGCGAGCAACCGGGCACATTCGATGTCGGTGGCCATGTCCGCGAGGTGGAACTGGATGGCCTGGAATTCGCTGATCTTCTTCCCGAACTGCTCGCGCACCAGCGAATACTGCACGGCGCAATCGTACGCCGCCTGGGCAAGACCAACCGCGCCCACAGCCATACCGATGCGGCCGATGTCCAGCAGATCCATGGCCACGCGGAAGCCCCGGCCTTCCTTGTACAGCACGTTCTCCGCGGGAACTTCGCAGTCCTCGAAGATCAGTTCGCGGTTGGACAGAGAGTTGTACGCCATCTTCTTCTCATCCTTGCCGAAGGAGAAACCGGGCATGCCCTTCTCGAGGATGAAAGCCGTCAGACCACGGGTCCCGCGATCAGGCGCGCTGTTGGCTACGACCACGTAGGTCTCCGCGTCCCCGCCATTGGTGATGAAAATCTTTGTGCCGTTGAGAATGTACTTGTCGCCGCGCTTTTCGGCACGCGTCTGGACGGAGCCGGCATCGGAACCCACGTTGGGCTCAGTGAGACCCATGGCGCCGATCTTCTTGCCGCTGGCCAGGTCGCGCAGATACTTGTCCTTCTGCTCGTCAGTGCCGAAGGCCATGATCGGGTACATGCACAGCATGTGGGCAGCGTAGACGGCCCCGGTGGTGGTGCAGGCAGCGCTCAGCTTCTCGCCGATGACTCCCCATTCCAGGAAGCCCATGCCCATGCCGCCCCATTCCTCGGGAACCGGCACACCGAACAGGTCACACTCGGCCATGACCTTGATGTTGTCCCAAGGGTACTCGCCAGCCTCATCGACCTCACAAGCGGTCGCCTTGAAGTCGGCGCAGATCTCGTCAACGGCGTCGAAGATCTCCTGCTGTTCCTCGGTGAAGCTGAAATCCATTGTGCGGACCTCCCTGGAACTGTGAACCGACCCTGGGCCGGGGATTGGGCTGCGCGGCGCGAGACGCCAAAGCGCAGGGTTTTCTCAACGCCGGGGCCGGCGCATGTAATGCTGGCCCGGGCGGTCGATACAGCTGATGATCGTCGCGATCAAGTCCACCGGAAGACAGCGGAAGCGAGGCTGAAGCCGGCCCCGAAGGCAACCAGCAGGACGACGTCCCCGGGCTTGAGACCTGTCTCCCGCGCGTACTCATCCAGCGCGATACCCACTGAAGCCGCCGATGTGTTCCCGTACTTATCCAGGTTGATGACCATGCGCTCGTACGGGATGTCCAGCCGCTTCGCCGCGGCATCGATGATCCGCAGATTCGCCTGATGCAGAACGCAGACGTCAACCTGCGACATCTCCAGGCCGGCCTTCTCCATGCAGCGCCGCGCGATCTCCGGCACGCCGCGCACTGCGAGCTTGAAGACTTCGTGGCCGTCCATCTGCAGCAGGTGCTGGTAGTCCGCGAGAGCTTCGGGGGTGAGGCGGGTGCGGCTGCCGCCCGCGGGGATCATCAGGAGTTCGGCAGAGTCGCCCTGGGTGTCCATGGCGAAGGCCAAGAGCCCCTGCCCGGGCGCACATGGCCCGAGAACAGCGGCACAGGCCCCATCACCGAAGAGCACGCAGGTCGAGCGATCGGTCCAGTTGGTGATGCGCGTCAGGGATTCGGCAGCGATCACCAGGACGTGATCAGCCGCCCCGGTCTGGATATACTGCGAGCCGGTCACCAGCGCCTGCACCCAACCGGTGCAGCCGGTCACAACGTCGAAGGTGCCGACACCTTTGGCGCCCAGCATGTCCTGGACGATGCTGGCAGTTGCGGGGAAAGGCATGTCCGGAGTGATCGTTGCAACGATGATCATGTCCAGATCATCGACGCTGATGCCCGCGTTCTCCAGGGCCTTGCGGGCTGCCTCGAAGGCCAGGTCGGAACTGGCTTGATCATCGGCGAGGATGCGCCTCTCACGGATGCCCGTATGCTCGACGATCCACTCGTCGCTGGTGTCAACGATGTCGCACAGGTCCTGGTTTGTGAGCACGCGCTCAGGCACGTACGCGCCAAGACCTTTGATACAAGCGCCTCGAACTTCCATGGTCTTGAGTCCCTCGCCGCCGCGGCGGGCAAGTTCGCGCGCAGCGGCCAATGTGATCGGGTGCCCCGCAGGTGCCGGGCCATTGTCCCTGAACGCCGCCCTCGCATGGGCACGAAAGATCCCGCGGATCTGGGGGCGTGCGCGTACTGCCTTCAGGCAGGGACAGACGCCTCGGGGAACAGCTCCCGGCAGGTATCGCGGACGTGCTCCACCACCCGGCCCTTCACCGCGCGCTCCGCAACAAGCAAGGCGTTCTTGATGGCGAAGGCGTCAGACTTACCGTGGCTGACGACGCAGATGCCGTTGACACCCAGTAAGAGCGCCCCGCCGTACGTGCCATAGTCGAAGAGATCTCGCAGCGCCTTGAACGGGCCGCGCATGAACAGCATGCCCATCCTCGCCCACGCGCTGCGTTTGATGCCGGTGCGAAGGACGTCAACCAGCGTACCCGCGACACCCTCAGCAACCTTCAGTACCACATTGCCAACGAAACCGTCGCAGACGATGACATCCACGTCATCGTCTGCGAAAACCTGGTCGCCCTCTACATTCCCGATGAAGTTGATCGGGGCCTTCTCCATGAGCGGCATGGCGGCCTGGGTCAGTTCGTTGCCCTTGTGCGCCTCGGTGCCGATGCTCAGCAAACCCACCCGCGGCGCCTTCATGCCCAGCGCGAACTCGGCGTAGATGCTGCCCATGAGGCCAAACTGCACCAGGTATTCCGGTTTGCAGTCCGCATTGGCGCCGGCATCCAGCAAGATCCGCGGGCCGTGCTTCGTGGGCAGGAAAAGCGCGATGGCCGGCCGGGCAATGCCAGGGATCGTTTTCAACCGCGTGTGGCACAGGGCCATGAACCCGCCGCTGTTGCCGGCGGAGACGCACGCCTGGGCTTCACCGGAGAGAACCATCTCAACGGTGCGGGCAACCGAGGAATCCGGCTTGCCGCGCAGAGCGACGCGCGGGCTGTCTTCCATCTCGACGATCTCGGTGGCCGGGCGGATGATCATCCGATCGGCTCCCGCGTGACCGGCGATAAGCGCGCGAATCCTGTCTTCCTGGCCGCAGAGCGCCACCTGTGATTCAAGGCAGTCCGCAGCCAGCAAGGCGCCGCGCACAACCTCGTCGGGGGCCAAGTCCCCGCCCATGGCATCCAGAGCTATGAGCATTCGGGGCTCCTGTGGTATACCCGGACGCTAGCCAGTGCCTTCAGGTCCGGGCGATCGACCGCGCAAAGAGCCTACTTCTTCTCTTCCTTGCGCTTGTCGTCCTCCGCGACCGTGTGGTCGACCTTCCGGCCCTTGTAGTAGCCGCACTTGTAGCACGCATTGTGCGGAAGAATCATGGTCTTGCAGTTCCTGCACTGGGTGAGGTTCGGAAGGGCGATCTTCTGATGCGTCCGCCGCTTCCTTGTCCGGGTGTTCGAATGTTTCCTCTTCGGCAGCGCCATTTTCCTGTCTCCCGTTCATTGTCAGCCGTCCGCACACAGGTCTGAACACGGCCAACCCCGATGCGGGCCCCAATGGCCGACTGTCAGTACTCAACAAGCCGGCTTGTCGCTCAGGTTCAGGCAGCGCTGCCTGCCCAGCGGCATGCCGTCAGTCGTCGATGAGATCGCGAAGCCCGGCCCAGCGCGGATCCACGTCGTCCTCGCCGCAGCCGCATGGTCCGTCGCTCAGGTTCCTGCCACATCGGGGGCACAAGCCCGCACAGTCGGGCCGGCATAAGGAACGCGACGGCACATTGAGGACCAACACCTGCCGGACCAGTTCACTCAGGTCCACCAGGTCGCCACTCAGAAGCGGGATAGGCTCCTCCGTGCCGGCTTCCCACATCGAAGGCTCGTCAATCTGGGTCAACGAGCACTGCTCATAGACCTCAGCGTCCAGCTCCACGACGTGATCGGCAAGGCAACGGCTGCACGGCAAGACCGCAGTCGCATGCAACCGGCCCCGCGCGGTCACGAGGGAATCGGCATTCTCAAGTTCCACATATCCGATCACCGGACCCACGAACTCCCCGCCCGCGCCATAGGGTGCCGGTGCGTCAATTTCGCACCGGACTCGCCCCTGCGGCTTGGATAGCGTCGCGAGAATCCGGTATTGCATAATGCAGAACGCGGCTTTCGCCGCGATAGGTGGCCTGTGAGCCTATTTGCAGAAGGCGAGTATATTGCCAAGGTGCAGGGCGTGTCAAGACTCACAGGCCGTCGAAAGAGCATCGGTCCTCCTGGATGCGTGCCGGCTAATCCCAAATCCGCGTTCAGCCAGCCCTTTGCCTTGAGCCTTTCCACAACAGCCCGCGAAGCCGGCGTCACAACCGCCCGGCGTTCTCATCATTTCTGTCGCCCCCCCCGGGGGCTCAAGCGACCTGAAGTGCCCCGATTCCACGGGCTCCGTTCCGCTTCGCTCCACTCCACCCGCGGCTATGAGCTGTCGCCCGCTTCGCGGGCTGTGAGGCAAAGGGCCCACCAACGAGATGCCAACTCTCCAGGGCCGGCGGAACTCATTCCGGACAGAGAGAGCGTCTGACTTCGATAGGTCCAGGCACGCTCTGGCCGCTGCTAAGATAACGCGCTGATGCCTGTAAGCCAAGATGCTCTCAGTCTTTCCGCTGTCAGCCTACTCTCCCTTGCGAGACGCAATCACCCTTCGCAGTTCTCCTCCGTCCACTTCCGCCGGCTCCATCCCGTCCCTGACACACCACGCCGCCGCGAGGCCCGCCGCCTGCCCCATCGCCATGCACGTCCCGGTCACTCGGTACGATGCGTGGGCCTCGTGGCTCCCCGAGATGCACCGTCCGGCGACCAGGAGGCCGCCCACACCCGCGGGAACCAGGCAGCGGTAGGGGATGTCGTACACCCCCGTCTTCACCCCGTGTCCGCTGTCAACGCCCGAATCCGGGTCCGGATCGTGGATATCTACACCGAAACCGCAGGACGCGATCCCGTCCTCGAACGCCCGCGGGGCCGTCAGGTCAGCCAGCGTCAGCCTGTACAGGCCTGTCACGCGCCGGGTTTCACGGATCCCCATCTGCGGTGCGGTAGCCGCCAGCCGCACGCCCTCGAGCCCCGGCACATGACGCAGGACCTCCACCATCTCGTGAGCCTGCCGCCGGGCATCCACCGTGCCCTTTGTCAGGTCCGCCGGGTCCAGCGGGTTCAGTCGGTACACATGCGTGGCCTGGATCGCCGCCTCACCCGCAGCCGGCAGAGTGATGAGCCACGGGGCGTAGTTTACCCGCTCGAAAGGCAGGCGGTGCGGCAGACCGGCGCGCTCCAGCGCATCCGACATGAGGTCGAACAATTCGAGAGCCGAGTCGCAGTCAAAGCTCCCGATACCACGGACTTCGAACATGAGGGTCATCGGCTGCACGACGCCATCGGCATCCCTGCCCATCTCATACTCGCAACCGGCCCGCGCCGCGATGTCCCCATCTCCCGTGCAGTCCACGGTCACTTTCGCCAGGACAGCCTCTCGCCCGGCCTTGCTTTCGGTGATTACCCCCCTCAGCCGTCCGTCCTGCACGATGCTGTCCACACAGTATGTATGGTATAGCAGTTCCACGCCGGCCTCGGCCAGCATCCGTTCCAGTTCGAGTTTCATCGTCTCCGGGCAGAAGGTGTGGGCGAACTTCCAGCGCTTCCAAGCCCCCGCAGCTTCCAGTCGCTGGATGAGCTCGCGCACCAGCCAACCATTGCGGGTGGCTTCGAAAAACGGGTTGACGAGACCAGCGGTCCACATGCCGCCGGCCATGCCGTAGCGTTCCAGCAGCACCGTGCGGGCACCCTCGCGCGCGGCGGCGATTGCGGCCGAGACCCCGGCAGGCCCGGCGCCACAGACCAGCACATCGGCCTGGAGGCGAACCGGAGTGTTCCGGGGCGATTCCAGGACACAGAGGTCATCGACACCAATCGCCATCGGGTGCGGCGTAAGCTGGTATCCCATCTGCTGCGTCTCCCTGTACGGCCGTCGCGCTTTTCTCTCAACCGTTCTTCCGCACTGCCGTGTAAGATGACCACAGGGGCATCCGGGCCCTGGCAGCCTGGCGCGAAGTGCTCGACGCACCCGCAGCCTGGATTGCCCTCGTACCCCGCCTCATGCTTCCACTGGCCCTCGATGTATCCCCGCGTCTGCCCGACTGTCGCCAGGGTGCACTCGAACACCGCGTACGTCGACGCCGGGACCCGGCGCTTTATTGCGCCCTCAACCGGTTGCGCATCGGCCGCCACCGCAGCTCCCGCGATTACATCGACGGTACCCTCTCCGTCCGTGCCGAAGTACACCCCATGGTACCCCGGTTCCGTGCTCAGGGCTTCCAGTGCAGGCGCGACCCGAGCGAACTGCCGCCCCCAGATGTCCTGGTAGTCAAGCTGCATCGGATTCCCACGCACCCCGACGCCCATGACCGAGAAGGCTTCCTTGTCTGCAATTCTCGGTTCCATGCCCGGGCGCGCCCTTTGCCGCTATTGTCGATGGAGCCTCAGCCGTGACATGCGCCGACCCAAGGCCCTCCGCCGTCGGGTCGGGCATTGCCAAACAGGTCAATGCCCGGATCACCCGGCACAGCAGTGCCTGCTCCCCGGCAAGGAGAGTCCGGGACAAGCCGGTACCCGCCGATGGTCCCAAAACCCTCGCCGCCTGTGCCCGGCGCGATCAGCCCTGGCTCGGACAGGATCGCCGCGGGGTCCTCTGGCCGGTTCCGTATGTTCCCGAACCACGCATTGTTGCTGCAGGTAATCCCGGTGATGCCCCGCGGACTGTGCACCATCTGGCCGTCTGCGTGGACGATATTGTTCACAAACCGCAGGGTATCCGGGGCGCCGGAGGTGTTGCGGAAGAGGGTCACCGACAGTTCCGGGCCCACGTAGATGGTATTGTTATGGATGGTGGCCCCGCCGGTCCCGTCGCTCTCCAGTGTGAAGGTGGCCACCGCATCGTTCTCGCTCACATTGTAACGCACAATGGTGCCCCTGGAGCCCGCGCACATGAGCAGGAACCCCCCGGCGTTGTGGTGGCTGTAATTGTACTGAAAGACCGTGCCGCGACAGCTCACATCGTCGTCGAAGGCCTCGCTATCCCAGACCGTCACGCCACCGACCGCAGTGTGGCTGACCTCGTTGAACTGGATCAGCGTGTCATTGCAGCGGTGGGGCCAGATCCCTGCGCAGGCACGCTCGCCCGGCCTGCGCCCAACTCTCTGGTGGGCGTAGCGCAGCACATTGTGCTCGATCACCGCGCCGTCGCAGCCGAGTATGAATATGCCGTCGCCGCCGATGTCCCGCAGGTGATTGCCCCGGATCACAACCCCCGTGCTGTGATGGGTATCCTTCGCGGTGGGGTAGTCGGTGAGCAGAATCCCGTTTCTGTCGACGCGTTCGATGGTGCAGTTCTCGATGAGCAGGTCGTCGAACCACGTCTCCTCGCCCTCGCGCTTCAGCAGGAACCCGCCGTCATCACCGGTGAGGCTCCCGCGCACGTCGTGGATGTCCAGCCGCCGGAAGTGTAGGCTTCTGGCGATGCCGAACTCCTTCATGTACGCGAACACGCCGATGGTTCCGCCACTGATCTCCAGGTCGGCGATCTCCCAGTGCGAGCCATTGTAGAGCGAGACCACCGGCCCTGATCCCGGCCCCCGCAGGATATGGGGCTTCGGTCCCTCGCCATAGCTCCCCACGGTGTTCGGGCTGCCGAGTGCGCCAGAACCCGTCAGGTTCAGCGGGCCCTCGTATTCGCCGCCTGCGCGCAGGAGTATCCGGCTGCCGGGTTCCAGTTGCAGCGCGTTCACCGGGGCGAGAGTCTTCCAGGCCCCCGCCGGCGAACGCCCGGAGTTGGAGTCATCGCCGGAGACCGCATCCACGAAATACACCGGAGCAGCGGCCCGTGAGCAGGTCAAACAGGCGAGCACGAGGATGATGCACCACTTTTCGCGCAAGGCAGTTTCCTCCGGGGGACGGCGAGGTGCAGGTGGCAGGATATTCCGGGCACAGGTCGCGAGACCTTCCAGGGGCCGGGGCGCCACCGGTCTTGGCGAAGGCCAAGCTCCGGGCGGGATCCGCAGGCGTTGCCTGCAATTGCTCCTCTACCCCGCCTTTCTCCCCACAGTCATCAACACACCGTATTCCCGTAACACACCGTCTGCGCCCGGGCGTTCGAAGACATGCACCGTCTCTGACCTCAACTCCACCAGCCCCGCCTGTGCGAAGAACCCCTGCATCTCCTCAGCGCCGAAGCCATGGTGGTACACCGCCTCCGAGTCCCCGTGGAAGGTTCCGTCCTCGGAGTCCAGGTCCACAATGCAAAGGGCGCCGCCAGGTCTCAGCAGTCCCGCTACGCGCCGGATCATCCCGGCCGGGTCCGGGATGTGGTGCATTGCCATGGCGCTGAAGATCAGGTCGAAGTCGCTGTCGGGCAGGTCGTCTCGGGTCAGATCCGCCTTGAGAGGCGTCACATTCCTGACGCCCAGCTGGGCCATCTTCTCCCCGAGAATCTTCAGCATCTCCTCGGACGTGTCCACAGCGAGGATCGACTTCAGATGCGCACTGAGGGGATACGTCACCAGTCCGGTACCGCAGCCGATCTCAAGCGCGGTCATATGCGGCCCGACGGGCACGGCCTCGCGGATGGCGTCCGCAGTGGTCATCGCAAGCTGGATACGTTGCGGATTGAGGTCCCAGGTTGCGGCGGCACGGTCGAAACGGTTCTGGCTGTCAGTGGTCAAGGCACGGGCCTCCTGCTATGCTCCTGGCTGGCCAACGGGTGGGTGCCACACCAAACTCCGCCTGGTGTGCCGTGGTGCCGGCACCGCCACCCATCGTCACCCGGCCATCATACCCCATCGACGGAACGATTCCCACAGCATGTGCGCAAGATCGGCCCGAGCCACAAAGATCCACCACGCAGGAAAGCCGCGATGGGTGCCGAATCCAACTCTGTGCGCCATTGAACCCGCGCAACCCGGAGGAGCTCCCATGCATCGCCTGGCCGCCCTGCTCGCTGTCTGCTTCGCCTTGCCGGCTTCGCTCTGTATCGCGCAGCAGTCCGTGGATCGCGTACTGGCCAATTTGCAGGCCATCAGCGTCACCGACGCAGGAGACTGGCGATTCGCGCATCCCGCACAGCCCGGCGGCGAAGCGCCCGATCTCGACGACAGCGCCTGGCAGGTCGTGCGCCCCGAGCACGGGTGGGAGTTCCCGAACACGTCCGCCTGGTACCGCAAGCGCGTCGTAATCCCACAGACCGTGGGCGGCGTGTCGGTTGAGGGGTCCCGACTGGTCCTCACCTGCGCCGTGGATGACGACATGGACCTTTATGTCAACGGCAGGAACGTGGGTCGATTTCACTGGGACCAGGGCAGGGCGGTGCTCACGGAAGACGCCCAGCCCGGTCAGGAGATCGTGGTAGCGATCCGGGCCATCAACCAGGGCGGTCCGGGCAGGCTCCTTTGGGCGCGGCTGGACTACGAGGCCCTGGAGAGTTTCCGCGAACCTGCCGGAGAGTGGGCGGCGCGGCTTCAGTTCTGCAAGCGCCTTCTCGACTCCAAACGCATGGTCGACAAGCGCGCCGAGTACCTGCGAACCCTTGACGCCGCTGCGGGCATGATCGACTTCGACGCCATCTCACGGCGCGATCCGAAGGCCTTCGAGGCGTCCCTGGACAAATGCCTCGCCGCACTGACGCCGTTCTCGCAGCTGGCAAAGCAGTACACCATTTTCCTCGTGGGCCACGCGCACATCGACATGAACTGGCTCTGGCTGTGGCCCGAGACCAAGACGGTCTGCCGTCTGACCTGGGATCAGGCGCTGAAGTTCATGGACGAATACCCCGAGTTCCGTTTCACACAGAGCCAGCCGGGCGCATACATTGCCATCGAGGAGGAATGCCCCGAGCTTTTCGCGCGCATCCAGGAGGCGGTGGCGCGGGGGCAGTGGGAACCCGCCGGGGCAAGCTGGGTGGAGGGCGACACCAACATGGCGTCCGGGGAGGCCCTGGCGCGTCAGTGTCTTCTCGTTCACCATTACTACACATCCCGCTTCGGCCAGCAGAGCAGACTGGTTTGGCTGCCCGACAACTTCGGCCACGCCTGGACCGTCCCCAGCATCTTCTCGGACGCGGGCTATGAGCACTTCTACTTCTGCCGCGCGGGCAAGGGCCTGCCCACCTTCTGGTGGGAAGGCCCCGACGGCGGCAGGCTCCTGGCATACAACCACCGCTGGTACAACGAGGAGTTCCGGCGCGACCGGGGCGTGGTGCCCCTGGAGATTGAGGACCGCGTCGGCATCCCGGCCTGCATGATTGTCTACGGCGTGGGCGACCACGGCGGCGGCCCCACGCGCCAGGACATTGAGGCCGCCAAGGCTCTGCAAGCGGACCCGCTCTTTCCCAACATCCAGTTCGCGGCCACCGAGGACTACTTCACCGCGGCCCTGGAACACTCAAAGGGTGACTTGCCCATTGTGAAGGACGAACTGAACTTCACCTTCGAGGGCTGTTACACCACCCACTCGGACGTGAAGCGCTGGAACCGGGATAGCGAGAACATTTTGCCCATTGCCGAAGCCCTGTCAGCGATTGCCGCCAAATGGGGCCCGGAGTACCCGCGGGAGGGTCTCACCCGGGCCTGGCGCAACACGTGCTTCAACCAGTTCCACGACATCCTCCCCGGCAGCGCTATACACGGGTCCTATGAGTATTCGAAAGAGCTGTATGAGCAGACGCGTGAAGTCGCGGACAGCGCCATTGACCAGTCGCTGGAAGCCCTCTGCGCGCAGATCGACACCCGGGGAGAGGGGCAGGCGGTGGTGGTCTGGAACCCGGTGGCCTGGGATCGCAAGGACCGGGTGGCGGTGGTGCTTCGCACGCCGGGCCCCTGGCCCGGCGCCATCGTGACGGACACCGAAGGCAAGGCGCTTCCGGCGCAGGTGATCAACTCCAAACCCGACGGCGAGGCTTTCGCGACCACCGTAGAGTTCATCGCCGACCTGCCGGCGCTGGGCTACGCGGTGTTCCACATCACGTCCGGGCCTGTCCGGGAGCCCTGGAGCGACCCGAGCACACAAAGCATCACGGACGAGCAAGTGGCGAGCATGAAGGCTCAGGGAATCCCCATGAATTGGGAGCACCGACACAGCCCCGACATCAGCGCCCGATTCCTCCTGGAGATGCTCCATGAGGCCCCGCACGGTATGTCGGCGTGGAATATAGGGCCGATCACGAAGACTGAGACGCTGGAGCTCAAGGACGTGCGGCTGGAGTCAAAGGGGGATGTGTGCACTCGCTTCGTCGCATCCTACGCCTACGGTCAGTCCACCTTCGACGTGCAGGTCTCGATGTACGAATCTCTGCAGCGCGTGGAGTTCGACATGCTTGCGGACTGGCGGGAACTTGGCAATGCCCGGGATGGCGGACCCTTCCTGAAAGCCGCCTTCAAGACCAGCGTGGACAGTCCCCGGGCAACTTTCGAAATCCCCTGGGGCAGCATCGAGCGCGCCGCAGACGGCCACGAGGTCCCCGCACAGAAGTGGATCGACCTCGCGCAGGCAAGGCGCGTGGTCCCCGAAGGCGGGCGCGACGCAAAGGCCATCGATGTGTCCCGGTTCTTCAATGAGGACGTGTTCGCCGGGACCGATGACACCAATGACGGGGACTTCGACAACGGGAACCGCTCATACCCGGCGGAGATCCTCCCCACCGGAGATGCCCGGGCGGACGGCGTCCCATTGATTGTGCCGCCGGTTGAGAAGGGCGCGCTCAACTCCATCCGCGCAGAGGGGCAGACTATCGAGTGGCCCGCGGAATCCGCGCCCGCGCTGGGAGTGTTCGGGGCAAGCTCCAACGGCCGGCACGGTGGCCCGGCAACGCTCCTGTACGAGGACGGGACCCGCGCGCCGGCAGTGCTGGAGTTCAGCGACTGGTGCTTCGGGCCCGGCTCACGGGAGACCACGGCCTTCCGGCTCGACCACCGCTACGCGGACGGTCGCAGGGCCGAACCCCCCGTTCACATCTGGCTCCAGCGCATTCCTTTGGACCCCTCAAGACCGGTCAAGGGCATTGTCCTGCCCAAAGAGCCAAACCTCCACCTTTTCGGCTTCGCCTTCACCGAGAGCGTGACTTACGAGACCAACTGGGGCCTGGCGCTGCTCAATGACTGCAAGTATGGGTTCGACGTCAAGGGCAATGTCATGCGCATGTCCCTTTTGCGCGCCTCGTATGACCCGGACCCCATGCCTGACCTGGGGACCCATCGCATCCGCTTCGCGATCATGCCCCACCAGGGCGACTGGCGTCACGGGGAAGTCCCCCGGCGCGCCCTGGAGTTCAACCAGCCGCCCATCGCGCGGGTGGTGGACTCCCATCCCGGGACGCTCCCGTCTGCCTACTCCTTCGTCCGGGTGGAGCCGGCGGAGATGATCCTGTCAGCCTTCAAGCTCGCTGAAGACGGGAACGGGTTCATCGCGCGAGTCTACAACTCGGCAGGGGTGGGAGGAACGGCGCGGATCACCTGCAACCTGCCCTTCAGCCGGGCGGAGTCGTGCAACCTGCTGGAGCAGTCGCGGGAGACCAACTCGGCGACCGTGGACGGCCCGGTGGTGAGCCTGGACCTTCAGGGCCGGCTGCACGGAACGGTGCGGTTGGTGCCGTAGCGCAGCCGCCGACCGGGATGCCCCCGGGCTGAAACCCGGGGCTAGGGGCCTGCGGCCGGGCGTCCTGCCGGACGCGACGTCGATGCCCCGGGTTGACGCCCCGGGTTGAAACCCGGGGCTAGGGGCCTGCGGCCAGGCGTCCTGAGGGACGCGAAGGCGGAGCGTCCCGCTCGACAGGCCGTTCGCCGTTCGCCGTCCAGCCCCGAAGGGGCGGAAGCCCTTTGCCACCAGCGTGAGCTGGTGGAATCAGGCCCCTCCTTCGAGATCATAAGAGCCCCCGAAGGAGGCGGCAGGCGCCCCGGATCGACGCCCCGCGCTGAAGCACGGGGCTAGGGGCCTTCGGCCGGGCGTCCTGCCGGACGCGACGTCGATGCCCCGGATCGACGCCCCGCGCTGAAACCCGGGGCTAGGGGCCTGCGGCCAGGCGTCCTGAGGGACGCGAAGGTCGAGCGTCCCGCTCGACAGGCCGTTCGCCGTTCGCCGTCCAGCCCCGCAGGGGCGTCAGCCTCTTGCCACCAGCGTAAGCTGGTGGAATCAGGCCCCTCCTTCGAGATCATAAGAGCCCCCGAAGGGGGCGGCAGACGCCCCGGGTTGATGCCCCGGGTTGAGTCGGTGCCCCGAATTGATGCCCCGCGCTGAAGCACGGGGCTAGGGGCCTTCGGCCAGGCGTCCTTAGGGACGCGAAGGTCGAGCGTCCCGCTCGACTCCAATGACACCCGCCGACCGGGACGGTCGGCTTACGCGAGCCCGCCGCGGGAGGGTGGCGGTCACGCCTCCGACACCTGCCGGTCAGCCGCCTCCAGCCATTCCGGCCGAACCGTGATGCCCCAGCCCGGTCCCTCCGGGAACTCTGCTTCGCCGCCGTACGCCCGGGGCATGGGGTCATAGATGCCCGTCATCGAGTCCTGCGGCTCGATGGAGTATTCCATAAATGGGCCGGCATTGGGCATCGCCCGCAAGCAGTGCATGGTGAAGACCTGCAGCATGGAACGGTTCGCCGCATGGGGCACGCACACCAGCCCGGCGTCAGCCGCCATACGCGCCACCTGCATGAGCCGCGCGACGCCGCCCACATAGCACACGTCCGGCTGGGCGATGTCCACCGCGCGCATGGCGATCATCCGCCGCCACTGGTGCAGGAAACAGTCTTGCTCGCCACCCGCCACGGGAACCTGCAGGGACTCGGCGACCTGTGCCGTCCACTCGTACTCCCAGTAAGGGCAAGGCTCCTCGAAGTGCACGACCCCGTTCGCCTCCAGCATGTACCCGACTTCGATGGCTCTCTGCGCGGTGTAGCAGCCATTGGCGTCCACGAGCAGCGCAACGCGGTCGCCAACGACCCTGCGCACGGTGGGAACCAGGGCTTCGGTCCGGCCCGGCCACTCGTCCTGATTGTGCCCATTGACCTTGCCGATGCGCAGCTTGAAGGCGCGGAAGCCCTGGTCGTCGCGTAACCGCGCCATGCGCGCGGCTTCGTGTTCCGGCGAAATATCCCGGCGCATGCTGGACCCGTACACGGGCACCGGCCCGGGAGTTCCCCCGAGCAGCTCGCAGACAGGCTTGTCTTCCAGCTTTCCACGCAGGTCCCACAGGGCCGTGTCCAGGCCCGAGAAGGAGCGGCGCACGTAGCTGCCCGGGAACTTGTAGTTCGCCTCCATGACCCGCGCTGCAAGGGCGTCGATCTCGAGGGCATTCGCTCCCAGCGCGACGGGAGCGACCTGCCGGTGGAACACCAGTGCAGATATGTCCGCGTTGAAGGGCGCCATTTGCCCGAAGCCTTCAGAGCCGTCCTCCGTAACCACGCGGACCACGCTGATGGCTCCGCTTGTATAGGTCTCGATCCGCTGAATCCTCATGGCTCACTCTCTCCCGTCCCCCGGAGTTTGCCTTCCCTACCCCAGCGCCACGTCCAGGATCATCATCACCACGAATCCGATCATCACGCCGCCGGTGGCCACGTCTCGATACCCACCGTTCTGGGACTCCGGGATCAGCTCCTCCACGACCACGAAGATCATCGCCCCGGCCGCGAAGGCCAGTGCGTAGGGCAGGATCGCCTGGGCCACAAGCACGATGGCCGCACCGATGACCGCTGAGACCGGCTCCACAACCGCGGAGAGCTGTCCATAGAAGAAACTGAGTCGGCGTGAGATGCCCTCGCGACGCAGCGGCATGGACACCGCAAGGCCCTCGGGGCAGTTCTGGATGCCGATACCGAGAGCAAGAGCCGTAGCGCCGGTGAGGCTGGCTTCGGGAAGCCCTGCCGCCGCTGCTCCGAAGGCAACGCCGACTGCGAGGCCTTCGGGAATGTTATGCAGGGTGATGGCGAGGATGAGCAGCGTCGTGCGCCGCCAGGTCGTGTGTATGCCCTCAGCGTCCTGTGTCGCGAGCCCTGGGTGCACGTGGGGCAGGAGCTTGTCTACACCGTACAGTACAGCGCCTCCAAGCAGGAAGCCGACGGCAGGCGGAAGCCACGAGGGCAGTGGCCCGGCCGCGGCCATCTCGATGGCAGGCGACAGCAGCGACCAGTAGCTTGCCGCAATCATCACCCCCGCCGCGAAAGCCAGCATGCCGTCCAGCAGCTTGCGACTCGGCTGCTTCGCCAGGAAGACTCCGGAGGCGCCAAAGGCGGTAAGGCCCCAGGTAAGCAGCCCCGCGAGGAGCGCCTGTACAACCGGATGCCACTCGCTGAATGACTCGAACACGGCGAACCTCCTGGTTGCGCGGGGCTGTCACTCGCCGCGCTGGTCCCTAACCGGGGTCGATGACAGCGCGATCTCGGTGTCCAGGCCCTCTATCACCACGCCCGCATCGCCCGGGTCCGTGGCTGCGGTTATCGCGATCGCCGAAAGATGGCGCGGGTCGAGGTCACGCACCTTCAGCCCCCGTATCGCCACCTCTGCGCAATTGTCCACGAGAATGGAATCATATTTCGCCCGGGGCCGCCGCGTGTCCTCGCCAGTCTCGATGCGGTTGTCGATGATCCGCACTCCACGGCAGGCTCGCAGCTCAATGGCCGGAGTGCCCAGGTCCCGGAAAAGATTGCCCTGGATGAGCAGGTTGTGGATCGCGCGGGCGCTGGAGAGCTTCCCGTCGCGCTGCTGCGAGTACAGGAAGATCGCGGGCATGTAGCCACCTTTGCCGTTGAAGGTGTTCCCGATGATCTCAATATCCCGCGCCAGGGGGCCTTCGGCCCAGCGGGTGCTCTCGTGGTTGAGCGAGATGCCCCAGCCCTCCATCACCTCGAACAGGTTCCCGGAGACCCTCACCCCGGTGGCGCTGAGCAGTATCCCTCTCCCCCGGAAGCAGCGGAAATGGCAGTCGGTGATGACCGAACCTGTGCCGCTTTCAGACAGATTGTACAGGCAATCGGCATCCTCCACACTCGCTCCCGCGCGCAGGCCATCAATCGGGGCGTCGAGAGCAACACGGTAAGCCCAGCGGTCGGGTAACTCCGCAACCGAAAGCACCCTTGCCTGCCCCAGCACGCTGGCGGTATCCACGTCCATGCCCTCCAGAAGGTCCCCCACGAGCAGCGTGTAATGAGACCGCTGCAGCACCAGTTCCGCGGGCGAAATGACCTCCAGCACCGGGATCGCGGAACTGTGGATGTTGATGCCGTCGTCGGCCATGCCCTCGAAGCTGCAGCCGTCAATGGTGATGCCCTTCCGGCAACCCCGGCAGTGGACCCCGTCAGCATTGGTGGACAGCATCCTCCCGGAGCCCTCGCGACGCAGGACGTGGCAATTGCGGATGGTCACCTTGCCGCAAAGGTATGGCAGGAATGCCAGTCCGGGCGAACTGTGGAGTGTCAGGTTCTCGAAGATCAGGTCATCGCAATGGCTGGCCCCGAAAGCTGCCGTGTAGTTCCGCGCGGCGTGGACGAAGCGGTCTCCGGGCTTCATGCCCGAATTGCGCAGGGGTTCAGGGTATCCGGTGGGAGGGCCGCCGATCTTCATGCGCCAGTGCCGCGGCCCGATCTTGCTGTCGATGACCGCCGGGATCGCCGTGGGCCCGAAGCGCGTATCGCCGGTGCCCTCCAAGGGCCGCACCACCAGCCCCCAGACCGCCTTCGCATTCTGGAAAGCCGCGTGGTCAGGCTCGATGAAACCTTCGTCCACCTGCAGGTCGTAGGTCTGCGCGTCCAGGTCAACCGCCGTGATCGTCCCCTGGGCGAAAGGCGGCGGGTCATAGTCGAGGGTGAGGTTTCGCACTGTCGTGCGCAGGCAGCCGGACAGGCTGAAGCCGCCAGTCTCCGGGTCCGTGATGATGAGTTCAGTGCCCGGATCGCTGCCCCGGATGGTGAGGTCCCGGGCGTTCGCAATCCTGACGGCATGGTCGCCGGCAGGGGGCCTCCCCAGGCGATATGTGCCCGCTTCGAGCACGACTTCGGCGGGCTGCCCGCAGTCAATCGCAGCCGCGATAGCGGCGCCGATCCCTGGTCCCGCATCGGCATAAGCACCCGGCAAGGCTCCGTAGTCACGCGCGTGGAATCGGCGCACGGCGGTGTCCTCCGCGGCTGGATCGGCCACGGCCGCAATAGTAGTCAGGGCCAGCACTATGCACAGCCCGGCCATTGGTGGCGTGATCATCAAAGGGCTCCCCTGCATCGGAACGGCATCCGTCAGGTCTCCAGCGTGAGCCGCAGGGAAGGAACTCTGCCCTGCAACTGCGAACCGCATTCCTGTGGAGAATATGCCGCGACTGCCGGCCCGGCACCTCCCGAAGGCAGTGAGGGCGCCGAGCCGCTCGTGCGCGATTTCGGGTCCAGGGGGTCCGCGATGAACAGGCTCAGTGCAGCCCTTGCCCTTGCCCTCGCGTTGACCGTCATACTGCAGGCCCAGGCGGAGTTCGACTCCTCAACCGGCCAGATCCGCGATGCGCGGTGGCGGTCCGGCGTGCCACTGGGGGGAATCGGCTGCGGCGCAATCGAACTCCTCACCGACGGCGCTTTCGGCAACGCGACCACGAACCACAACTGGGACCGGCCCACCGGGGTCCTCCGTGGCAGCTTCGCCGCGGTGCGCTGCGAGACCAACGGCATGAAAGCTGCGAGAATCCTGCGGGGCACCTGGGACCGCGAGTACGAAACGGTCACCAACATCGCCCACACCCGCTATCTCGGCCTGTACCCCCGCGCCGAACTGGCCTTCCAAGACGATGGTCTCCCGGTAACCGTAAGCCTCCACGCCCACTCTCCCCTGATCCCTCGCAATGTGCGGGACTCCTCACTCCCCGTGGCCTTCCTGGACTTCACTGTGACCAATCCCGGTGCCCAGGTTGCCCAAGTGTCCCTCGCGCTCTCATGGGAAAACCTCGTGGGTTTCGGCGGGCGCAAGGACGTCCCCTGGGATTTCGCTTCCGGCCGCGAGCAGACGCCTTGGACGGGGGACGATTGCGCGGGCATCCTGTTCACCAGCACCGAGAGCTTCGACGACATGCGCCAGAATACCATCGGCACCCACTTCGCAGGCGTACAACTGGGCGAGGGTGTGACCGTGGCCACCTGCAGCGAGTGGGATGCCGATAGGTCATCTATCCCCTGGTGGGACAGTTTCGTGGAGACGGGCAGGCCGGAATGCGAGCCCCAAAGGTCTCGGGTCCACAGTTCTGCCGCGGTGGTCTCGGCCTCAGTCACCCTTGAGCCCGGTGAGGCGCGGCGACTGCATTTCCTGATTGCCTGGCACATGCCCACCTTCCGCATGGAGCACAGGGTGCGGGAATACTCGGGCGAACTCGCCCCTGCGAAAGACGCGGGACGCGCGGCCTTCGACCGCGACTTATCTTCACGCTGGTCTACCGGTCGCGAGAAGCGCGCGGGCGACCAGTTCACCGTGGACCTTGGGCGCGTGGAGACCGTGTCCGGCCTGACCCTGGACTCGAGCCCATCCCCTTCCGACTATCCCCTGGGCTACCGCGTCGAACTGGCCGAGACCCCGGAGCAGTGGGCGATTGCGGCCGAGGCCACCTGCGCGGAAGCCGGGAAGCAGCAGGTCAAGGCGATCCTGGACATCGCCTTCGAGCCTACGCCGGCGCGGTATATCCGCATTACCAACCTCGAAAGCCAGGAGTTCTGGTTTTGGTCCATCCACGAGCTGACGGTGCACACCCCCGGCGGCAAGGTGGACCTCTCCCGCGCTTCCTCATCCGCGCGCCTGCAGGAGGCGCGGGAGCTGGTGCGCAAGACCGACGTCGGCCACTACTTCCTGGAGCAGTTCCCGGAGATCGATTCCCTGGTGAACTACGCGGTGGCGCGGCGCGAGCGCCTCCTGGAACAGACCCGGGAATGGCAGGACGTGGTGCTCGAGTCCAACCTGCCCTTCTGGCTCAAGCTGAAGCTCATCAACTGCGCTTTCACCATGTACTCGGCCACGGTGCTCACCCGGGACGGGCGCTTCGCGGTCCTGGAGAGCCCCATCGACATGGGTGGCGCGCTGGGCACCATGGACCAGCGCATGGCCGCTCATGCCTTCTATGTGCAGATGTTCCCCGAACTGGATGAGAGCGAACTGCGGCTGTTCGCCGACTGCCAGCAGGAAGACGGGCGCATCACCCACTTCAACGGCAACTTCCACGAGGTCATCGGCGACCCGCGGGTGGGCTACGGCATCACGGACTGGCCGGACCTGTCGGCCTCCTGGATCATGCAGGTGCTCAAGCTCTACCGCTGGACCGGCGACCGAACCTTCCTGGACCACATGTGGCCACACGTGCGGGAAGCCATCGACTGGCTGCAGAGTGCCGATGAAGACGGTGATCTCATCCCCGAAGGCGGCAGCACCTACGACTACGAGCAACTTCCGCGCGGGGCATTTATCTACTCCGCAAGCTGCACTCTGGGCGCGCTCCTGGCGGCGGAGGAGGTGGCCCGCGTGCAGGCCGAACCAGCCCTCGCGGACGAGTACCGGTCCAGGTTCACTGCACTCCAGGCGGCGGTGATGGAACGCCTGTGGAATGGCGAGTACTTCATCAAGTGGCGGTCGGCTCGAAGCGATGCCAAGAACCCCAACAGCTTCGTGGCTGCTCTCGCAGGGGACTGGCTGGCGCATATCTGCGGGCTGGGTGACACCCTTCCCCCGGGCATCGCCGAGCGCGAGGTACACCAGCTCATCGCTCGGCATCTCAAGCCCTTCTTCCCGGTGCCGCCCATGGAAGTTACCGCGGAAGGCCAAAGTGCTACCAGCGCATGCTTCCTCCTGCAGCATGAGCCCTACCTGGGCTGCGAGAGCATCTACCGGGGCTATGTGGACGACGGGCTGGAGGTTCTGCGCCGGGTGTACCACTGCGCCTGGGAGCAAAACAAGAGCCCGTGGGACCAGTCCCTCGTCTACGACGCCCCTGGCGGCAGACAGGGCGGACTGCGCAGCTACATGACCTGCCCCACCTCCTGGCATGTGCTGAATGCCCTCACAGGCCTCTCCCTGGATGCGCCCGGCCGGACGCTCTTCATTTCGCCCCGCACATTCTCAGCCGAGACCGAACTGCACTGCCCCGTATTCCTCCCGGGATTCTGGGGACAGGTGGACTATTCGCCTCGGTCCGGCAAGCTCACACTGTCCATCCTGAAGACCTTCGAGGACTGCGACGTCACCATCCGCCAGATCGCGCGAGACGGCAAGACCCGGCCGATCCGCCTTGCCTCCGAATTCCGCGTCGAGGCGGGGCAGGTGCTGGACCTCTCCCGCTACATCAGGGTCCTTGCACCGTATCCCGTCTCGAAACAGGTGCGATGGGTCGCCGCTCCTTCACCCGACATCCACCCGGGCCTCAAACCCGACGGCTGGACCCTTACAGCCGGGGTGCCCGGCAATCGTCAGGCATCCGAGACCGACACCGCCGCCGCAATTGACCGCGAAACCGGGACCCGCTGGACTACAGGCCGTGCAATGCGACCCGGCGACTGGCTTCAGGTCGATCTCGGAGAGAGCCGACGCGTTCAGGGCATCTGGCTGGACATCGCGCGGTCGAAGCTGGACTACCCTCGCGGCTACGAAGTGCGGGTTTCCCCGGATGGGGAGACCTGGGAGACCGTGGCCCGGGCTGAAGAGGGCGCGTCCCGGCGCAGCGTGCGGCATGGCATCTGGCGCTGCGAGTTCGCCCCCGTGGACGCGCGCTTCGTGCTCATCATCCAGACCGGCTGGGACAGCTACTACTGGTGGTCTGTACACGAGTTGTACGTGCTCCCCGAGGGCTTCCAGCGCCCGGTTCCCGCGGGCAGGCCAACGAACGTGCAGATGCGGCGCGAATTGCAGGGGAGGTAAGGGTCGAGGTTTCTCAGGACGCTGAAAGGACAGACAACATGACCCGCGCAACCTGTCTCCTGCTCACCTGCACCCTTGCGTGCACACTCGCCCGTGCCCAGGAGAAGAACCCCATGACCCACCACCTCGTCAGCCTCATCGACGTCCGGGATTTCGGCGCGGAGACCGTGCGCGTGGGTGATCTCAACGGCGACGGTGCGCCGGACCTGCTGTTCGTCCAGAGCATCCGCGCCACCCGGGAGATCACCTGCCTCACCGCGACCACGATCTCCGGCGAGATACTCTGGCAGAAGGGCGTCCACTCCGCCGATAATGGCGAAATCTACGCCGATCTCCCGGTGCAGGTCTACGACTGGGACGCCGACGGGCGCAATGAGGTCCTCTATGTCCGCCAGGCCACGTACGCGGAATGGGACACGAACGCAAGCTGGGCCCGGGAGCGCGCCACGCGGTACGAGGGCAAGGCGCGCATGATGGTCCTCGACGCGCAGACAGGCGAGGAGAAGGGCGGCTTCGACCTGCCCGCACCGGCGGACGACTGCTTCCTCTTCGCCGACCTGACAGGGCGCGGACGTCGCGCGGACCTCGTGGTGAAAGACCGCTATTGGACCATGTGGGGCGTGTCTCACGAGGGCGAGGTGCTCTGGGAATGGGCGGGGTCCACCGGGCATTTCCCGGCCCTGTGCGATACGGACAATGATGGCCGCGACGAGGTGTTCGTGGGCTTCGCGCTTATCGACCACGACGGGACGGTGCTCTTCAGCCACGACCCACGAGGCGCTCACCAGGACGCCGCGTATTCGGTCCGGCGCGCCGATGGAAGCTGGAACCTGCTTTTCGGCAACCACGGCATCCACTGCCTGCGCCCGGACGGGTCCGAACTGTGGGGCCACCCTCTCGCCGAAGCCCAGCATGTGGTGGCAGGACGCTTCCGGCACGACTCCGAACTCCAGTATGCGGTGATCGACCGCGGGCAGCCCCGCGCCGATGGACAGCGTGATTCGGCCACCCTCTACCTCTATGACCCGCAGGGCGCCGAGATCTGGCGTCGAGAGCAGCCGGCCGGGGGCTGGTACGCGGCCTGCATCGCGGTGAACTGGATGGGCGACGGGACCGACGGGGTGCTGGTGTATGCCCGCGGGCCGGGGGAGAGCGTGGCGATCTACGACGGCCAGGGACAGATCATGGACACGCTGCCGATGCAGTGTACCCCGGACCGCAGCGAGGAAGACCGCCGCGCCCATTTCTACTGCACCCGGGCCGATGTGTGGGGCGACAGCCGCGACGAGGTGATTCTGTTCGGCTCCCGGGGCGCGTGCATCTACGCCAACGCGAGACCGCTGGCAATCCCGACGCACTACAACAACACGCTGTACCCGGGAATGTGAGGGGGGTGACCGGCTCAGCCAGACGCACAATGGCCGTGATCGTATGTCTGTGGGCCTGATCTGGCACTCGTGTCCGCCATACCGTCCGCAGCACGCCCGGCCGAAGGCCCACAGCCCCGTGCTTCAGCGCGGGGCGCCAGCGTGGGACAGGAAAGCCCGTCCGCAGGACGCACGGCCGAAGGCCCACAGCCCCGTGCTTCAGCGCGGGGCGTCAGCGCGGGGCATCGACGCCCCCGCAGGCGGAGCTCGGGTTTCTGCCGCCCCCTTCGGGGGCTCTTATAATCTCGATGGGGGCCTGATTCCACCAGCTTACGCTGGTGGCAAGAGACTGACGCCCCTTCGGGGCTGGACGGCAACGGCGAACGGCCTGTCGAGCGGGACGCTCAGCCTTCGCGTCCCTCAGGACGCCCGGCCGAAGGCCCCTAGCCCCGGGTTTCAACCCGGGGCGTCAACCCGGGGCGTCAATCTTCGCGTCCCTCAGGACGCCCGGCCGAAGGCCCACAGCCCCGTGCTTCAGCGCGGGGCGTCAGCGCGGGACGGGAAAGCCCGTCCGTAGGACGCACGGCCGAAGGCCCACAGCCCCGTGCTTCAGCGCGGGGCGCCAGCGCGGGACAGGAAAGCCCGTCCGCAGGACGCCCGGCCGAAGGCCCCTAGCCCCGGGTTTCAACCCGGGGCGTCAACCCGGGGCGCCAGCGCGGGACGCCAGCCTCTCTACCCCTTCAGTCCCGTCATCGTGATCCCTTGGATGAACTGCCGCTGGGTAAAAAAGAACAGGACAATCAGCGGCAGGACCACGATCGAAGAGGCGGCCATCAGCATGTGCCATTCCGTGCCGCCGTGCTGGCTCTGGTAGAACTGCAGGCCCAATGACAAGGTAAACATCTTCTGGTCCGTCAGGTAGATCAGCGGGCCCAGGAAGTCGTTCCAGACATAAAGGAAGTGGAACAGCGCAACCACCGCCAGCGCGGGTTTCGACAAAGGCAGAACTACATGGCGGAAGATCCCCAGTTCCGAGCAGCCGTCGATGCGCGCGGCGTCGGAAAGCTCCCGAGGGATGCTCAAGAAGAACTGGCGCAGGAGAAAGATATTGAAGGCGCTGCCCAGGAATGCGGGGACCCAGAGCGGCCGGAATGTCCCGATCCACCCCAGTTCGCGGAAGATCGCAAAGACCGCGACCATGGTCACAGGGAAGGGCACCATCATGGTCGCGAGTGCGATGGCAAAGACGATGTCCCGGCCCTTCCAGTTGATGCGCGCGAACCCGTAGGCCACGAGGGCATTGGAAAGCACAGTGCCGATGACCCCCAGAACCGCGAGATACAGGGTGTTCACGGCATAGCGCAGGAAGGGGATGTAGCCGAGCTTGTCGCTGCCGTAGGTTACAGCGTCGGCGTAGTTGCGCCACTGGATCGTGGAGGGGATCCAGACCGGTGGCACCCGCATGGTCTCCTCGATGGGCTTGAGGGAGGTGGAGATCATCCAAACCAGAGGGAACAGAAAGGCGACCGATCCGAGGACCAGGAGCAGGTAGGCAACCAATCGTCCGGTGGGGGATTTTACGGTCATGTCTTGCAGGCAGTATTCGCACCCCGAATGCCGATGACCTGCCGGCGCTGGGCGCCATGGAAAGGCCTCTGCTTCCGGATTCCCTGGTGGCACTGCCTTGCAGTCTGTGCTATCATTAGCGGCGTCGTTTGTTCGACAGACTGGTGGGTAAGATAAAGGGGCGGGGACCCATGACCAGTAAATTCAGCGGTAACAGTCGCGAGGCGAAAGGAGGTGGCGATGTATTGACGCGCCCGAAAATCCTTATCGCCGAGGAGCAGCCAGGTCTTGCAAGGCTTCTTGACCTGCTGATCCGGCAGAAGGGCTTTCGGACAGATATCGCAGGCAGTGGACAGCAGGCGATCGAGCTTGCAAAGGACGAACATCCAGATCTGATTGTGCTTGATTCTATGATGCTGGCTCCGGGCGGGGGCAGTCTTCTGGACCAGTTGAGAACAGATCAGGCGACGTGCGAGATCCCGATGGTCGTCCTGACCACCGAAGAGACGATCGATGATCTTCCCGGCGACGGGCTGGCTTTCCTGACAAAGCCTTTCGAACCCCGTGGCCTGCAATCTCTGATCGAGAGCGTACTTCTCTCCCATCGCTCCGCAGTCTAGCCCAAGCCATCATACTCCAACAATGAACGAGAGCCGGGCATCCGCCCGGCTCTCGTTGCATCTCCAGCTCTGCCACCCGCGCAGATGTCAAGGGGCCAGCGCCTCAGGCCTTCCAGCCCCTGAGACCGTCACCGCAACGTTCCCGGTGGCACGATAGCCACTGCGCGCGCCGGCCGTCACGTGAGCGACCGCGGGTATCGAGAAGCTGTCGTCCATCTGGACGTCGCAGATAGCGAACTCCGTTCCCGCGCGGAACCCCTCGGTGCTCTCTACAGTGTAGCGCATGAGTTGCCCCAGTCTGGTACGGATCACCCGGGTCTGAGCGTCTCTCGCCTTGAGCAGCTTACCGCTCATGAACTGCGTGCCGTCGGGGCTGTCGCAAGTGGCGTATTCGTGGGCGAGGAGGCTCACGAACTCTTGCGCATTCGCTGGATCATCCTCGAGAATCCCGGTCCCCAGCACCAGAGTCGCGCTCTCCAGGTGAATCCGCGAGCCTGTGGGGATGTTCTCGACCCGGACGATCCGGTGTGCCGTATTGCGGCTGTACAGTGGGTTATCGAACAGGATCACCTGCCCGTTCAGACGGCCATCGGCAGGCAGTTGTGCGTCCACATCCACGACCGACGCCGCCTCGTCCACCGCAGTCACCTTGCCCGAGTACTGATCCTGCGCGCAGGCGATGGTCAGGTCGCCGAACCGCAGCTCACGCGCTCCGGACAGGGCCGCCTGCTCCACCCGTCCGCCACGGACTCGCAGATAGGCGAAGCAGCCCTGGAATCGCAGGGATGTGTCAAGTCCGCCGAACTCCCGGGCTTTGTCCGCATCGCCTGCCGAGAGGAACACGTCGGTCGCGCCGTCCTCCAGTTCCACCAGAATACCCACGGGCGTGATCTTGTCGCCCGACGAATCCACGGGCAGCCGCCGCACCGACTTGATGAAGGGCCGCGGCTCCGTGGGCTCTTCCTGACCCGAGGGCGTGAGTGTGACGCTGGTCAGCCCGAACCAGAAATGTCCGGCGTTATCGTCCTTCGTCAGCCGCAGGGCCAGGGCGTGTTCCCCGGCGTCAAGGGCCACTTCTCCGAGCCTTGCGGGCGCAGCCGGACCCACCGATCCCGCGGTTCCAGTCACCGGCTCACCCAGCGGCTGCCCATCCACCAGCACTTGCACCGATCCATACGAAGGCGACTTGTAGTGCCCGAGGGTGATCACATACTGGCCTGATCGCTCAACCGAAAACGGCACCGTCATCTCGTCCCCACTCTTCTCCGCCTGGAACAAGAGCACGCCGATGGCGGTGATCATCTTGCTGGTCCCCGCCGAGACCTGCGCGGACTGGGCGAGTTCGGCCGCATCAATGGTCTCCCCCGGGTGACGCACGCCGTAAGGTTCCAGTACCGCAACGAAGTCGCTGGACAGGTCGCTGTCCGACTTGCGGCGGGCGATTGCGTAGCGGGTCTTCGGAAGGTTCGGATAGATTCCAGGAGCCCGCGCGGTGATGACTTCCGTTCCGGGCTGGCCCAGGATCGTAGCTTTCAGGAAGTCCTGTTCGCCCGGCAGGGACCATGTCGCCGACCAGTTCTCCTCACATTCCGCCGCCTGCGGGGCCATCAGGAAGCCCAGCCCGTTGCCCGGCGGCGGATTCCAGTATGGCTTACCGGGGAAGCCCTTCATATCACCGTCATTGAGCTGCAAGTCTCCCCAGCGAATGTCCGGTCCGGCCAGAGAGCCGTCGGCCGGCTCTGGCAGCTCAACGCCCTCGAAGGTTGCCTGCTCTCCGAATGAGTGCAGAAGGTAATCGTGCTGCCTGCCGCCTTTGACCCGAAACAGATCAACCAGGTACCTGCGGTCTCCCTCGCCCGCCATGGCAAGCAGGCGACGGTACACGCTCACGCCCTGGTTCACGTAGCTGTTTTCGCTGGAAGCTTCCACGAGCTTCAGGCCCGGCACGTCCGCGAACTGGTGCAGGCTGCCGCCGGTGCCGCTACCCTCGGAACGCTGGGGCTTTTCGTCCACAAGCACCAGATTGTGGCTCGCGGTCTGCTTGCCCCACCCCACCTGGGTGTGAGTGCTGCCCAGACCGTAGCCGAGATCATAGGTGACCTCGAACCCCCGTGCGTAGTAGTTGATGTTCAGGTCGTCCAGGTGCCCGTGGTTGAGGCTCGGACCGTAGCGCAGGAGCAGTGCCTGAGCGGACGGGCCATCGCCGTCGCGCAGGAATGCGAAGCCTTTCTGCCCGAACAATTCGCACCGACTGATCTTCCGATCGAGTTGAGGGTCGATTTGGGCGTCGGGATCGGGCGCCAGCGCTCTGCCGTGGAACAGCAGCCAGGGCATCTCGCCGTCGGAGTCACGCATCGCATCCGGGTCGCCGGCCGACAGCCAGTTGAGCAGCCTTCCGAACTTTGCCCGGTCAGCCGGGTCCGAGACCCGGGCGTACAGCCGCTCCGCGAGCCTGTAGTCGAACTGGTTGGTGGGGCGCTTCGGCAGGTATGACTGCGCCGTGTCCGGGCCGGAATCGCCGAAACGCGGGGTCTTGCCGATGCAGTTGAAACTCAGTTGCGGCAGGACGTAGAAGCTCTGAAACTGGCGATCATCGTACAGATTGATGCCCGAGGGATACTTCTCGCTGCGGTAGTTGAACAGGGGTTCAGCAAAGGTGAGGTACAGGTTCCGCGTGTGATCGGCGTACATGGCGGAAGTTTCGAAGTACCGGCCGTCGCGGTCCACGTTGTTGCGCACGAAGCTGAGTATTCCATAGGGGCCGTCGTAGGCCCAGTCGATGTACCACGGGATTCCCAGGCAGCAGCCCACCGCCAGTGCGCCACGGACATAGTCCGCTTCGCCGTTATGCAGGCGGCCCTTGAGGGACTGTTCGTAGCAGTATTCCGCGCCATTGCGCAGGAGGTTCAGTTCGATGTTCTCGCGCCGGGTCAGGCCCTCGCGGATTGAGGGCTTGTTCAGCGAGGCGCTGGGGAAGATCTGGTCGTACTCGTCCACGTAGCGCACCAGCACCCGTGCCACCTGGTACCAGGGCCTGCAGAACCGGCCGCTGGGAGGGGAGCTGGGGTAGTCCCACGAACCTGCGTCGCAGGATGGATATATGTCGGCCAGCAGATCCAGGATAAAGCCCGCGCGGTCGGCGTACTTGTCCTCCCCGGTGAGGGTGTAGGCGAGAGCCAGATTGGCGACTGCCTTGGCCTCGAGTGTCTCAACTACCCAGGCATTGTACGAACCCACGAAGTAGTGGATACGGCCGTCGGGGCCAACGTAACCGGTTCCCGGGTCCGGGTGATCCTCATCCGGCAGCACGTGGCCGTTGGCGCAGGTCACCTTGCCGGGCTTGTCCCAACTGCACCGTGCCCCTCCCCAGGTGCCCCAGCTTGCGCTGCAGATGGGACAGCCGCTGAATCCGTATGCGAAACACGCGCCTTCCTCTGGAATCACCGAAACCAGCCACTCTTCGCTCTTGTCCAGCCACTGGTCGGCCTGGCTCTTGACCGCCTGGAACCACTCCTGCGCCCAGGGCGAGTTCTTCAGCGTCTCACGCGCTCGGGTGACGTCTTCCGGCGTCAGGTACACACACGGGTGCACCGGCATTCCCTGCGGCGTGAGGTCCTTCTGTTTCCAGTCGTGAGTCGGGGGCATGTTCGGCTTCACCTTGCGCTCGGGGTCGAGAAAAGCCATGATCTCGCGCGCCGTCACGTAATGCCGCTCCGGGTGATGCGCCTCCAACACCAGCACCTTCACCCAGTCCGCGTCCCTGGCATCAAAGCGCACCACCCGGGGGAGTGTATCATCCGGCCATTGCTCTTCCACACTGGAGCCATCCGAGAACTCGATGCGCAACCGCTTCCAGGGGCTGTACAGCTGAGGGTTGTCCGCCTGGACCACAGCGAGGGTATCCAGCCGGATAGACTTCGGGAAGTCCAGCGTCAGTTCCACCGGGTACTTCGGAAAGGTGCTGGATGCCCACCAGGTGTTGAGGTCGCCGTCTACGGCGGTTTCAGCGGAGTACTTCCGGCCTGGAGCGCCGGCCGAGCCGCTGGCGGTGATTTGCGCGCCAGCGGCGACATTGGGCAGCCCGTAGGTGCGCAGGTCGCCGTCGGCCAGACATGCCGCACATAAAGTGAGGAGAAGAATGGAGCGCAATGTCATGAGTGGTACCTCCACCACGAGTTCATAGCTCATTCCCTGCCGATGCCCCGCAACCCTTTGCAGGGGACTGGACGCCGCATAGCGAAGGTATGGTGAGCCGAGCCGCAAGGCCCGCCTCGGCGGGAAGAGACCCCAAAGGAGATGTTGAACAATGAAAGCGTACGCCGTCGTGATGTGCCTCGGGCTGATGCTCGCGCTTTGCGCAGGCGCTCAGGCCCAGTTCTTGACCCCACCGGTGGCGGACAACTGCATCTCCGTAATGGCAGGGGGCTCGGCAAAACAGCCTGCCGACTGGTTGGACGTCCACATTTTCATCCAGTCTTCAGCGCCTTCGGCGGAGACGGCGTTGACCATGAACCGCGACGATGACCAGCGGGCCTACGACAAGCTTGTTGCCTCAGGTATCGCCGAGGAGAGCATCACGTCCTCGCCACCCTCCCTGTCCGGTGGCGGGGTTTATGCCATGGCGCGGCAGGACGCGGAGCGCCAGTGGTTCGCCAACAGCACCATCACGGTCAGAATGACCAGACTCGACCCGGGAACAATGTATGAGGACGCAGGGCGTATCGTGGACCTGGTGGCCGGCGTGGCCAAGGTCAACCCTCAGGGAAGCAATGCCATGGTCCAGGCGATGGTGGCCGACAACCTGTTCGAATTCGGAGTGAACGACTCGACCGCACTGCGCGACCAGGCGATGGCGGACGCCCTGAAGAACGCGCAGGCAGCCGCGGCATCCGCAGCCGCCAACGCCGGCAAGAAACTGGGGCCGTTGGTGAGCGTATCAGTCATCGATCAGTCCCTGGGCACCATGGCCACGATCATGCAGATGTTCAGCTCCAAGCCGACCGTGGGCGAGGCGTCGATGTCGGTGATGATCACGGCGACGTACAAGCTGGAGTAAGGGTGAGGGCCGGGGCGGTCAGTTCGCCGGGCCGCCTCGGGCCGTGACGATGAGCACGGCAGTGTATGCCATGTAGACAAGCAGCAACGCGGCGCCCTCGTGCCGGTTGATGCGCCCGCGAGGTTTGCGGAACCGGTAACCCAGGACGTACAGGGATACCGTGAGGATGCCCACCGCCACCATGTCCCGGGGCAGCAGGTCGGGAGGGACATCCATTCCGCGTCCCGCGACCACGGCGGCACCGACCACGCCCAGCGTGTTGAACAGGTTGGAGCCCAGCACATTGCCCAGAGCCAGATCGGGCTCGTCCTTGCGCACGGCGGCCAGCGCGGCGGCCAGTTCGGGCAGCGAGGTCCCCACCGCCACCACGGTCAGCCCGATGAGCAGGTCGCTCACCCCAAGGAGCGTTGCGGCCTCAACCGCGCCCCACACCAGCGCCCGGGAACTGACCAATAGGAGCACAAGACCCACTGCCACCCAGATCAGTGCCCGCTGCAGCGTCATGGGGTGGGCATTGAGTTCCTGCTGCATCTCCGCGCCCAGCGCATCATCTCCATCCTGGCGCCCCTGGATCACGCTCCAGGCCGCCAGTATTCCGAAGACCACCAGCAGAGACGCGCCGTCCAGCACGGACAACTTCCCGTCCCACATGAGGGCCACGCTCACGGCGGTGACCATGCACAGGATCGGCAGTTCCACGCGCAGAACCCGGGAATGCACCAGGACTGGCCGCACCAACGCGGACATACCCAGAACGAGGCCGATGTTGGCGATATTCGAGCCGTAGGCATTGCCGAGCGCAAGGGATGGCGCGCCTTGAAGGCCCGACAGCAGCGAGACAGCGAATTCGGGCAGGGATGTTCCGAAGCCGATAATGACCATACCGACCAGGAGAGCCGGCACCCGCAGGTGCCAGGCAGCGGCGGCCGCGCCCTCAATGAGACGCGTCGCGCTCCACACCAGGAGAGCGATGCCTCCGACAAGCGCGAACACAACCTGGACAATCGCCAGGTATCCCTCAGTTGCCACTTACCCAACTCCTCGTGGAGACGGCACTGTTGGCCGGGCGCCCGCAGTCACGTTCACAAGAGACCCTCAAGCCGCTCGAAGGGATACGGCGGCGGGAACTCGTGTCCCGGCCGCCAGAAGTGGTAATGCCAGAAATACTGGCTGGGGTACTGGCGCACGCAGGCCTCAATGGCCGCCATGCATCGCGCGGTGTTCACCCACAGGTCGAAGTCCCGGTCGCCGGTATCGATCTGCTCCACCGGCGGCAAGAGCGTCGTGGAGATGGTGCCGTCCTCCTGGCGGATCGGGAGCACCGGCAGGATCTGGCAACCTGTGCGCTGCGCCATGAGAGCCGGGGTATGCCAGACATGGGTGGGCTGCCCGAAGTACGGCACTGTCAGCCCGTTCCCCCAAGCGAACTGGTCAGGCAGGATCGGCACACACTGATTCTTCTTCAGTGCCCGCATGATCCCCCGCACGCCCTCGCTGATGGGGATGATCGGGAAGCCCATCTTCTCCCGCAGCCGGAGAATGGACCGGGCGAGCCGCGGACTCTTGGGCGTGCGAGATAGCGGGATAATAGGCAGGCCCTCCTGCAGCATGTGCAGGGCGCCCACTTCCCAATTTCCCAGGTGGCCCGCGAGTATCACCACACCATTGCCCTGCGCAATGGCGTTCTCGTAGTGCTCCAGCCCGTGAAGCGTGGACAGCCCTGCGAGTTCCTGGTGGTCCATCGACGGCAAGCGCAGAAGCTCCAGAAACATCATCACCGCGTGCTCGAAGTACCTGCACACGATGTCGTCGATCTGGTCGCCGGTGAGTTCGTCACCATATGCGATGCGCAGATTCTCCTCACACTTCGACCGGTAGCGGCGGTGGTGGCGATACCCGAGACGGCCGATGCGGCGCCCGAGTTCCTGGGTCTCGTGCCAGGACTTCCGGGCCACAAGGTTCTCGAGAAAACCGATGGCGGCCGGGCCAATGGCCCCCCTGATGGCCCGGCGAATCTGGGGACGAAACAGGCGTATCTTCGGCAAGTCAAGCGGCTCCTGTCGATAGGCTATGGTGGGGGGAATGTACCACACCGCGCACCAGGGCTCAAGGCACACAGGCGAGGCGTGCGGAACGGCCGCGGGCCGGGACTGCAATGCGAACAGACCGGGCGGCACCCTGACACGGGTCCCGCCCGGCCGCTCTTGCGTTGTCTACTTGGGCGCGTAGCCCCACATGTTGCTGCTGAAGTCCAGCTGCTCGCTGACTTTCGCGCCGGCCCGGCTGATCGCTTCGAACTCCTCCTCCGAGAGCCGCCAACCCACGCCGCCCAGCATGCCCTCCACCTGCCGGGGATTACGCGCGCCGCAGATCGGCGCGGTGATGCCCGGGTACTGCAGTGTCCAGGCGATGGTGGTCTCAATCAGCGTCTTGCCGTGGGCATCGGCGATGCCCTGCATGAGATCCACGACTTCCAGGCACTGTTCGAAGATGCCCTCGGCGAAGAGCTTGTTCGCGGCGCGGATGTCGCCGGGAATGTCCTCGCGGCTGCGGAACTTGCCAGTGAGCAGGCCCTGTGCCAACGGGCTGTACGGGATCACGGCGATCCCGTTTTCGACGCAGAAAGGCAGCACGTCTGCATCGATCTGCCTCCAGAGCACGTTGAAAGGCGGCTGGCAGGTATCGATCCTCGCGGTGGCCACGGCCTGCTGCATCTGTTCGAGAGAGAAGTTGGAGACGCCGACGAGACGCACCTTGCCCGCCTGCCGGATCTCATCCATCGCACCGATAGTGTCGGCAATGGGAATCTGTGGGCTGGGGTAATGCACCTGGTACAGGTCGATGAAGTCGATGCCCATGCGCTCGAGACAGGCGTCGATGCCCTTGCGGATGCCGTCGGGATTGGCGCCGATCTTGCTGGCCAGAATGACCTCATCCCGCCGGCCCTGGACGGCCTTGCCCACGATCTCCTCGGAATGCCCGGACCCGTACCCCACCGCGGTGTCGATGCAGTTGATCCCCGCATCCAGTGCCGCGTGTATGGTCTTGATCGACATATCGTCTTCGACGTCGGTCCAGTTCGCGACGCCGAACTGCCAGGCCCCCAGGATGATCTCGGAAACCTGCACGCCGGTGGTGCCCAGTTCGCGGTACTGCATGGCGTTCATCCAACCTTTCGTATTGGCGTAGGTCGATCCTACCTCTGCACCCGGCCGCCGCCACCGGATTTGAGCACGCCCTCCACTTCGGCCACCGTCACCAGGTTGAAGTCCCCGGTGATGGTGTGCTTGAGGGCGCTGGCGGTTACGGCGAAATTGAGGGCCTCCTGATCGCTCTTGCCGGACAGCAAGGAGTAGATCAGGCCTGCCGCGAAGCTGTCGCCCCCGCCCACGCGGTCCACAATTGGCACGATCTCATAGTGCGGACCGACGCAGAGCGTGGTGCCGTCATACAGCACGGCGCTCCAGCCGTTGTTCGAGGCGGAGATGCTCTCGCGCAGGGTGATCGACACCTTTCTCAGGTTCGGGAAGCGCTCCATAAGCTGTGCGGCGACACTCTCATACAGCGCTGCATCCACCTGCCCAGCGTCCACATCGATGCCTTCGGCGGTGATGCCGAACACCTTCTCGGCATCCTCCTCATTGCCGATGGCAAGGTCGCAGTGCTTCACCAGTTCGGGCATGACTTCGGTGGCGCTCTTACCCCACTTCCACAGGTTCTTCCGGAAGTTCAGGTCACACGAGACGGTGAGCCCGGCAGCCTTTGCGGCCTCGATGCCCTCGAGGCACACATCCGCCGCGCCCTCGCTGATGGCCGGGGTGATGCCGGTCCAGTGGAACCAGTCAGCGCCTGCGAAAGCCGCAGACCAGTCGATGTCGCCTCGCTTGACCTCGGCGATGGATGCGCCCGCGCGATCGTAGATGACCTTGGACGGGCGCTGCACCGCGCCGGCTTCCAGGAAGTAGATGCCCAGGCGCTTGCCCTGGCGCACGATGTGGCTGGTGTCCACGCCGAAACGCCTGACGTAGTTGAGACATGCCTGGCCGATGTCATTGTCGGGCAGAGCCGTGACATACCGGGCGTCGATGCCGAAGCAGGCCAGCGAAACGGCGACATTGGCTTCACCGCCGCCGTAGGTGACTTCAAAGGTGTCGGCCTGGGTGAAGCGCAGGAACTCCATGGGCTTGAGCCGCATCATGATTTCGCCGAAGGTGACGACGGTGGGCATGTGTGTACCTCTCCTGTTGGGAACTGGGCAGTTTCTGATGCCTACGCCGCAATTGGAGCGGCATTTCGAAGGTATTCCGATAGCTGCTCGGGCTCGCCGGGCGAGACCAGCATTTCGCATTCCGATTCCAGTGTCTTCTGGGCAGCGGAAGTCCATTTGGTCGCTGCGTCAACCGCCACTATGCGGTGGAGGCGCGGGCGGGCAGCACGGATGTCGCGGAACCGGAAGTTCCACCTCTCGGCGAATGCCAGAGGCTGATGTCTGGCGACGACAAGAACAGCGCGAATGATCCCGCTCGTGGCAAAGGCCAACTGGAAGTCCACCTGGTAACGCCGAGTGGTGGCTCCGGCAATACGCATGCCTTCCCGGTAGCGTGCGTCCGCGTCATCCAATACCTCGCGGATGACCGAGTACGTCTCGGTCTCCATCGCCGGACCATGTGGCCTCATCACTGACTCGGCCGCAACCTGCGCGTCCAGGAGTGACTGAACCAGGTTCTGTACCGCCCTGCCAGCACCCGCCTCCCCGACCGGGCTGATAACGGTGGCCCCATCAAGTTCGGCCCGGCGCGGTGCCAGCGTGCTCGCTACGCGGGACCGGGCTCTACCGGGCTTGAACGCATCAATTCCGGCTACCAGAAGCGAGCGGATGAGCCCTCCGCGGTCGCTCAGGACAAGACCGTCAGCTTCTTCCCATACCGCGATCTCAAGCGGATCGCCAGTCGCGAACCTGAAGGGAGTACTCACGACCGTGGTGCCATCGGGTGCCTTGCCGAGGCGGAAACCGCTCCCCAATGCCTGAAGATACGGCTGGATCAAATCGGATGCGCTGGTGAGCACGTTACCTGTCCTCCTCTCTCAAGTGCTGGTCCTGCCTTGTGCGCACCGTGATGTTCCAGTGGTGACAGGCGCAGATGAACATCTCTCGAAGGTCTGTCTCTACGCCCAGTGGGGGCTCGAACGTCCGGCCGCACTCGCTGCCATGGACGTCGTCCCACAGGTGCTCATGCCAACCTGGGACTGTGAGACCGTCTGCGAACACATGACAGACCTCCCAGTCAATGCGCCTCACACAGACGCCACGCCATACCAGGGCCACCTGCGGCGTCTCGCCATGCCTTCCTCGTCTGGGTAGAGACACGTGTGCGTCCACCTTGAGCCCCGTCAGACGCCCAGACGAGTCGTAGACGCTGGTCGCGATGATGCGTCGGGATCCCGCCCGTTCTCTCACCGGCGGCACACGCGTGATGAACTTCGGCAAGGCGACCAGTGCGTCCGCGTCCCTTGCCGAAGGGCCTTCCGTCAACGGTCGCAAAGGCGATGCCCCTCCCCCGACCAGTCGTCTCTATGATTGAGGCAACTTCGCGTCCCGAGTGGCCGATTCCTCCTTATAATACCCTGTGTCCCATCATCTCCACCGCTATCTCCGCTGCTCTCTCCCCGGACAGGAACATCCCTCCGAAGATAGCACCCATGCGGGGGCCTGCGAACACCGCGTTGGCCGCCATCCCGCAGGCGATCAGACCGGGGTATATCTCGCGGGTATTGGGCACCAGCGACCCTTCCCCCACTTCGGCCCACATCGGCTTCTCGCCGGGAACGCAGGTGGCGCCGTCGCACAGGCACGCGCCGGGGATCTTCGCCAGCACCCGCCGGGCAACCTCAGCTGGATGCCCGGTGGCGTCGATGACCACCTTCGCCTCCAACGCCAGCGGGTCCACGTGCAGGCCGGCCATCTCCACCGCACCCCAGTTGATGACAATGCCCGAGACCCGGTCGGCCTCGCGGATGATGACATCCTCCACCGACACGCCCACCCAGATCCGCGCCCCCGCGTCGATTGCTGCCGCCGCGCACTTGCTCACTGTCTCTACGGAATCGGCGGTGTACAGGCCGGTCTCGCGCTCATTCAGACGCACACCCACCTCCTCCAGGATGGCCCGAGCATCCTCCTGGACAACGATGCGCGGGAAGAGCATGCCGCCGCCCCACATGCCGCCGCCGACGTGAAGGTTGCGCTCGAACACGCCCACCTTGTATCCCCGTCGAGCGAGGAGTTTCGCGGCGTGGATTCCGGACGGCCCCGCTCCCGCGATGGCCACATCCAGTTCCAGAGATTCGCGAAAGTCCTCCGCGAAGGCATCGACGATGAGGCGGGTAATCAGTGTTTCCTTGATCTGACTCATCGAGACCGCTCCTTTCGGTGCGGCGGCCCCAAAATAAAGGGCCGCCGGCATCTTGAGGAAGCATGCAGCCGGCGACCCATATCAGGCGCTCGTCTGTCGCTTCCCTACGCCGGTACTAACCGGATCAGGTTCCCAGGGTCAGCGGGGTCTCCGCTATCTCAGCCCGGGTGGGCTCCCCTAGCGACGCTTGGACGATTATACCATGCTGCATCTCGTCTGACAAAGCCAATGCAGAGACAGCGGAGAGCCACTTGCGAAGGCGGGAAATCGACAAGCTCCCGCACTCCCGGTATGCCGAGGACCTGAGGACCGCGAGTGCCTGGTATCCCAGCACCCGCGAGGTCGCCCAGCCTTTCGCCCGTCCAATCCAAGCCCGGCTTCCGCGAAACCCCGGGGGACTGGCTCGAGCCGAAAAGACGTGGTACTCTTCATCCGATGAGCGCCAATCAGCCCGTCATTGTGGAGATAGACTGATGACCATACGCCATTACCAGAGCCTGATCCGGGACATCTACTTCGAGAAGGACAGCGCCCGTGGGATCGACGGCAACTTCATGTGGTTGGTCGAGGAAGTGGGAGAGCTTTCCAGAGCCCTGCGCAGAGGCACTCCTGAACAGCAGGCGGAAGAGTTCGCCGATGTGCTTGCGTGGCTCACGACCCTGGCGAACGTGAAGGGGATAGACTTGGAGCAGGCATCAGCACAGCGTTACGGTGGCGGATGCCCGAAATGCGGGAAGACGCCCTGCGACTGCGGGTAGCCTGGCCATCCTCGAACCGCGGTCGTGCATGAAAACAACCGCCACGAGAGAGCCAATGAAGACAGTCACGCCCTCGCGGAACCTTTGAAGGCCAGACCTGCCTCTCGCTCAGTGGCCGGGTCACGGCGAGCGATTTGCCATCCGCTGGAAAGCGTCGGCTGTATCGTCGGCCACTTTGCCCATGGTGTCGGAGAGGTCGATCAACCGGGTCCATGCGCCAACGGAACCCAGCGCGACCAAGGCAACCATGATGGCATACTCGAGGGTCGTCACCCCGTCCTCGTCGGCGAAGAACACTGCGATGGTACGCCAGAATTCGCCGAGCACCTTTCTCGCCCCCTAGCGAGTGGTTCGTGTTGCCCCTACATTGTCTGTACCCACTACTCAATATTAGCGCAAGATTGAATCAAGGTCAAGACTTTGTGAAACCTTTGTTGCGCATTTTTGATCGCTGCAACCGCCCACGGCGCCGCAGAGTGGTCGGCCACTTGCCGCCTTCCGAGCAGCTACCCATGCACCTGCGACCTGCGCTGCCATGCTTGACTCTCATAGAGAGGAAGGATAACCTTCTTATCCAAGGGCAGGCGTCGTTCTGCCCCCGAGTCTGTGCGCCAGCACCTGCGCGATGGTGAGGAGTCGACCAGATTGATCTATTTCGATAATGCAGCAACCACGAGAATCGACCCCGAAGTCCTCGGGGCCATGCTCCCGTTCCTGCAGGACGAGTTCGGCAATCCCAGCAGCGTCTACCAGTTGGCAGCGCGGTCGCGCGTGGCGCTTGAGAAGGCGCGCGAGACTGTGGCCGGTTACATCGGCGCTACGCCGCGCGAGGTCATTTTCACCGGCTGCGGCTCAGAATCCGACAACTACGCCATCAAGGGCGCGGCTTGGGCCAATGCGGACAAAGGCCGGCACATTATCACCTCCGGAATCGAGCACCACGCCGTGCTGGACGCCTGCCTCGCACTGCAGCGTGACGGATTTGAGGTCACCGTGCTCAATCCCGACAAGTATGGGCTCATCGCGACGGAACAGGTCGCGGAAGCCATACGAGAGGACACGATTCTCGTCAGTATCATGCACTCCAACAACGAGGTGGGCACGATCCAGCCCATCGCGGAGATCGGCGCACTTTGCAAAAGCCGCGGCGTCCTGTTTCACACCGACGCCGTGCAGTCACTGGGCAAGGTTCCGCTGGATGTGAACGAGCTGAACGTGGACCTCATGGCCATGTCCGCCCACAAGATCTACGGTCCCAAAGGTGTGGGGGCCCTGTACATCCGCAGGGGAACCAGACTCGTGAAACTTATCGACGGCGGGGGGCAGGAACTGGGCCGGCGCGCGGGTACCGAGAACGTGGCGGGGATCGTGGGTATGGGCAAAGCCGTGGAGCTCCTGGCAAGCCGCGCGGAAAGCGACAATGCCCGCATCGCCGAACTCTGCCGGCGAGTGATCGATGGCGTGCTGGAGAGGGTGCCCATGTGCCAGCTCACCGGGCACCCCGAGAAGCGCCTGCCCAACATCGCCAGTTTCGTTGTCAACTACATTGAGGGCGAGGGGATGCTGCTGTCGTTGGACCTGTACGGCATCTGCGCGTCCAGCGGTTCGGCCTGCACCTCGGGCTCCCTGGACCCGTCCCATGTGCTGCTGGCCACGGGCTGCGTCCACGAGGTCGCCCACGGCTCGCTTCGCATCAGCCTGGGGCGGAACAACACCCGGGCCGAGGTGGACATACTTCTGAACGCGTTACCGGGATTCGTGGAGCGCCTGCGGGAGATGTCGCCGATGTGGGCGGATGCGAAGCGCAAGGGCCTCGTGTAGCCGGTCCAGCGGCAGCCAGGAGGGGAAACACCGTGAGCGACTACGAGAAGCTCTCCAGGGAAATCCGGGAGCTTTGCACCCAGAAGCATGCCGTTATCCTCGCCCACAATTACCAACGGGCCGAGGTGCAGGACGTCGCCGACTTCACCGGCGATTCTCTCGGGCTCAGCCGTGAGGCGGCGAAGACAGACGCGCAGGTCATTGTCTTCTGCGGCGTGCATTTCATGGCCCAGACAGCCAAGCTGCTCAGCCCCGACAAGACCGTGCTGCTGCCGGAGAAAGCGGCAGGGTGCCCGATGGCGGATATGATCGACCCCGTGGCCCTGCGCGAGTTCAAAGCAGAACACCCCGGCGCGCCGGTGGTGGCTTACGTGAATACCACAGCCGAGGTGAAGGCAGAATCGGACATCTGCTGCACGTCCTCCAATGCCGTGGACGTCGTGCGCTCGTTGGAGGCCGAGACCATCCTCTTCGTCCCTGATCAGCATCTCGGACGCTGGGTTGCGAAGCATGTCCCGGAGAAGCGGATCATCCTTTACGGGGGCTTCTGCCCTGTGCACCAAAGCATCACGCCGGACATGGTGGCCGACGCAAAACGCCACCACCCCCAGGCGGTCGTCATGGCCCACCCCGAATGCCCCGAGGAGACCCTCGCGCTGGCAGACGTGGTGCTCTCCACCGGCGGCATGCTCAACTACGCCCGCAAGAGCGAAGCACAGGAGTTCATCGTGGTCACCGAGTTCGGGATCGTGCACCCGCTGCAGAAGGAGAACCCGGACAAGGTCTTCCACCAGATCTCTTCGGCGCTATGCCCGAACATGAAGCTGACCACGCTGGAGAGTGTGAAGCGCGCGCTGGTTACCCGCACGGAGGAGATCACCATCGATCCGGAGGTGGCGCGCAAGGCCAGGCAGTCGGTGGAGCGGATGATTCAGATCGGGTAGAGGCAGTGCGGCGTCATCAGGGGTGACTGAAGCAGGACGGATCGGGGCCGGCAATCGCGTGCAGGCCTCGATTTTGTTTCTATTGGTCGTCCAGGGCTTGCCCGGCCCCTTCATTCGCCAGACCCTCCGGCCGCTTCCGCGCAATAATCCGCCACGCGCTCTTGAGTTCCTCGGCATGCAGCAGCGCGCAACTCACCACATAGAAGGCCGCGCTCACGGTGACGGGCACCATCACCGTGAGGAGCTTCGCCAGTTCGCTCTCGGTACCAAGTCTCCCAGTCAGCCACGCCGATCCCGTCCAGCAGATGAGCCCGAGCCCCACGGTTCCAGGCAGTATACGCAGCAGCGACCGCGCGATCCTGCCCCCATCAAGCTGCCCGACTTCGCGTTTCAGCAACAAGATCAGGAGCACCGCGTTGAGTACTGCCGTGGCCGAGGTGGCCATGGCCAGGCCAATCACGCCGTTGGTCTGGGTCGCCCAATACCCAAGGCCGAGGCAGACCACGATCGAGATGATCCCACAGACCACGGGAGTGACTGTGTTCTGGCGCGCGTAGAAGGCACGAGCAGCGATGTACGATATGCCCAGGGAGATCATCCCGGGGCTCAACCACAAGACCACGGTTCCCACAAGCGGCGAAGTGGACGGATCGAAGCTCCCACGTTGGAAGAGCATGCGGACGATGGGGGTGGAGAGCGTGGCGAAGACCACCGTCACCGGCAGCACCAGGAACAGCGTATTGCGCATGGCGAAGGAGAAATCGCGGCGGTAGGACTTGAGATCGCCCCGCGCGTAGTGCTCCGAGAGAGAGGGGAAAACAGCAATGGCGATACCCGCCGCGAATACCCCCGACGGCAACTTCCAGAGCCGGTTCGCATACTCCAGCACCGCCGGGGCGTTCTCCTGGCACATGGTGGCCAGGACCCGCACCACGACCCAGTTGATCTCAGCCACCGCGAGGCCCAGGATCACCGGGAGGGCAAGACGGATCGTCCTGCGCACCCCCTCGTCCTTCAGATCGAACACGGGCAGCAGTCTCGCACCGCGTGCTGCCAGGGGCGGAATCTGGATAACCACACTGCCCAGTAGTGCCCCTACCACCGATCCCCAGGCCATCACCACAAGCCCTTCGCTCTCCGGGAGTGTGCCGCCGATCACCGCGCCGATGATGAACACCACGTCATAGACCAGCGGCCCCAGCGCCGGCCAAAGGAAGTGCTTGTGGGCATTGAGCGTACCCATGAGGAGGCTGCCGAGCACCAGGAACAGCTGGGCCGGGAAAATGATACGCATGATACGGGCGCACACATCCACACGTTCGGGCGCCGAACCCAGCCAACCCAGCGCTGACAGGCGCGCAACCTGGGGCGCGAAGAGTGAGCCGCCGATGACCACCAGGCCCCCCACGATCAACAGGAGCCAGAAGATAGTGCTGAAGATCCGCCACGCTTCGCGCCGGCGTCCGTGAGCCAGGTATTCGGTGAACACAGGCACAAAGGCGGTGCGCGCCGCCCCGCCGGCGATGAGGAAGTAGATCAGGTCGGGAATGGTGAAAGCGGCGAAGAAGGAGTTGATGTCTCCGCCCGCGCCAAAAGCGCTGCCCACCACCATCATCCGCACCATTCCGGCGATGCGTGCGGCGAAAGTCAGCACCACCATCAGGATCGCGGCGGAGGCCAGGCCTTGCCCGGCGGGAACCGGCTTCTCGGCCCCTCTAGTCGGCTGTTCGGACGATGAACTCATGCGTCACCCTGGAAATGTTTGGCGGATTCGGCCGGCGATTGCGGATGCACAAGCTCGGGCAGGCTTCTCGAAATACAACGCGGCTCCGCCCGAGTTCGAGCGGAGCCGCAGGATACTCAGCTCCCCGGGCTCGCGGGGGAGCAATGAAGTTGCGCGAAAATCAGTACCGGCGGGTTACGCGCTTTTCGGTTCCGCCGTTGGGCGCGCTGCTCCAGAGTTCGCGATCCCGAGTGAACAGCAGGCGGGTTCCGTCGGGTTTCATGACCGGGAACCCCTCGGAGTTGCTCGTGTTCGTGATGCGCTCCAGATTGCTGCCGTCAACGCCCACCCGGTAGATCTCAAAGAATGTGTCGCGGTTGGAGTGCAGGTAGATATACTCTGCCCCGCCCACGGTGGCCCAGCAGGGAGCCTCGAAGCGTGAGACATCCCCCGCGCCCCGGCGCAGCGCCGCGGTGATATTGGTCTCCACGCCAGTGGCCATGTCGCGGACGATGATATCCGTCGGTCCGCTCGCCGGGCCGCGCTGGAAGGCGATCTTGCTGCCGTCCGGGCTGTACACGGGCCACTGCTCGATCTCGGGGGTGGCCACGACATATTCAAGCCCGGTTCCGTCTGGGTTGATCGTCGCGATATCCGGGCCGCCGGTGCCCTGCCCGCCAATCACCTTCGTGGTCGAGAAGATGATCTTTGCGCCGTCCGGCCTGTAAGACGGCTGTTGGTCGGTACCGGTCACCGTGGCGTCGGTGAGGTTCGTGATCGCCGCACGGTCGCCTTGGATAGTGTTCATGAGCATCAGCGACACACTGCCCTTGTTGCGGCGGCCGGAGAACACGATTGTCCCCCCGTCCGGGCTGAAGGCCGGATGCCAGCCACCTTCGTCGATGAAGCTGTCCGGCTTGTTCGCCGACCGGGTGAGCAGGAACTTATTGCCGCCCTCGCTGTTGCTGCGGTACAGATAACGCTGCCCATCGGCCCCGAAGGACGCGTAGCAAAGCAGGTTCCCGCTGCTCCAGGCGGCGCGTTCGCTGATGTTCAGGTACAGAAAATTGTCATCGCTGCTGCTGCAGCCAATAAGCAGCGCCAGGGTGCACGCGGCAAGCCCCAGAGCCGCCATCCTCGCAACCGTCATCGCGTGGAGGCTCCTTTGACGACTGATCTGCGGTTCGGGCCCATCAGCCCAAGTAATCCGACATCGAGCGCCGCCGCAAGTTGCGGCCGGAATGCGCTGGCATTATACGAAGCGCCGTCCGCAAAGGTCAAGCGGACGGCGCGAAGCCCCAGGACCCTCGCTCCTGTGAGATACGTGCCGGCTGAGGCCGAATGCGCGATCAGCGTGCCCTTTGCCCTCGGTCGTCGCCCACACCCTGTAGCCGGGGGCGGGAAGCCCTCGGACGCCGGCGCTTGATAATCACCCGGGAGCCCCTGGAAGGGCAGCACAACCGCCCGGTGTTCTCATCATCACTGTTGCCCTCTTCGGCAGCTCAGGAGACGCGATTCGGCCGCTGACTACGGTTCCAGCCCCTTCGCGGGCTGTGAGACCAGCGTCCGCTCAGAAGATCAGGGAGCGCTATCACGACGGCGGCGTCCCGTCGCGAACCCACGTACCAACATTCACCTCCTGGAGTGTCGGCAACAGCTCCCGCCCGTCCGACAGCGTGCCCCCGGCGGTCACGATCACCGTGGTCCCAAGCTGCGGAGGTATCGAGACGCAGTATGGGTGTCCCGGACGGTACGCCCACTTGAGTTGCCAGGGGTCATCCGACCCGGGGATCTCGAACTGTACCGGGATGCGTGGTGTCAGACTGTTGGCTTCCACAGAGAAGTCGGCGGTGATCTCCTTCGTGGTCCACGTGTCCGGCACCGTCAGGCGCACCGTGCCCGACACGGCTTGAGGCGTGAAATTATGTACCTCAAACTCCACGGTATGCGTCGTTCCTGCGGGTAGAAGTGTGGCCTTGGTCATCATGCGCGCCTGGGGGAAGTAGGCGATCACGAACACGTCCACAACCTTCGCCGGGTCGACCGGGGCAAAGGTCAGCGCAGCTTCGCGGGCCGTCATGGCCGCCAGCCAGGCCCCATGCCCGCCGTGTCTCCGGAAAGCCTCCGCCATGCGGAAACCGCGGTCGACGATGGCCTCGGACAGTCCTTTCATCGTGCCCAACTGGTCACTGACCAGCTGTGCCCGCGCCTGCTCAAGAGAGTCCCATGGGTCCGGATCGGCCACCCGTGTCGCGTTTTCCACGGGAGCGCACAGGGCATCCATGACATCGGCAAACCATTCGGACATGAGTTGCAGGCGGTACAGCCCGGTGCAGTGATTGGCCTGGGGGGAGCCCCGCATGACCGCCGCGTTCGCGAGATTCACCATGGATGCGCGGATGTCCAGCGCCACCGGCTCCAGGGCCGCGGTGTCCCGCCTGAAGTTGGTGCCCATCCGCTCCAGCGCCGCGGCCAGCGTGGCCCGCATCCGCGCCGCCTGATCCTCCGTGCCCACCTTGATGTCTGTGGCAAGGGCGCGCACGTAGGGCGAATCCACGTTGTAGACATACCCGTATTCGGTGGTCAGGTAAAGCTCGAAGCGGGCGCGGATCGCCTGGGCGACGTATTCATCCGAGACCCCCATGAACACCACCGGTTTCCCCGTCACATTGAGGGTCACACTGCGTCCACGGGCTTTGAAACTCCTGCCTAGTCCGTCCAGGCGCACCGCACCGGGCTCCAGATCCACCGTGGCCGTGCGCGTGCCATCGGGCGACCACATGACGACGAAAGGCCGGCCCCGGCTCGCGAACAGGTAAGCGGTGACGCCCTCGCCCAGTTCCAACGGTCCGATGTAGGCGGCTTCGGACAGCAAGTTCACCGTCGCCGCGTAGCCCACATACATCGCCTTCGGGACAATTTGCCCGGTCGCGTTGCGATAGGTGAAAGCCGGGATAGTTGGCGCTTCCTTGCCGATAAGCGGCAGCCCGATCAGCGAGTAGCAGTAGCCCTCCTCGCGCCAGGCTTTCAGGGTCGCATACAGACGCAACACGTACTCGCCGGGAGGCACTCCGGTGGGTATCGACGGGTAACACTCCGTCTGGACCGTCCGGCACGGCAGCCAGTGCCGGTACCCAAGCTGTGGCACGCCATAGTAATAGCCGAGGGTCTGGGTCTGTATGTCGAAGTTCGAATGCCACGCGATCTGGTCGAAGTAATACTGCCCGTTCATGGCGTATGTCCGGCCCATCTCCGTCCAGTGCGCGCAGGAACCGCCGTAGATAACCTTCTCGTGGTGATTCTTCTGCTTCAGCGCGCAGGCAGCAATGCGCAACAGGTCCACATAACGCGCCCACGGCCCATAGTAGTAATTCTGGTCGGCCTCGTTCCAGATCTCCCAACTACGCACCAGGGGAAGGGTCTCAACGCCCCCCTGATCCACCTCCGGCGAGGGCCAGTTCACCGTCTGAGGCGCGAGGATGTCACGCATCGCCTCCACGTAAATGCGCCAATGATCCAGTTCTTTCGGGGCGAAGGTGTGGGTGCGCACCGGGCTCATGTCGTCCGGGGGAAGGCAAGCCCAGCTTGTGGTGTAGCCCAGGGTCGGGATCATCTGCAGGCCGAACTTGCGGCCCGCTGCGGCGAACCAGTCAGGGCGGGTGCGTACAAACACACCCTTCTTGCGCTCATAGTCGGGCCAGCTGATGTCGAAGCGCAGGTAGCGGCCGCCCATCTGGGCGATGAGCCTGTACCGCTCCTCCTCCATGGGCGAGTTCTGGAAACCCCAAAGACCCGGATCGCCTTTCGCGAGACCGGGCCGCGGGATCACGCAGAAGGCATCGGTCACCGTCTCATCGCCGAATTGGAGCGCGAGCGAGTACAGCCCGCATTGCATGGGCCGCAGTTCGAGCACTTCCGGCCGGTCCGCTGAGAGACTCATGGTGCCGCGCGCCACAACACTGCCGTCATAGTCGCGCACCTCGTACGGCACTTCCCTGGATTCGCAATCCGCATGGACATTGAGCACCGGTCGTTCGCCCACGTAGAAGGTGCGTGCAGGCCGTTGAGTGGTGATGAGGCACGACACGGCGGCATCCGACGGCTCGACCGTCGCGAGGAGAAAGATAACTAGCGGCCACGAGGTGCGGAGAATGAAGAACCGGGACACGTTGCGCCTCCACCTTCTCGGAAGGTTTCCGTGTCTGTTACTTCGGGATGACGCACGGAGTGCTTGAGGAACTTCGGCTCCCGTGCTGATAGCTTTGCCGTCCCGCGCTGAAGCACGGGGCTGGGGGCCTTCGGACGAGAAATGAGCGCGGGTGTCGCGCTGGCCCCTTGGCCCCGCGCTGAACACGGGGCTGGGGGCCTTCGGACGAGAAAACAGCGCGGGTGTCGCGCTGGCCCTTTGGCCCCGCGCTGAAGCACGGGGCTGGGGGCCTTCGGACGAGAAAACAGCGCGGGTGTCGCGCTGGCCCTTTGGCCCCGCGCTGAAGCACGGGGCTGGGGGCCTTCGGCCACGCGTCCTGTGGACGCAAAGGCGTACGCGGGTGTCACGCCCGGGACCGGCTGCCGTCGCCGCGAAGGAGATGGAGACCGAGGGGGGTTAGGCCGCCGTCACTCCTCCCAGAAAGCGACAGGCGCAGCCCCACTATCAGCAGGGCTGCGCCCTCAACAGCTCTGCCCGTCTCCCTAGCTACCAGACCTCGCACTCCTGAAAATGCGGGTTCATCAGAAGGCCCCGGTCGCGGCGACGGGTAATCGCAATCTCCTCCGCCATCTTTCGCGCTGCCTGGGCATCTGGCGCGTCCAGTTCCAGGGTCCACAGAACCCCTTTGAGCAGCCCGCGCACCCGGTCGCCATATCCGAGCCGTCCCGACAGCGCCGCGAGCGCCCCCTCCGCCGAACCGTCACCGGGGTCGGTCACAAGCACGTGCGCCACTTGTGCGCCCGCGGACTGCCCCGCCTCATGTTCGCCCGCGCGCACTTCGAACACATGCTTGTTCGGGTTCACAAACAGGTTGGTCTTCTCGGCGATTTCCGACACCAGCGCGATGGCCGACTGGGCATCCGGCGCATCCACTTCGAACCTGTAGTAGTCCGCGCGCTTCAAACTCTTGAGCGTCTCCCCGTAGCCCATGCGCCGTCGTAATGCGCCGGCAGCCGTGAGCGCAGTGACATCCGGGATCTTCAGCCTGACCAGCAACTCCACATGCTCCATGGTGGGAAAACCTCGTCTTGGGTGTGAACGCGCCGCGTCAGGCAGGAACCGCCGCAAGCAGGTCGCGCATGGATTCGAACACTGCAAGACCCGGGCCCGGTGCTTCCGCCGCCGCCGCATTACCCCAGGCCCGGTTCTTCGCCGCGGCCCATTCCCCTCCCAATTCGCCCGGCACCTGTCGCAAGAAGCTGGCGCGCTCGGGGTGAGGCATGAGCGCGAGGACGTTGCCCTCAGGGTTGCACAGGCCGGCGATATTGGCTAGCGCACCGTTGGGGTTCACAGCGCGGCTCTCATCCAGTGCCCCTTCAGCATCGCAATACTGGAAGACGATCTGATCGTTCTCCCGCAGCTTCTCCAGCAGACCCTCGATGCGCGTGGTGAACCGCCCCTCACCGTGGGCAATGGGCACCGGCCAGACCTGCCCCCTGGGCATCCGGGATGTCAGCTTGCACGTACCGCTGGAATGCCGCAGGTATACCCACCGGCAGCAGAATCCAGCGATCCGGCCCGACGGATCGTGGAAGTTCGGCGCCAGCGCCATCTCCACATCCCCCGGCGTGATGCCGGGGATCATCCCCGCTTCCACCAGCACCTGCGCGCCATTACAGATGCCCAGGCAGGGCTTGCCCTTATCCATGACCTCGAGGAAAACCCGATTGACAATGGGTTCCTTCGCGGCAATGGCGCCGCTGCGGACCCGGTCCTGATAAGAGAACCCGCCGCCGATGATGTAGCCGTCATACTCGGCAAGCAAGGCGGCATCCCGATTCCAGCGGAATACATCGCAAGCGAGGCCGCCGGCTTCGGCCGCCCGCACGGTTTCCCACTCGCAGTTTGAGCCGGGGAACTGGATCAGCGCAACCCGTGGTCTGTCAGCCACAATCCTGATGCTCCCTGTCAGAGAGTGTCAATCTTACCGGCCCATGATACCAGTGGGGCAGGCCAATCGCAAGGGCAAAGGGGGAGTATGCGCCGGCCCCTGGGCTGAAGCGCGTGGCGCAGGTGTCTTGACTGCGGCCGAGTGCATTGCCGTGTTCTGTGGTTTCTGGCGAGGTTGCACCATAGCTGGCCGTAAAGCACGCCAAACGGGTCCGGGAACCCGACGACCATGAATGGAGGCCTTTCCGCGTCTGCCCTGGCCCGCTCAGAGTTCCACCCGCACGCCCTCGTCCGACGACCGCCGGGCTGCCTCCACCACCTGCAGTACCCGCAGGGCATCCAGGGCGGTAGCAGGCGGCGCGGTGCGCTTGCACGCGGCTTCGAGGAACGCGTTGAGGAAGGCGTAAGAATACCCGGGGCTCTGCGGGTCGCTGGTGCGCTCGAACCGCACCCAACGCCGCGCAAGGCCGTCGTAGTCCGGGTGCCCGGTGCGCAGCCGGTAGCCGTTCTCGCCCTTCACCGGCCAGTAGAGCGACCCGAGACTGCCCTCAAAACTCACTGACAGGTCACTGTCGTCGTAGCCCAGGAAAGGCTTGTGCGCGTACCCCGCACGCAGGCAGCCGATTGCCCCAGACTGCAGCTCGAGGGTTACAACCGCCGTGTCTTCCACATCGATCTTTTCGCCGGAGAGGGTCGCGATGCGCGCCATGACGGAGCGCCCAGGGCCAAGCAGGTGGAAGATCAGGTCGATCCAGTGGCAACCAAGCCACGACAGGATGCCCGCGGCTGCGGTTTCCCGATGGAAAAGCCAGGACGATGGCCCGCGCAATGCAACTTGCGACGTGAGCCACAGCGCGCCGAAAGACCAGATATCGCCCAGCACGCCCCCGTCGATCAGCCGCCCGATCTCGACCACCACTGGGTCTACGCGGTAGGGGTAGCAGGGGCAGTAGGCGGCGCCAGTGCGGTTGCAGGCTTCGACGATCCGGGCCATTTCCGCCGCAGTGCGCGCTCCGGGCTTGTCCCCATAGACATAGACGCCCGCCTCCACCGCCCGCAAGGTGGCCGGCCCGGCCTCGCGGTCGGTCAGGAGCACCACCAGCGCATCCACCGCGCCGGGTTCAAGCAGCGCGTCAGGCGAGTCCACCATGAAACCCTTCGCGCTGTTCGCGCAGGCTGCCCGGGCTTTGGCGTCGTCGGCATCGAAGAACAGCAGGCGCTCCACGGCGGGGGTGCTTTCGAGGGCCTTCAGGTGTCCGCCCCCATGGGGGTGGTCAACGCCCCAGACGCCCACAGTCATGGCCATGTCGGTGCGCCTCCTGCCCGGCTGTTGGAACGACCTGATCCTTTTCCTCCAGACAGCCCAATCTACCTGCATGCAGAAGCGGACCCGCCCGGTCCTTGGGCAGGGACCGGGCGGGCTCGCCCAGCTGTGCTGCTGTGTCACATGGCTGCGACTTAGGGAGGGAGGGTAGCCATGAGAAGGTTTTACCAGTTGCGTCTGCCAGGCGGCGTTCCGAAACCTGCATCTTGCCCCGGACGGTAACCCCCATAACCTGCACCATAGCCGTATCCGCCGTACATGCCGGGGCCAATTCCACCGTAGCCGCCCATGTTGCCGCCACCGCCGCCAGGACCGAGGTCGTAGATAACCTCGCCACCCATGATCTGGGCAATAAGCGCGGGACTGATGTGGTTCATCGGGATGACCACATAACTGCGCATGGTTCCGGCCTGAGCAAATGCCGGCACGGCGGCTGAAAAGATCGCCAAGATTGCAAAGAGCAGTAGAAGCCTGATCATCACAGTCCCCTTCCTCTTGCTCTGGCGTCAGGGTCATTAGGACAGGCGGGGCTCAGCGTCATCGGCTCGGGAAGGAGGGAGGGAGTGGCCTTCCTTTGTTGTGGCGTGTAGCCCCTTATCGGGGTGAGCCCCGCCTCTCGTACTATCAATATAGACGTGGAATCCTGTGGGAAGGTTCCCTCTCCATTGAAAAATCTGTAACAAGTTTATTCACATCGTGCATCCTCCCTTTCAGGGCCCTGAGCCCAGAACCGACCCACCGATTTGTGACACCTCCAACCTGGGGTCTTTCGCTTTGGCAGGCATCCGCGCCTCATCTATCGCCGGCCCGAACGTGCTGGAGACTCGCTAACGGGCCTTTTGCCTCACACCTCGCGAAGGCCGCGACAGAAAGGATGAGGAAGCCGGGCGGTTGTGCGGCCTGCTTCGCGCGCTTTGAGGTAACGACGGCGTCTCTTTTCGTTGACCGGTGCACCCGAGGAAGGACATCAGGCCCGGCTCGACTGAACCGACTTGCTTTCGGTGAACGCCCCCCCAACTTCCTCGTGGTTGACGCCGCCTTCGTGTTGGCCTAAGCTTACCGGGTCATCCCGGCCCGTCCGCGGCGGTGAGCCGCTTGGCAGATCCGGCGGGCCCGCTGTCCGGGCGTACGCTCTGGAGGCGGGCTCACTCTTCGACTGGAGGCGTTCATCTTGCAGTACCGTGAAGTCGGCGACACGGGCATCATGATCTCAACACTCGGACATGGGACCATGCGCTACAAGGGTCCCGAAAACGCGGCGGAGATGATCCACCACGGCCTGTCCCTGGGCATGAACTACTTCGACATCGGCCCGGCGTACTCGTACAAGGAATTCGACGACAATGCGGAGTCCTGGGTGGGCAAAGCCATCGCCGGAGTGCCCCGCGAGACTATGGTGCTCTCCAGCAAGGCCCAGCCCCGGGCAGGCGAGCCCAAGGTGGAGCGTAGCCTGGGAATCAGCACTCGGGACCAGATGTGGCAGTGCATCGAAAACTCTCTCAAGCGCGCGGGGGTGGAATACTTCGACTTCTACCAGCTCTGGGACATGAGCGCGCCGGATCATTTCGAGACTGCCTGCATCGGCGCGGACACCCCTCTGGCCGCCATGCGCGAAGCCAAAGAACAGGGCCTCGTGAAGCACCTGGGCTTCACCACCCACAACCCCATCGGTGATCAAGTCATCGAGTGGCTCGCCCAGGTGCCCGACTTCAAGTTCATCACCGTCTATTACAACTTCACCGACACCGCACCCGAGAAGGTCATCGATTACGCCCATGAGCACGGAGTGGGCGTCTGCATCATGGGCCCGTTGCGCGGCGGGCTGCTTGTGGGTGAGTCTCCGGCATTCGAGCGCGCTCTGCCCGAATTCGCCGGCCTTCCTGTGCAGGAGATCGCCATCCGTTTCCTCCTGGGCAACCCCGGCGTCACCACGCTCATCTCCGGCATGAATGAGATCGAGCACATGGACCAGAACGCCCGCGTGGCGAGTCTCGAAGACCCGATGACCCCCGCGCAACGCGAGCGCTTCATTCAGGCCTTCCGCGATTTCACCAAAGGCGAGCCGCTCTGCACCGGCTGCCGGTACTGCGCCGGCGCTTGCCCCGAGCACTTGCCTGTATGGATGATGATGCCCATGTACCAGCTTGCGGCTGTGTTCGAGGTCCCCAGCGCCCGCAAGATGGTGGCGAAGATGGTGGGCAGCGAACGCATGGACCCCTCGAAGTGCATCGCCTGTGGCGTCTGTGTCGAGAAGTGCCCGCAGAACCTGCCTATCCCCGAGCGTATGGAGAAGCTCGTGGAAATGTCAAATGCGTACAAAGCGGAACTTGGCGAAGAATAAATGGGTTATGCGGTGTAGTGACGGCGCCCCGTGGTCTGTCACGGGGCGCCGCACTTTCGGGTCACCTGTTAGCAGGTGCCGGGAACATGTGCAACTGTCTACATGTTAGATAGGAAATAGAGCTCGCGCTCAACAAACACCGGAGGTGCGTGGTATGAAGAGGTACGTGTTCGTGCTGGGACTCATCACTGTCGTTCTGGCGCTGGTTCTGGCACAGACGGCAGCCACGGCCGATTGCGGCTCGTGTGACGGCAAGCCGAAGATGCTCAAGGATGGCAAAGGCCCCCACGGCCAGCAGGGAGCCGGGTGTGGCATGATGGCCCAGGGGGCGGGCGCGGGTGCCGGCTGTGGCATGGCCGCCACGCAGGGCTGCCCCATGGGTGGCAAGGGCATGGGTCAGGGACGTGGCCGGGGCATGGGAATGGGCATGATGGTTGCCGGCCCGGTCCAGGTCAATCCCGAGTCGCAGAAGTTGTGGAAGGACCTGGAGCGACTGCAGGTCAAGCGTCACCGGGCGATGTGGGATATGTTCCGGCTCCTGGGCGCCGACAAAGTCGATGCCGCAGCCGTGCAGGCCAAGCAGAAAGAGCTGTGGACGCTCAATCAGGACATGATCGCCAAGCACCAGGCGCTGTCGAAGTTCATCTCGGAGGCTGCGGCATCAGCCTGTCCCGGTTGCCCGGCGATGGCGGGCGCGTCTTGCACATGCCCGGAGTGTGCCGAGGGCTGCAAGTGCTGTGTGGGCGGCGAGTGCACCTGCGGCCCCGACTGCAAGTGCCCGTGCTGCGCTGAGGGTGGCGCCTGCAAGTGCCCTGGCAAGGCCGGCGTCGCGGCGATGGCGGGCGCGTCTTGCACATGCCCGGAGTGTGCCGCCAAGGGCTGCAAGTGCTGTGTGGGCGGCGAGTGCACCTGCGGCCCCGACTGCAAGTGCCCGTGCTGTGCTGAGGGTGGCGCCTGCAAGTGCCCTGGCAAGGCCGGCGTCGGTTGCGCCGCTGATTGCAAGGGCGGACCTGGCTGCGCGGGCAAGCCCTGCGGAGCCGGTGCTGCCAGGGGTTGTGGCGCGGGTGCCGCTGGCGGTTGTGGCGGCGGCGGCGCGATGCAGTAAGCCGCAACGCCCCAGACGCGGAAGGATCTCCAGGGAGCTCCGCCGAGACAGGCGCGGGCTCCCTGTTGCATTCCGGCGGCCTTCGTGCGGCAGGGGAGCCCTCCGCCCGTAGAGAAGAGTAATCCCGTCGGACGCAGAGCCTTCCCCTGCTGTTGGTCGCCTGCAAAGAGCCGGCACACGTGCACGGGGATGCTCAAGCGCCACGGACAACCGGCGGACTTACAGGGCGGGCTTGCCCCCGACGACGTTGGCGATCACCAACTGGGGGATTTACATCCGATCCCGTGCGGTACCCGGAACGGGTGCCTCTACCCGATCCGTGCCAGGTTGACTGAAATCGCTCTTGGATCACATCATGACACGCTCATTCACAACCATCTTCCTCCTCGCGCTCACGACGCTCCTCGCAGCCGCGCCGGGGGAGCTTCAGGTTGCCCGCTTGAAGTACGGGGGCGGCGGTGACTGGTATGCGAACCCCACTGGCCTGCCCAATCTGATTCGTGCCGTGAACCAGCGCACCACCATCCGGATCGCGCCTAGCCCCGGCACGGTTGAGCCGGGATCCGACCGCATCTTCGATTACGCTGCCCTTTTCGTCACCGGCCACGGGCAGATCCGTTTCACCGAACCGGAGCGGGCAAATCTTCGGCGCTACCTCACCCGTGGCGGGTTCATGCATGTGGACGACAACTACGGTCTGGACGAGTTCTTCCGACCCGAGGTGAAGAAGCTCTTCCCAGACATTCCCCTGGTCGAATTGCCCTACAGTCACCCGATCTACCGCTGCTTCTACTCCTTCCCCTCAGGTCTGCCGAAGATCCACGAGCACCACGGTGGCCCACCCCACGGTTACGCTATCATCCACGAGGGCCGGGTGGTCCTCTTTTATTCCTTCAACACCGATCTCAATGACGGCTGGGAGGACGCCGATGTCCACAACGATCCTCCCGAAATCCGCGAGTTGGCTCTGCGGATGGGTGTCAACATCCTCACCTACGCCCTCACGCATTGACTCACCGAAGGGCTTACTGGTACGCTTGCCGCGGTGATCAGGGCATGCGGCAAAAGCGAGTAGTCGTCACCGGCGCGGCCGGAATGCTGGGCAGCGCCGTGGTCGAACTGGCCCCCGAGGGTGTCACAGCAGTGGGCGTTGATCTACCCGACGGCGACCTCACCAACCCTGCCCAGGCCATGCAGGCAGTGGCGGATCCACATCCATCCGCGGTGATCCATTGCGCCGCTTACACCGACGTGGACGGATGCACCCGCGACCCTGAGCTTGCCTTCCGCGTCAACGCCGAGGCCACCGGGAACGTCGCCCGGGCCTGCCGAGCCTGCGGCGCGCACCTGGTGGCGATCAGCACGGACTACGTTTTCGACGGTGAGAAAGGCGCCCCGTATGACGAGGATGACCAGCCGGCGCCGATCAACCCCTACGGGGAATCCAAACTTGAGGGCGAGCGCAGTGCAGCACGGGAGCATGACCGGGTGCTGATCGTCCGCACCCAATGGCTCTTCGGGCCCGGCGGGAAGAACTTCGTGCGCACTATCGTGACCAAGGGCCGCGAACTGGGCAGCGTGAAAGTGGTTGCCGACGAGTTCGGCTCGCCTACATACACTCGCGATCTCGCGGCGCGCCTTTGGGAGCTGGTGGCGCGCGAGGCCGTGGGCATTGTACACTGCACCAACGCAGGGGTCTGCTCCTGGGCTGAGCTGGCCCGCGAGGCACTGGCCGCGGCAGGTTCCTCCGAGATACAGGTTCAGGAGATCTCCCGAACCCAGTGGGAAAGCCCCACCAGGCGTCCGCGCTACAGCCCGCTTACCAGCGCGCGTTTGCCGGAAATGGGCCTCGCGCCCCTGAGGTCCTGGCGGGAGGCGGTGCGAGAGTACGCACGGGACCATCTTCGCCAATAACACTACTCACAGGCCGCCACGGCGGCCGAGAGGACGGACCCATGGCAATCTGGCGCGCTCGCAGTCCGGTAAGAGTTGACCTCGCCGGCGGCTGGACCGATGTACCGCCTTTCAGCGCTGAGCAGGGCGGAGCGGTTGTGAACGCCGCCATCTCGCGGTTCTCGTACGCCTCGGTGATACCCACCAGCGACGGCCGACTGCGGCTGGAATCCGCGGACTACGACACCCGTATTGAGGCCCACGGCATCCGCCAGATGGAGTACGACGGCAATCTGGACCTGTTGAAAGCCGCCATCCGGCGCCGCGGGTTCGACCTTGCCGCGCATATCATCACTCGCAGCGAAGCCCCACCGGGATCGGGCACCGGTTCATCCGCCTCCATGGGCGTGACCATGGTCGGTATCATCGACTACCTGCAGGGCAATGACGTGGACCGGATGGAAATCGCGGCCCTGGCAAACCTTCTGGAAGTCGAGGAACTGGGGATACCGGGAGGTAAGCAGGACCAGTATGCCGCGGCACTTGGCGGCATCAATTTCATGCAGTTCCGGGACCCGGAAGTGACCGTGGAGCCCATTAGCCTGCCCAAGGATTTCCTCCTGGAGCTTGAAAAGCACCTGCTGCTGGTGTATACCGGCAAGTCCCGGCTGTCGGGAGATCTCATCAACCGCGTCATGGGTGCATACCAGCGCGGGGAAGCCGGTGTGGCCGAGGCGCTTATGAACATCCGGCAGGCTGCCGCCGACATGCGCGACGCCTTGATGGCCCGGGACCTGCAGGCCGTGGGCAGGTTGCTGGACTTCAACTGGGAGAACCAGAAGCGCCTGTACTCCGAGATGACCACGCCGAAGATCGAAGCCTTGTTCGAGATCGCTCGGCCCGAGGGAATGCTCGGTGGCAAGGCGTGCGGCGCCGGAGGCGGTGGCTGCATTCTCCTGCTGTGCGAGCCTGACTCTGAACACCGTGTCCGGCGTGCCGTGGAGGATCTCGGCGGCACCGTCATTGAGTTCCAGTTCGACCATTCAGGTCTGCAAGTCTGGACGTCGCAGGCATAGGCGCACCGAGCCGGGAAGAACCGAACTGGACGAACACCGCTCGCACTGCGCGGGTGAACACGAGGAGACCGATCCATGGGATACGATGTCGCCGACCTGAACCTCGCCGCTGAAGGCAAGCTGCGCATTGAGTGGGCCGACCGCCAGATGGCAGTCGTGCAGTCCATCCGCGCCCGCTTCGAGAAGGAGAAGCCACTGGCCGGCCAGCGCATCGGTGCCTGCCTGCATGTGACCAGCGAAACCGCCAATCTCTGCCGCACCCTTGCCGCGGGTGGCGCAGAAGTGCTCCTGTGCGCAAGCAATCCGCTGTCCACCCAGGACCCGGTGGCCGCGTCTCTCGTGCAAGACTACGGCATCAGCACCTATGCGATCCACGGCGAGGACAGCGAGAGTTACTACCGGCACATTCACGCGATCCTCGACGCGAAGCCGACCATCACCATCGACGACGGCTGCGACGTCATCGCCACCATTCACTCTTCTCGCACCGAACTGATTCCGGGGATCCTTGGCGGCATGGAGGAGACCACCACCGGCGTCATCCGCCTGCGCGCGATGGCTGCTGACGGCGCCCTCAAGTACCCGATCATCGCGGTGAATGATGCGAAGACCAAGTGCCTGTTCGACAACTACTATGGCACCGGGCAAAGCACCATCGACGGCATCCTGCGCGCCACGAATATCCTCCTCGCGGGACGCAATGTGGTGGTCTGCGGCTACGGACAGTGCGGCAAAGGCGTGGCCGCACGCGCCGCAGGCATGGGAGCGCGGGTCATCATTGTGGAAGTCGACCCCATCGAAGCATTGCGAGCAGCCATGGACGGCTATCAGGTCATGCCCATCGCGAAGGCGGCTGAAATGGGGGACGTGTTCATCACCGTGACCGGCGATAAGCACATCATCCGCGGCGAGCATTTCGAAGTCATGCGCGATGGCGCGATCCTGTGCAACAGCGGGCATTTCGACGTGGAGGTCGACCTCGTGGCCCTTGCCGAAATGGCCACGGACAAGAGAATCGTCCGCCACGAGACCGAGAAGTACACTCTCGCCGACGGCAGATCCATCTTCGTCCTCGGGCAGGGCCGTCTGGTCAATCTCGCGTCCGCCGAGGGTCACCCGGCGTCGGTCATGGACATGAGCTTCGCCAACCAGGCTCTGTGCGCCGAGTACATGACCTTGCACCACGACAAGCTGGATGTCGCGGTGCACACCGTTCCGGTGGAGATCGACCAGCAGGTGGCGCTGCTCAAGCTCCAGGCAATGGGCATCGAGATCGACACACTCACCGCCGAGCAGCAGGAATACCTGGCCAGCTGGCACATGGGCACCTGAGGCAGGGGAAGACCAATGAACAAGCCCGTGCTGCTGGCGTTGTCCACCTTCCGGCGCGACATAGCTGAGATCGAGGAAGCTCTCGCAACTTGCGAAGAGACCAATGCGCCGCTCGTTGCTGTGTTCGTCGTGGATATCAATCTCGCGCGCTACTTCGCCGACTCCGGGGTCATGGCAGGCACAAGCCTGCGCGAGGAGATGGAGAAGGGCATCATGGATGAGCACAAGGCCGAGGCGCAGGAGGCCCTGGATCTTGTGGCGAAGCTCGCGGCCGAGCGCAATCTCCCGTGCCGCACCGAAATGCGGGTGGGGCGGTTTGCCGTGGAAGTGCGAGACCTCGTCGAACAGATCGACCCTGCGGTTCTCATCTTGACGCGAGCCGGGCGGCCCGACTGGCTGCGTAAGCTCTTCGGCTCACCGGTGGACAGGCTCTGCGAAGAACTGCAGGGCAAGTGCGAGATTCGCATCGTGCGCAAACGCTGAACTGTGAAAGACTGCCCCGTGGACTTCCTGAAATTCGTGGCCGACATCTCTTTGGACGCGCAGCCTGACCTGCCGGGCTTCCAGGCCCGGCCGCTCTATGTGGTGCTGAGCGTCGTCGCGCCCCTCATTTTCGGCATGTTGGTTAGCCAGGTGCTGCGGGTCGTGGAGACGGTCCTCGAGTCCGGCTTTCGCTGGGGGGACCGATAGCCCGTGGTGGACCTTCCCCTCGCCGGCATCCAGGTCTCCGGTCCGCTTATGGTACTCCTGGGGCTGGTGATCGGGATACTCTCAGGGTTCTTCGGGGTCGGCGGCGGCTTCCTGCTCACCCCCATGCTCAACGCCCTGTTCGGTATTCCGTATACCGTTGCCGTGGGCTCCAGCTTGTCGCAGATGATCGGCCTGAGCGCCACGGCATCCATCCGACACGCGCGCCTCGGGAATATCGACTACCGCCTGGGTGTTCTCATGCTCGTGGGTTCGGCGCTGGGAGCGGAAGGTGGCGCGGAGGTCCTGGGCCTGCTCAAACGCCTGGGCACCGTCTCTGTTTTCGGCGCCAACGTGCCCCTGATCACCCTGGTCATGAGCCTCGTCTACATAGTCCTGCTCAGCAGCGTGGGCCTCTCAGTGGGCATGGAAGCCCTGCGTTGCTCACGCCGCGGCGAGTGCACTCCGGCGGAGCCCCGCACGCCGATCATGCGCCTGCTCCACGCCATCAAGCTGCGGCCGCTGGTCAGCCTGCCCGTCTCGGGGATCGACTCCATCTCGATCTGGGTCATCATTGGTGTCGGGGTGGTAGTGGGTTTCCTCAGTGGGATGCTGGGGGTTGGAGGGGGGTTCATCCTTATGCCCCTGCTGATCTACGCCATCGGCTGCCCGACCGTGATTTCCATCGGGACCGGCATGTTCCAGACGATTTTCACCGCTGCCTACGGGACCTACGCCCATGCCATGCGCGGCCACGTGGACCTGCCCCTGGTGCTTCTCATGCTTCTTGGGTCATCCGTCGGCGCTCACATCGGCGCGGGGCTTACCCGCCGGTTTGATGCAGCGCGCGTTCGCGGCGGCTTCGCAATACTCACCGCCGTCGGGGTTATCATCGTCCTTGCCAAACTCTTGTCCGTCTTCGCCGAGAGCCAGCCTCAATAGACCTGCCGCGCCGCCTTTGGGATACCTGCGAACCCGAAGACCCTCTTGACCGTCTACCTTGATGTATTGCATAGTTATGCATCGACGGTAGGTGGAGGTAACATGAACACCGAGAAAGCGCGAGACAGAAGAGAGTTCATCGGGGACCTGTGCCGGCTCGTCATCGCCGCTCCCCTCGTGGTTGGGGCAGGGAGTATCGCCGGCGCCGACCAGTTGGCCACGGCAAAGACCAAAGTCATCGCGGCCAAGTGTACTGGCTGCGGCAAGTGCGTTCGGGTCGCGACCAAGACCTTCGCAATGGATGCTCGCACCCGCAAGGCGTATGTGAAGAACCCCTCCGGGGACCCGGTTCCGGTGATCCGCAAGGCAGCCGGCATCTGTAGAGCGAATGCGATCGTGGCACCGTAGGCGTGTTCTACCGGTCAGGGTGCGGGTCCCACACCGCGCCCTGCCTGGTGTGCTCTCAGCGGGGAACACTGCTCCGGCGTCAGAAACGCCGGCGCAGAACCGCACTGCCAGTCCTCTTCACTATTCACCGCGAATGGGCGATATTCCAGACCTTCTTCGCAGTGTCGTACATCGTGTGCAGATTTGGCCCCTTGGCCTCGCGCGGGATGCACTCGCCGGAATTGAGGATCATCCCACCCGAAGCCGCAAGTCTCACAAGCCTGTCCGTCTCCGCCGCCACCTGGGAGGCGCTCCCCAATTGCAGGAGCCCGATTGGGTCCACATTGCCCATGATCGCCACGCCGGGTAGTTCCGGTTTCGCCTTCGCCATGTCCATCCCCGGCCCGATGCTCAGAACTGAGGGCTCGGTCAGTGCTTGAGCCTTGAGACCCTCCAGTTTCTCCTCGCTGTTGTGCAGGAACACGAAAGCGCCCGCTTCCTTGAAAGCCCGTGTTACCCTCAGGCACGGCTCAAGCGCCCATTCCTCATACTGCTGCGGGCTCATGAGGTGAGTGGAAGCATTGCAGTCGCCCAGCCAGAGCGCGTGGGCGCCGGCCTCGATCTGCGCAAGGCCCACGCTGAGCGCGAGTTCCTCGGTGAACTTCATGGCGTCGCGCACCAACTGGGGGTCATCCATCATCATCATGTAGGTCTCGGCCATGCCGAAGATGAGCGTCACCGCCGAGAACGGCGCGCCGATCCGCCCGGTGACGCAGGCATTGTCGCCAGCCGCGGATCGCAGCCCATGGATCGCCTCCAGCAGCATGGGCAGCCTGGCATCGCGCGTGGCATCGGGCACCTTCAGGGACGACAGTGTCTCGCGGTCGAAGGGCAGGAAGCCGCACACTGCCGGGACGATGTCTTCTCCTGCCTGCACTTCCACGCCAAGGGGTTCGAACTCCAAGGTGTCGTCCACGTGCAGCCAGAACCAGTCCCAGCCGAACCTCTCGCGCACGAGGAGCTGGGTCTCCACAATGGTCTCCGAATCACGGATGTACTCTTCGTAGTGCAGGTCGGCATAGTGGGCGTCGAACTCCTGGGACAGCGCGAAAACCGGCAGGTCTCGCGGGACCTCGAGGTTCACGCATGCCTGGATGTTCTCGATGAGGGTCATTGGTGAGGGCTCCTTTGGCGGTTGTGCGGCTGTCCATCAGCCCAGCATGATCAGCGCTTCCCGGCTTCGTCATCTCTGTCCGGCGGTCCCGCCGCCGGTTTGCTGTCGATCCGTCACGTGGGCAGGCCAAGACGCGGCAGGATGATCCACTGCAAGATTAGCCATATCAGGAAGATGCCGCCGATTGCGAGCAGGGGTATCCAGGTATCCATGCCGTGCCACCTCCCTTTCGCGCTGAGGCGCACTCCTCACCCCTTCGTTCCATCATTTCTCCGCAAGCCCTGCTCTATCCTGCCCCTTGCCTTTGCACCTTGTCGCGCGAACCTTTATCATATCGGCGTGCACAACCCAAGATACGGAGGCCCTACCCATGCTCCGCACAATCTTCGCCACTTCTCTGCTGGCCGTCGTTTCGCCGCTCCTGGCGCAGATCAGTCCCTTCGGCATCTGCTCCCACCTCCACGCAGGCAACGAACATCGCGACCACGATGCCCAGCTTGCGATGATGGACACTGCGGGCATCCGTTTCGCCCGTGCCGACTTCTCGTGGGGCTATTTCGAGCGCAGCAATGACGACTGGCGCTTTGAGGTGTACGATACCATCGTCGCCGCCTCGAAGAAGCACAACGTCACGATCCTCCCGATTCTGTGCTACAACGTGGACTGGGCATTTCCCGCTCACGAACACCTGGAGGACTGGTGCGACTACGTGCGCACCGTGGTCAGCCGCTACAAGAGCGACCTCAGGTATTGGGAAGTCTGGAACGAGCCGAACATCGGCTTTTGGAAGCCCAGCCCCGACCCTGCCCAGTACACCGATTTGCTCAAGGCCACCTACAGGACCATCAAGGAGATCGACCCGAGCCTCGTCGTTCTCTACGGCGGCACCGCGGGCATTCCCTTCGACTTCATCCGCAAGACCTTCGAGCTTGGGGCCCACGACTACTTCGACGTCATGGCCGTTCACCCGTACCGCTATCCGCAGGTGCCGGAGCAGGCGCAGATCACGACCGACTTGCAGAAGACCTGGGCGCTGCTCGAGGAGTTCGGCGGCCGCAAGCCCATTTGGATCACCGAGTTCGGCTGGCCCACCCACATCACCCCTTCCGCAGACCCGGCCTTCTTCGCCCAGCTCATCCGCTACTCCGCAAGGCTGCGGTTCCCCGAAACCCAGTCCTTCAAGGTCGCCGTGCTGCACGCTCCCGGCGTGCCCGGCTTCGGCACGCTCGGGCCGGCGGTGAACGAGGCGCTCAACAAGCTCGATGGTTTTTCCAGCCGGTTGGCAGGACTGGAGGAGCTGCCGGACATCGACCCGAAGGACACGCAGGTCGTGGTCATGCCCACCGGCGAGCACTATCCCGCGGATGATTTCCCGGCCATGCTGGCATACGTGAAGGATGGTGGGCTCCTTGCGCATCTCGGTGGGGTTCCTTTCTACTACGCCCAGCGCAAGGAGGACGGTGAGTGGAAGGGTCCCCATGCCGGGGAAGCGGCCCGGGGCCCGTTGCACGTGGGTTGGAAGGCCTGGTGGACCGAAGAGGGCCTGCCCGAGGAGGCCGGTGACACGCGCCTGCTTGCGCCCGAAGATTCCGGCATCATCCTGCCGCCCAACGTGAAGAGTACACGCTGGCTCACTGATGCCCGATTGCAGGGCAATGACAAGTTCGTGCCCCTGCTCGCGGCCTACAATGGCGATAAGCTCATTGGTTACCCTGTGGCCCTGTACTTGTACGACAGCGACCTCAAGGGCGCCTTCCTGGGCACGATTCTCAGCACGGGGGGAAGCGGAGTCACCGAAGACGTTCAGGCCCTGTATCTCCCCCGCGCCTACATGCTCACCCTCGGCGAGGGCCTGGAGCATGTCATGTGGTATGAGTTCCGCGATGGCGGCGATGACGCGACCTACAACGAGCATCGTTTTGGCATCGTCCGCAATGATCTCACGCCCAAGCCCGCCTACCGCTCATTCCAGGTCATGACGCAGGCCCTGGGCGTGGGGAAGTTCGTCGAGAAGCTCGATCTTGGGGAGGGCAACTACGGCTACGTTTTCGATGCCGGCCAGTCTCGCACCGTGGCCCTGTGGCGCGCTGAGGGAGCACAGCGCGTGCGCCTGCGCATCACCGGCAACAATCTCGAAGCCTGCGATTACCAGGGCAACGCCGTCACCCTGCGCGTGGATGAGGGCGAGACTGAGGTCGAGATCAGCCCGGGCGTCATCTACATCACCGGACTGGAGGCCGTTGAGGCGCTGTAGTTCGGCGACTGCTGGAGAGGACATCCTGCCGCCTGCGGCCAATAATGGACCTTCGCCAACCGTGCCCCGCGAGACCAGCCTGCGGGGCGCGGGCGAAGGGACCTTTACTTTCCTGGAGAACCCGATCCCATGACCCCGCGCGAGCGAATCCTTGCCGCCATTGAGTTCACAGGGCCGGACCGCTGCCCCATTCAGCACTACATCTTCCCCGGTGCGCTTTGGAAGCACGGGCAGAAGCTCATCGACCTTACTGAGAAGTATCCCGATGACTTCGGCAATGCTGCAATCAAGGCCAATCTCAATGCGCCGCGCGAGGAGGGCCAGACTGAAAACGATATCGTGGAGTGGACCGATGCGTGGGGCACCGTCTGGCGCAGGTTGCGCGGATACACATCGGGCGAGGTGCTGCGTCCCGCTATCCCCGACTGGGACGCCTGGAAGACCTACCAGTTCCCTCCCCTTCCCCCGGACGAGCATTTTGAGGAGTTCGCGGCCCAGGTCAAACAGCGGCATCCCGAGGAGTTCGTCATGGGCTCCGGCTGCGGGTTCTTCCAGCTTATGCAGCACATGCGCGGCAATGCCAACTACTACATGGACCTTGCCGAAGACAACGAGGGCGTCAACGAACTGGCCGACCGCATGGTGGAGCGCAATCTGTATCACATCGAGCGATATGTGAAGGCCGGTGCGGATTGCATCCAGTTCGGCGACGACTGGGGATCCCAGGATTCCCTGCTGATTCACCCCGACATGTGGCGGCGGTTCTTCAAACCCCGCTACAAGAAGATGTTCGAAGTGGCCCGAGACGCCGGCGTCCATGTCTGGTTCCACACAGACGGCTGGATACTGGAGATCATTGACGACCTCATCGAGATCGGTGTCACCCTGCTCAACCCCCAGCACTCGTGCATGGATACGAAGCGAGTGGGCGAGATTTGCGGTGGCCGCGTCTGCATCCGCACGGACATCGACCGCCAGTGGGTCATTCCTTTCGGCACGCCCGATGATGTGGTGAACGCGGTAAAGGAGGCCATCGAGGCTTTCGGCACGTTCAATGGCGGGGTGATGCTCCACGGCGAGGTCGGTCAAGAAGTGCCGTTCGAGAACATCGAAGCGCTCTATTCGGCCTTCTACGAGTATGGGAAGTACCCGCTGGACTGGCTGGGGAGGAGCAGCCCGTAACGCCAGAGTCCGAGTTTCGGCAGGAAGCAGAGCGGGTAGACGATAAGGTCAGACGATAGTTTCAGTTGCAGGAGTTGCGGAGGAGGTGCGGTCGATGTTGAGGCGTCTGAATCTTGTCGCGACTGCTCTTGCTATGGTGGGACTGTTCGCGGTGGACGGGGATTGTGCGGGTGAGCCCATGACAAGGAAAACCGTGTTTCAGTTCAACGGCTCCACGGACGAGCCGCGCTGGCAGATTGTCAACGATACCGTTATGGGTGGGGTATCGGACAGCACCTTTACTTTCACCGGCAAGTCCACGGCGGTCTTTGCCGGGAATGTTTCCCTGGAGAACAACGGGGGCTTCGCGTCGGTCAGGTCAGCCCCGAAGGACCTGGACCTTGACGGCAACGAAGGAGTTCTTCTCCGCGTCAAGGGTGATGGCAAGGCCTACAAGTTGTCCGCGCGTCAGGACGCGCTGTTCGACGGGACGACATACCAGGCCACTTTCCCAACTCGACCCGAGGAATGGATCACCCTTCAAGTACCCTTCCGGTACATGGTCCCTACTTTCCGCGGGGTGACCTTGCGCAACAGGCCGCCTCTTGATGCCTCGCGCGTCCAGTCCTTCGGCTTCCTCATCAGTGACAAGCAAGCCGGTCCCTTCCGCCTGGAGATCGATTGGATCGTGGCGTACCGCGCGGTGCGGGAGCCTGAGCGGCTCACCCGTTCCGATGCCGAATGGCGCGAGATCCTCACGCCGCTGCAGTACCACATCACACGCGAGAAGGGCACCGAGGAGGCCTTCACTGGCCAGTACCATGCAAACAGAGCCGACGGCCTTTACAGTTGCGTGGCTTGCGGGAACGCCCTGTTTCTCTCGGCCGCAAAATTCGACACCGACACCGGGTGGCCCAGCTTCTACACGCCTTTGTCCGAGACACGGATTGATGAGCAGCCTGACACAAGTCTCGGCCTGGAGCGCACGGAAGTGCTCTGCGCGCGATGTGGGGCCCATCTGGGACATGTGTTCCAGGACGGACCTCCACCGACGGGCCTGCGGTACTGCATGAATTCCGCCGCCCTCATTTTCGCGCCCGCGGAATGACGTCCTGGGCCAGGTTGCCTCGGCTCGACCGGTGTGCCGCGCCTGCAGGGGGAGGGACGTTACCGCCAGGGTGGCAGGTGTCGCGCCTGCGCCCCCCGGCCTGTTTCACCCCGCTGCGAACCTTCCGTCCCGGATCGGTGTTCTTTCTGGTCAAGACCCCAATTCACCGAAGGGCAATCCCATGAGCGATCACGAACTCAATCTGCTGACGCAACGCCTCATCGAGAATGTAGAGACGGTGATCGTCGGCAAGCGTAGCGCCGTTGAGCTATCCGTGGCCACGCTGCTGTCCGGCGGCCATATGCTCATCGAGGATATCCCCGGCGTGGGCAAGACCATGCTTGCCCGGGCTCTGGCGGGGTCTATCGGTGGCCAGTTCAAACGCATCCAGTTCACTCCGGACCTGCTCCCCGCGGACATCACCGGCGTCTCGATCTACAATCAGGACGAGCGCGCCTTCGAATTCGTGCACGGCCCGATTTTCGCCAACGTTGTTCTCGCCGACGAGATCAACCGCGCTACGCCCAAGTCACAGTCGGCGCTGCTCGAGGCGATGGAGGAGTTCCAGGTCACCGCGGACGGCCAGACGCGCCACCTGCCCCGGCCGTTCTTTGTCATCGCCACCGAGAATCCCATTGAATACGAGGGCACTTTCTCCCTGCCCGAAGCCCAGCTTGACCGCTTCATGTCTCGGGTCAGCATAGGCTACCCGAGTCATGACGAAGAGGTGGACGTGCTCTCGCGCCAGATGCTGGTGCACCCGATCGAGCGTCTCAGCCCCGTACTCTCCACGCAGGACGTTGCCGCCGTTCAGGAAGCGGTCCGCGAAATCGAGGTGGACGATTCTCTCAAACATTACGCGGTCAAGATTGTTGGCGAGACCCGCACCCATCCTGATGTCGAGCTTGGCGCCAGCCCCCGCGGTTCGATCGCGCTGGTCCGCCTGTCCCAGGCGCTCGCGGCAATCTCCGGGCGCAGCTACATCATCCCGGACGATGTGAAGCGCGTTGCTGTGCCGGCGTTGGCACATCGCGTGGTAGTCAAGCCTGACCGTCGCATCCAGGGCGTGACTTCCGAGCGCATCGTGCTGGAGATCCTCGATTCCGTAACCGTGCCTATCAGCGAGGGCGTGAGGTAGCTTGCTCATCGGCAAACGCCAGGCGCTCCTGTGGGGCCCGCTTTTCCTGTTCATCGTGGCCTTTGTGCTGCACGTGAACCAGATGTTCATCATGTTCGCGGCACTGGGGCTGCTTGGTCCTGTTTCTTATGCCCTCGGACGGCGAAAGCTGGCGGAGATCCGCGTGGAGCGCTACGGGCGTTCGGTAATGACCGCCGGTGAACGCGGCAGTGTGCACCTGACGGTCCGCAATGAGGGGCGGCTTCGCCAGTTTTTCGTGGTCGTGCGAGACCAACTTCCCGACGGGCTCGAGAGTCCCGAAGGCGGACAGGTGTTGGTGGCTGACCTGCCGGCGGAGTCCGACCGGCGAATGTCCTATAGCCTGTTCGCACGGCGACGCGGGGTTTTCAAGGTCGGGCCGCCAGTGCTCGAAGCTTCAGACTACCTGGGTCTATACCGCTTCACGCGAAGGGGAGAGCGTGCCGCTGAGGTCCTCGTCTACCCCCGTGCGATACCCATCCCAAATCTCTGGCCGCGCGCCCTGTCGGGACGCACCCCCCACAAGGCCTCCCGCCGGGTCATCGGCCCCAGCCTTGAGTTCTTCAGCCTGCGTGACTACCTCCCCGGTGACGACCTGCGACATATCAACTGGAAATCCTCGGCCAAGCGCGACAAGCTGACTGTGGTGCAGACGGAGCAGATCGAGGCCAATGAATGTGTGATCGCGGTGGACCTGTCCGCCGCGAGTCACGCAGGGACCGGGGACATCGCCACCGTGGAGTATGCCGCGACCCTTGCGGCCTCCCTTGCGAACGAGGCGCTGGGCAGAGGCTCAAACGTGGGTCTCATCGCTCAGGGCAAGGTAGACCACAGCGTTATCGTATCAGGCAATCCCCGGCAGCAGGTGCTGTTGCTCGAGTCCCTGGCGAGGATCGTCCCCGACGGGGAGCACTCTTTCGCCGACGTGGTCTCCACACATGAGGACCAGCTGCCGCCGGGATCTGTCGTGGCGGTGATCTCTCCCTCGGTCGGCCCCGAGGCGATCGCCTGCGCGGCGAGACTGCGGGCGCTGGGGCACCCCGTTTCGTGGTTCGCTATTGCGGCCCACACCTTCCCGGGAAGCAAGGCTGACCCGGCCGAGTATGAAAGAACGCTGGCCGGTCTGGCAGCCCACGGCTTCCGGGTCTACCGGATCACGGGCGACCTGCCCCTGGAAACCAGCCTCTGGAGGAGGGCCGGTCGTGGCGGCTGAGAACTTCCCGCAGCAGACGACCGGTGCGGCACCGGCTCTTGGCTCCGCGCGTGAGCGGGCAGCGTACCTGCTGCCCCTCCTGCTCGCGGCTTTCGTCGCGGCTCACGCAGCGGCAGGAGCCATCAGCATCACCACCAATGAGCCTGCCTACGAGCTGGTGCTTCATCTCCTGCTGACCCTCGCCATGATCTGCAGCTACCTGGGGGTGCGCATCGGCCGAAGCTTCGCCGCACTCGGCGCGGTCGTCATGCTCGTGGCCTTCGCCACCTATGGCCTGCGCTTCGATCAGGCGATGCCGTTCATGCCCCTCATCTACCCGATGGAGGTGCTCGGCGACGACGAGGTGAGCCTTGCCGCGCTCTGCGCGTGGTTCCTGGTGGGCTTCTGCTTCATGCAAAACCAGCGCGAGAATCTGGTTTTCGTGTTTGTTCCGGGTCTCGCCGTTTTCGGCCTCATGGCCACCCGGAATCTCAACCCCGAGCTTCTTGTGTCCTTCATGGTGTTCATGTCAGCGTCGGTCTACTGCTGGGGCTACGACCATTTTCTGCGCGCAGCGGAGACGGCCGGACGGCGACTAGACTGGCGCCACTGGGCGCGGGCCCACGTGTCCGGCGCCGCGCTGGTGTTCGTCCTCGCGGCGCTGGGCGGCCTGCTCGTGGGCAATGCACTCTACTACGCTACCCCCCGCATGTACACCGGGTTCGGCCTCCAGCAACGGATCTGGAACTACGCCGGCGCGCACGTGCAGGGATACTTCCTGTTCCGGGACGGGTTCGAGATCGGCGCCGGGCCAATCCGCCTGTCGCAGGAGCCGGTGCTGAAGGTCAAGGCTGATGAATTGCATCTGTGGCGGGGCCGCGTCTACGATTTCTACGACGGAGAAGGTTGGGAACGCAGCGACCGATCTCAGCTGAGGGTCGTCAAGACTGAAGATGACACATTCCTTCTACGTACGCTGGTGAAGCCGCGGGGCCCGGCGGGGGTTTCTGAACCCATCGTCGACCAAGCCACCGGACAGAGCGGGCCCGCACCCGAACCCGGCGGCCCGATACCAATGGCGCCGATGCCCGGGCCGCCGCCCATGGCCGGCGGTCCACATCAGGCTCCGGGCGCACCCGGACCGAGCCCCGGCGTCGGACCTTTCGGCCCCGGTTCAGGCGGCCCACCCATGATGCCGCCAACCCCGGCCGCGCCTCCGATTCCCCCGCCTACGTGGACCCTGGCGCCTCTGAAAGGCCGGGAGTTCAAGCAGGTGTTCGAGGTCGTCGGTTCATCCACCGTCGGCCTCTTCGGTGCATCCTTCCCTGAAAGACTCAAGTTCGGCCCACCGATGGGTCCTGTCTCGCCGGCACGCCGCGGCGGCGTAGCCACAGACTCCACCGGATCGATCCAGACCACGTCGGTCATGAACGTGGGGCAGACCTACACCGTCTGGTCGCGCATCCCCGACTTCACCCCGGACCAGCTGCGCGCCGCAAGAAGGGAACGCTACCCCAGGGAGTTCCGACAGCGCTACATTGAGCAGAACAGTGCCGAGGTCGCTACCGAGCTCAGCCCGCTGGTGAAGTCCATCACCCGCGGCCTCACCAATGACTTCGACAAAGCCCGAGCGATCCAGGATTATCTCGAGAAACGCTGCCTGTATACACTCGATGTGCCCTTCACGCCCGTGGGCAGGGACCGGGTGGTGTATTTCGTCAAGTCCAGCCGCCGAGGAGCCTGTGACCTGTTCTCCAGCGCTATGGCTCTCATGTGTCGGCTTGCCGGGATCCCGGCTCGCGTGGCTACCGGGTTCAACCGCGGCGAGTGGAGTGCACAGGATCAGGCCATCATCGTGCGTGGCAGCGATGCTCACGCCTGGGTGGAGGTGTACTTCGGAGAGCTCGGGTGGGTTCCTTTCGACCTTGTAGCTGAACGCACGCTGGAGACCTCTAGCTGGGCCTCGCTGCTGGAGATGGGACAGTGGCGGCTCGCGGCTCGACGGTTCCTGCGGGTGCTCCTCGGCGGCCTGGTGGTCGCGGCCTGTATCTATCTGGCGGCGACGGCCTTGGTGGACCCGCGCACCTATCTCGCCTCCGCAATGGGGCGTTGGCGACGACGTCGAAATCCTTTGGCGCTGCTGGCTTTCGAATATGAGGGGCTCCTGCGGGGGATCGCTCGCAGGGGACACATCCGTCACTGGCGGCCGCTCACGCCGCTGGAATTGATCGCTTCGGTGACCCAGGGTACGAAATGGCGTTCGAGCCCGGACCTGATGGCCGAACTCGAACGCCTCACCCAGAACTTCTACAGACTGCGCTATTCCAGCCGCCGAACAAGCGGGCAACTCCTGGAGCTAAGGAAGGACATCAGGCGACTGGCTCGTGCGCTGAAGCGCGCTCATCTCAGCCGATGACCTCGATATAGGTCGGTGTGATCTTGATGGTCTTCAGTTTCGGCTGCAGCGGCATCTTGCGCATGTCCAGCACCGGGTTCAAGCTGCCCAGGAACTTGTTGACGATGCCAATGGGCACCCCGAGAATGCCGATGCTGGCTTGTGTCGGTTTGAAGTGCAGCTCATAGTTGTTCTTGATCTCCACCGTGCCGGTGAGCTTGATGTTCACCTTGTACTTGCCGGTGAAGGTCACTTCCCCGTCGCCGAAATCCGCCTTGAGGTTTTGGATGGATGACTTCTTCAGGGCAAGCAGCCGGTTTACGTCTGCCTCCATGAGCTTCACGTGGGCCGATGTGCTGCCGGAGTTGACGACCCGCAGCTTCTTGCGCTTGACCAGTTCGTTCACGTCAATCTGGACATCCCGCGCGGACATTGAGAAGTCCACAAGCTTGACCTTATCTTCCTTTTCCTCGGCCCAGTCCGCGCTCATCGCCAGATAAGCGAACTGCCCCTTCTGTGTGCGTGCAGAGCTACTGTAGGGTTTGACCGTGATCTTCAGGTTCTTGGTGATCCACTTCTCATCGATCTTGGCCCTCAGCACCTTCTCGGCCATTTCTGTGGAGATCGCAGCCCAGGCAACGCCGGCCACGAAAGCCGTAATGCACAGCGCTATCACGACCGCGGCGTACCCCGTACGCAGCTTACCCATCCTTGGCACCTGCCTTTCCGACTATCTGCTTACGACATCTGGTAGTAGACGATTCAGTTAGACATGCGGTTCGGCTGAAGTTCCTGCCCTCGCAACACTCCAGCCTGTCTCCCATCCGCCCCGTCACATGCCCGGCAGCTTCAGCGCTCCCGGATTGTGAGCCACGGCTTTGCCGTACTTGCCCCCTCCCCCCGCTTCAAGGTGAAGCGTTCCCCCGCGCGCCCGGGCAATCAGCTCGGCCTTGCGCGCGCCGACTACAGCTGCCAGTTCCTGTTCACTCGCGCGGTGCAGCACCGCCATCTCGCTCCCGAAACGGTTGATCAGTTGGTTCAGAGCCACCGCGCCGATGCCGGGCACAAACTGCAGCGGCACCTGGTATTGGTAGTGGCCCCGGTGTTCAGGCGGCCTGGGCTCCGGGTAATCCGCAATCTCCACGATCCGGTCCAGCACCCCGCAAGTCACATTCATACTGCCGCACTGCTCACACCGCCGCACGGGTGGCTCGCCGCGCGCGATCCACTTGCAGTCTTCGCAGCACGACCTGTGGTACTTGCCCAGCCTGGGATCCAGGCCGAAGTTGGCGATCACCTGACGCCCGCCCTCGCGCCGCAGGGCCATCACAAACTCCTGGAAAGTCGCTTCCTGCATCTCAATGATATTGTACTCGCGCCCGATCTTGGGTAGCGAGTGTGCGTCAGAGTTGCTGAGAAACGTGCGGTCCGAAAGCTCCCCGATTCTGTCGGCGAGATAGCTGTCAGCACTGAGGCCTAGCTCGATAGCGGGAACGTCACCCCAGTCCTCCCCGAATATCTCCTCTGCTCGGGTTGACGCCGCGCCATACACGCTCTTGTGGGGTGTGAAACAGTGGGCGGGCACGAGGACACCGTCGCAGTCGCGGCACATCCGCAGCAGGTCCTTTGCCGGCAGCTTGCACGTCTGGCTGGACAGCTCCAGATTGGTCACATGGGCGCCCATTGTCGCCGAAAACGCTTCCAGGCGCAGCAGATCAGGGAAGTAGCTCACGTGGTGAGACATGCCGCCACCGGGCTCGCGTGTCTCAAACTCAGCGCCTGGGATGATCGTCACCTGGTCTCGGAAGCGCAGGCCACCGCCGGCGATGGCCGTCATCTCCCCGGAGTCCAGGAGAGCCCGAATATCCTCCAGGACCGGCGGCGAAGCGCAGTCCACGATACCGACAACCTCGATGCCTTTACGTTGAGCGCATTCGATGGCGATGTTTGCGAAGGTCAGATCCCGAGCAGCCGTGATCTTCACGGGTCTTCCCGAGCCGCTGCGGCCGATGTGAACGTGGAGATCGCAGTGAAAAAACATGGCTGGATAGGAGACGTCACTGTGGATTGGTGCGGTCAGTGGTCCTCGTGCTCGTCCGGGTCCTCACACGACGCCGGGGGAAGCAGGAGCGGGCCACGTCTGCGGAAGTCCGGCCAGCTGATTCTCAGCCGTTCCCGCAGCCAGGTCAGCGCGTAGGCCGATAGGCCGATGTACACAGACATGCGCGAAGACAGGCTGCTCTCAATCGCCCCCTCCATTCCGCGCGAGAAGAGATGGAACAGGGCCACGATGACCATCAAAAGGCTGGAGACGGCCAGGCAGGTCACCAGACCTGCCCACGACCACCTCGCAACCGCCGGCGCACAAGAACGGCCCGATTCCCACTGGGACCGGGCCGCGAGCACCCGCGCCATGCACACGCCGGAGAGGCAAAGCCCGGCAAGCGCGCAGAGAATCGTGATGATGACCGACGACAAGGGGCTTCAGTCCCCCGGAGACGACAAGGTTCAGTACAGCCGATCAAAGCTCTCTCGGGCCATGGCCTGGCGGATGGCCTTCAGAGACTCCTTCGCAAGTACCTCAATCGACTTGCCGGTGAACGCCGCGTCGCCCTGCGTGATCTCGAACACCGGTTCACCGCGTGCTTTCACGATGAACCCGTCACCGACTTTAGTAGCATTGAACGCAGCGGCGGGAGCACCGTCGGCCAGCGCCTCCGTGAGCTTCGCGAGGGCCTGGTCCGCGCGCTCGGATTGCGATGCCTCGAATGCAAAGACCTGTTCGGTGCGCCAGGTGAGGAGTTTCGCGGGCTTTTCGCTTACCGCCCCGTCCTTGATCTCGGGCTTCTCCCAGTTCGCCGTCTTGCGGCGGTTGATCATGATCCCGTGGCGCTCAAGCTGGCTGATCAGGTACTTCACGCGGTCCCCGCTCAACGGGTGGGTCTTGAAGACGCCCATGTCCGGCGCGCCTCGGCGGCGTTCCTCTGCTGCGAGACGCTCCATAAAGGTGAGAAGGCCCACAGGGTCCCACGGGCTGTTGATCAGCGCCTCCACCGCGCCCTGATCCGCGAGTTTCTCCATCTCGACGGAGTAGCCTCCCAGCACGCCGGCACGGTAGTAGAGACCCGCCTGCATGACCGCCGGCCAAAGCTCGCTGTCCGCCCCCCCGATGAGAATGCTCGCGAGAACTGCGGCAAGTTCGCCCTGGAAGATTTTCTTGGCGCGCTGCGCCTGGAAGAGACCGTCATAGTGGACATTGTGAACGATCTCGTGAGCGAGAACCCCGGCAAGTTCATGGTCCGACTGCACCGACTTCACGAGGCCTTCCAGCACGAACACGATCCCGCCCGGGAGACTGAAGGCGTTGACCTCGGGCTCCGGTCCGGGCTTCTTCTCTCTTACATAGTAGACCGTGTACTTGACGTCCGGTCGCTCGGTGTTCGCGGCCAAGATGTCCACCATCTGCTGGAGCTTTGCGACAGTCTCCTTGTCGTCAACGGGGGCGTAGTCTTGCAGAATCTCCTTCGCTGCTTTCTCCCCTACCTCGCGTTCGTACTTGGCGCTCCACGGGGGCTTCCCGGCAGCATACGCCTGTGGAGCAATTGCCCACAGGTACCCCAAAATGGCGACTATCGTCATCGTCTGCAAAAGACGGTTCATCAGATGCCGACCTTCACAACAGCAGTCAACGTAATGGATAAGTCACGCTTGTACACATTTTCCTTATTATGACGAATAGGGGAAACGGGAAGTTCCGGGGCACACCCGCCTTGCGGCTCCGGGCTGATTCGATGCGGGTGCAGATGGTCGCGTTCGGGTGAAATGCGGGCGTCTCTAGAGCTCTCCACAGGCCACACTGTCTACGGTTCGGGAGAACTCATCAATCTCGAAGGGCTTGCGCAGTACGGGGCGCCCGCATTCTCTGACGGCTCGAACAATGTCGTCTTCCAGGTCCGCTCCGGTGACGAAGATCACTCGCGCCGCCTGTTCGCAGTCAATGTCCCGCAGCTTTCGATAGAACGTCAGCCCGTCCATGTTCGGCATGAAAATATCGCAGATGATGGCATCGTACCTGGTTGCCTGGACCCGCTCACAGGCTTCCAGTCCGTCTTTCGCGACGTCCACAAGATAGGCACCATGTTCGAGGATCGCCTTGACAAGCATTTGCAGGCCACCCTCGTCATCAACGACAAGCGCTCCGGCGAAACGGGTCTTCCCGTTGGCTGCGGCATCGGCCACGCGAGAACCTCCCTTGCTGCTTTGTGCGGCGGCTGCGTCCAGGAGCGTCCCGTTTCTGGTGCTGTTCTACGGAGCCCAGCCCCCCCTCGACGCGAAATAACCTCGGAAAACAGATAGCATGACTGAAGGCCAGAGTCAATCCCGCGGCAGTTCTACTTCACTGCAAGACATGACGCCGGCACTCCGGTGACGGTCGCCAGTTCATCGATGGCTACGACGCCCACAAGCGTCGCGACTGCCGAGACCGCGAGAACAAGGAGACGCTCCGCACCAGCCAGAGGCGCCAGAGCGCGCGACTTCCCGAGCATCGCCAGAAGTGCCGCCGGCAGATACAAGGGCACAAGCCAGCCCGGCACCAGACTGAACTCCCGGCGAAGACAGGCCGCGACGAGGTCTCCCCAGCCGGGACTGCCCTCCCCGCTCCGAGATGACAGGCCACGCAAGAGCCGGGCAGACACCGCACGAGACCCCACACCCACGTGGCCCTCGCGACACTCAGATAGCCAGTCTCGGCCCGGCTTAGTGGTCCGACGGTCGAGACCCCGGTTCGCCAGAGAACCCCGGTGACTTCATACGCGCCCACCCGGAGCCGCGCCTGCACCCGGGTGTCCTGGATCTATCCGACCACCAGATAGTACTGCAGAGCGCCGCCTAGCGCAACCGCTGTGGGCAATGGAACCACGGCTCCGCCGAAGTAGGTGCAGATATAGTACATGCCCAAACTCAGCGCGACCCCGACATCAACGGCGGATGCCGCCAATATCGGCGCGGCTTGCGTCCATCCGCACAGCTCACCGCAGGACCCAGATTCCGCGCCCCGGGCAGTCACGGCGTCCAGCCCTGCGCCACCATGCGCTCCATCTGGTATCCCAGGCCCGGCCCCTGGAGGCTGGACGTGTCCGCCTCACCCCCCACGAGACTGAAGATCCCTCCATGGACCGCTTTCTCGGCCGGTTGAGTAGAATCTGGGAAGAACTGCCGACTGTTGGCCTCCACGCCCATGATCGTGCGCAACCGTGCACCCAGTCCCACTGAGTGCATGAGCGACAGCGACGGGTTGGTCAGATCCTGTACGCTGAAGGGGATGCCCAGCTCGGAGGCCTTGGACCAGAAAAGCGCGTCCGAACTCTGGCATTTGCAACTCTTCAGCGCGATCCCTGACCAGCCCTGCTCCAGGGCAAGATCAAAGCTCTCCAGATCGGTGAGGCTCTCGTCCACGATGACCGGCTTCAGTGCCGATAGCGGCCGCATATCGTGCCCCAGCGCCTTCAGGTCGCGACCGGTTGGCTGTTCGATATACAGGATGCGGTCGTAGCAGTCCGGGGACTTCGCCCGTATCGCGTGGAGCATCTCGATGATGTAATCCGGGCTCTGACACTGCTCATTAGTGTCTGCCGTCAGGTGCATGGTGGTCATGCCCAGCTTGCCCAGTTCTTCACGGCCGATCTCGTACACGCGCAGCATGCGGTCGATGTCCCAGTCCAGGTCGTTGCCGCGCAACTTCACCTTGAGGCAGTACATGCCCTCGCGGGCGATCCAATCTGCAAGGCAGTTGGGATAGCCATCTGCCGGGTCTGAATCGTCCAACTCGTCGCGGCTGAGTTTGTCCAGGCCTCCGCAGAGATGGAACACGGGGACCTTCGGCAGGTAGCGGTCGCGCACGTAGTCACCCGGGTACTTGCCGCGGAACGATGGCCCCAGCCAGCGTGACAGGTCGTCAGACATGAACCCCGCGCCGTAGCCCTCATATACGTCGATCCCGTTGACGATACCGAAGGCATCGTGCACTGCCGCATCCACGGCCGAAGCGCAGACCAGCGCGCTCAGGAATGGTTGCGGCGGCGTGAGATTGCGCCGCGCGCACACGTCGATGTTCAGTGCCCGAAGATCTCTCTCCACATTCTCGAATAGCGCGATGGGGTGATCCGGCTCAGTCTGCGCCAACATCAAGTCACAAAAGCCCTGCACCACGTCTTTCATCGCGGCTTCCTTGTCGCAGTGCGACAGGGCCGGGTCGGGCCAACCCCAGAAGTCCATGATGAAGATGCCCCCCCAACCTTCCGCTACATTCCCCCGCTGGTTCTCTACCGTGGCCTTGACCTTGCAGAAGTCGAGCTGCTCCACGACTACTGCGCCGAACTTCAGGGGTGTCCTTGCGGTGCAGGGGGTGTAATGTACCTCAAGATCCTTCACCTTGATGTCCGACAGCATGGCGGCACCTCGCGGGTCTGTTGCGACTGGGTTACGGAGGGTCAGGGATTTGCCCTGGGGCATCCACTTGGGCGCCCGAGCACCTGTTTCGACGTGGCGTAGGGCAAGACCTGTTCACGCAAAAAGGCCGCCGGAAGTGCGCAACCTTCGGCGGCCTTTTCCCGACAGATCTGCGGCTGGGTTACATCGGGGGCATTCCCATCATGCCGGGCATCCCCATCATGCCACCCATCATGGCCTTGGTCTTGTGCTCCGTGAGCTGCTTAGCCTCCGCGCTTTCCATGTCACGGACAACCAGGCCGCGGATGACGAACTGCTCATTGTTCTCGGAACGCTGGGTCATCGCCGGGAAGACAGCTTTCTTGCCATCCGGCGACCAGGCGACCGCAGTATGGCCCGGGGTTTTGATGTTGTCGTCGAGGTCCTGACTGATCTCGTACACCAGACCGCCCGGGGCCTTGATGGCGAAAACCCGTTTCTCCGTCGCGCTGGCGCCGGCCACCATCTTGCCATCGGTCGACCAGACCATCCCGCCCATGTTGAAGTTGCCAATGCGCTTTTCGGCGGTCTCGGGCTCATCGGGCTTTCGGAAGGCCATGAACTCCTCCGTGGTAGTCGCAGGACCCATGCCCATCATGCCCATCTCGGGTCCCATCATGCCCGGCATTCCCCCGGGCATCATTCCAGGCATACCGCCGGGCATGCCGCCACCGCCCGGAGCCTTGGTTGTGACCTTCCTGTGCAGCACCAGCAGTGGCTGCTTCGGGTTCCAGGAGGCGTTCTCAACGTCATCGCCGATCTTTTTCAGACTGGAGCGGTCCAGGGGCATGACGCAAAGGATCCGCTTACTGGTCGCGGCCGGGGCTCCCATCATCATGCCCATGCCCATCTCGGGGCCCATCATGCCGGGCATTCCGCCGGGCATCATGCCCATTTCCGGCCCCATCATGCCCATGCCCATCATCTGGGTGGCCTTCAGCGCCTCCTTGGGGATCTGCGCGCCGGGCTCCAGGGCATCCTTGGCAGGAACTTCCAGCACCATCCAGACCGCATTGCTGCCGTCGGTCCAGCCGGCGTTGATGATCTTGTCCGAGCCGCGCGTGGAGTAAAAGACGGCCGGAGTCGCGTCAGCATTGCCGACGAGGATTTCGTGGCGGTCCTTGCCCACGAGATCGACAAGCAAGAGCTTCTTCCCGTCGGGGGAGTATGCGGCGAACTGGGGATCGACGGCCCTGATGATCAGCGTTATCCGGTTCGGCCTGGCGGCATCCATCTTCCAGAAGCCGCTGTATGGGCTGGTCTGGCCCGCGGGTGCAGACAGGCCGCAGATGATGCCGGCACTGTCCGGGGTCCAACACAGCGGCTTGAGGTTCTTCGTGAGCTTGACTTCGCCGCCCTCGGCGGAGATCAAGCCCGCCTCAACCGGGCCGGCGGTGCCCTGGGTGGCCGTCGTGCGGGTGAAAGCAATCCACTTCCCGTCCGGCGACCAGATCGGGTCGATGTCAATGGGGGAGGCGGGCATTCCCATGCCCATCATGCCCATCTCCGGCCCCATCATCTGCCCCATGACGGCAGCAGGGGCCAGCAGCAGCAACACGACAGCCAACAACAGCAGACAGCGCATCTTTAGTGCCTCCTTCTGCCTGACGGTGCTTAGCCGCCCGCTCCGGCAGGAGCAGCAGCGCCGGTGTCTTTGGTGGATGCGGTGGTGATGCGGCTCGAATCACCGGTTTCGACGTCTACGACGAAAATACCGTAACCGGTTCCGTCTTCTGCCCCGAAGGCCAACTTGCGGCTGTCGGGGGACCAACTGAAGGGCTTGCAGCCACTGACGATGCCGGACAGGCCAAACCCGACACGGCGGACCGGACGGCCATCAATCGGTGCAACGGAAAGCGTATACGGCGCCTTGGCTCCCCACATGTAGGCCACAAACTTGCCGTCCGGGGATGCCTCCATTGCCAGTGCGATATCCGAGGCAAGGCGCCGCTTCTTCGTCCCCGCCTGATCGCACAGCCAGATGCCCGCGTTCGGGTCGGTGGCACCCGCAGTCTGCAACTTGCCGATGCTGGCGACGATGTCGGTCCCGTTGGGGAGCGATACCGCCATACTGTCCTTGCCAACATCCTTGACGACCGGGGTGACCTGTTGGGACAGGGTGCCCTTTGCGATGTGATAGGCAGTGGTCACGCCCATGCCCATGCCCATTCCCATCTCAGGCCCCATCATGCCCATTCCGGGGCCCATCATACCCATCCCCGGCATCATGCCGCCCTGTCCCTGCTTGTTCTCTTGCTGCACCAGCCAGATGCCGTCTCCCGAGGCCAACCAGTTCACCGGGTTCTTGCGATCTTCGACAGGACAGAAGCCGGCATTCTGCGTGGTGTTTGGCTGGGCGGGGAAAAACACAACCGCTTTGCCCTGGTCGTAGGGGATCGCGAACAGGTCGCCCTTTGGCGAAAGGCGGATCCAGGGCATGATTGCGGGGTACCAGCGGTCATTGTCGGCGCCACCGAACTTCATGCCGTAGATTCCCCACTGCCGGTAGCTCTGTGCGCCGGTGCCCTGGAAGACATAGCACAGCTGGCCGGCAGCGGCATCCTGAATCAGAGCGCGGCCCCCGACAACGGACGCCGCCTCTCCGCCCCGGGTCGCGACCCGGAAGATGCCTTCCTTGCTGAAGTCGGGCGCGCTACCCATGCCCATCCCGGGCATTCCCCCTGGCATCCCGCCCATTTCGGGGCCCATCATCCCGGGCATTCCGCCCATCATGCCCATCTCGCCACCCATCATCCCCATGCCGCCCTGCACAGGGGACACAGTCCATTCATTGCCGGTGAGGCTCGCGTGGACGCGGCTGAACATGATGTTGGCTCCGTCGGCACTGAATACGGGAGCCACATCGATGACCTTCGCCGGAGCGAAGCCCATGCCCATCATGCCCATTTCGGGGCCCATCTGCGCTAGCGCCGTTGCGACGAGGCACAGCGCTGCCAGAACAGTGACGGACGCACGCATAGCGCGTTCATCTCTCCTTTCGCTGTTTCGAGGGGCGTGGCTTTGAAGCGCACCGACCACAGCGTTATACTATATGCGTTCGTAGACGCTGGCCCCCGGTTCCCGGTTCGCTGCCCGCCCCGCGGGAACGAGAGAGACGCGCCACGAAGTACACTATTGGCCACGGAGGCGCGAACATCCTCCCTGGGCCGGCGTCTTTCTTCCCGTGAAGCCGACCGAAGCCAGTATAGCGCAATCCGGGCGGCGATAGTCAAGCAATTGGCGACGAGTATCAGGGACCATCGGTCTTATGGCATGCGTGACGGCCTCGTGTGTGGCCCACGTCCGGTGCCCGCTCTGCCGGAGCCATCCGCCCATAGCCCCCGGCCATACGCTGCCGCCCGCTTCGCGGGCCGTGGGACCGCGGTCCCGTTCGGTGGAGCCAGATAGGCTCGGACCAGCGGTCAGATGACGCGCAAGTACCCACAAGACCGTGATGCACCCGCGGCGAGTGTGGCCTGCAACTGCCACCGGACGCGCGGCGGCAGGAGTCTCGTGCCGATCCGACGAACCATAGAATCAGTTTCCCCGGGGCCGCGGTGGCTGCTTGTGCGCCTGCCGGCCAAGCCGGACTGACTGCTCCGGTCATCGCCGTGAGCAGAGTTGGGAGGGCTACCGATGGCGGTGCGAGAGACGCAGGCTGCGCTGGTGCAGGCCATGGAAGACCTGCCGGTGGTGGATGCCCACGAACACCTGCCTCCGGAGAAGGCCCGGGTCGAGTCCCCCGTGGACTTCGCCACATTGTTCTCTCACTACACCCAGACCGATCTGAAGTCCGCGGGAATGACGCCGGAGGACTACAGCCGCTTCCAGGCCCCCGAAACGGATCTGGACGCGAAATGGGAGATGTTCGAGCCCTACTGGCACAGCATCCGCTTCGGAAGCTACTCCCGCCCGGCTCTTATCGCCGCGCGGGAGTTCTATGGCTGCGACGACATCTCCCGCCACACCTACCGCCTGCTCTCAGAGCGGATGCGCGCAGCCAATACCGCCGGCATCTACAAGCGAATCCTGCGGGACCGCTGCAATATCCGCATCTGCCTGACGCAGATCGGCGCGGTCCCTGACGACGACAGCGGGATGCTCGCTCCCCTGCTGCCCGTCGGGTTCCTCACGGGACTGCGGGACCGGGAGAGCGCCGTGTCCTTTGGCGAAACCCACGGGGTCCAGGTGAAGGATCTTGCCAGCTACCTCGACGCCATGCGCGCAGCCCTTGAGCAGTGGAAGGCGCAAGGGGTGGTCGGGGTCAAGATGGTCTCGACCCATCTGGGCGACCCGAATCACACCGACGCGGAGCGCGCTTTCTCCGCGCTCATGTCCGGAGCGGATCAGGATTACTTCGTCCTCCACTGGTTCCTGCATCAGGAGGCGCTGCGCATGGCCGGCGACCTGGGCCTCGTGGTCGCGGTGCATTGCGGGATCATCTGGGACAACTGGAACAACTTCTACGAGAACCACCCGCGGAATCTCATCCCCATCCTGATGAAGCACCGGAAGACGAAGTTCGACATCTACCATGCCGGCATCCCGTGGCCGCGGGACCTGGGGGTGATCGGCAAGGACTTCCCAAACGCCTACCTGAACCTGTGCTGGTGCCACATCATCTCCCAGCGCATGACCGTGTCCCTGCTGGATGAATGGCTGGACATGGTCCCCGTTCACAAGATCATGGGCTTCGGCGGCGACTATCACCGCCCGGTCGAGAAAGTGTACGGACACCTGCTCATGGCGAAAGAGGACATCGCGCGGGTCCTTGCGGGGCGCATCGATGACGGCCTCATGACCGAGAAGCAGGCCCTCGAACTGGCCGGGCAGCTCTTGTTCGACAACCCGCGGGACCTTTACGGGCTCGATGTGTGACGACGCGACCCAGGAGACTGATGCGCGGCAGGGCACTGGTTCGCGCCGAATGCGCCGGGCCTCGCGGATCCTGGCGCTGCTCCTGCTCTTCGCAACCGCCTACCAATGGCACCCGGGCGGCGGCTGGAATGTGATGACCCGCATCGCGCTGGTGCGGGCCGTCTACCACGATCACACTCTCAGCATCAACCGTTCCCATCACCGCACTGGAGACAAGGCCGAATATCCGCCGGGCAGCGGCATCTACTACTCCGACAAACCCGTGGGCGGGCAGGTGCTCGGACTGCCGGCCTATGCGGTGGGCTACAGCATCGGCAAGCGACTGGTGCCGCAGAATGTAGCCCTGGATGTGGGCGCCACGGTCGCGTCATGGTTCTCGGTGGGGCTGCCGACCATCGTCGCCTGCCTGCTCATGCTCGACCTGTTCGGCGCTTTCGGGCTCTCCCCGCGGCAGGCGGCGTTCATCACTCTTGCGTACGCCCTGGGTACTCTCGCCTGGCCATACTCCACGGTCTGGTATGGCCACCAGGCGGCAGCGGCCTTCGGGTTCATCGCCTTCTGGTTCGCGGGTCGCGCGTCGCGGCTTCAGGGGCGGGCATCCGCCGCGCTCGCAGGCCTATTCGCAGGTTGGGCGCTGATCACCGAGTTCCCCGCCCTCATCATCGCCGGCGTGGTATTCCTGTACGTCGCCCGACTGGGTGCGCGCCCAGCCGTGTCCTTCGTTCTCGGCAGCATCCCCTTCATCGCCCTGCAGCTGCTTTACAATCACGCCTGCTTCGGCAGCCCGTTGCGGTTCGGCTACATGTACGAAGTGCGCCCGGAGTTCGCGGAGGCCCGTTCCTGGATCGGGTTGCCAAAGGTTGAGGCTCTCTGGGGCATCACATTCTCGGCGAACAAGGGCATCTTCGTCATGTCGCCCTTCCTGCTCTTCGCGGTCTGGGGCCTGTGGCGGATGATCCGGAGCCGCGCATGGCGCGCCGAGGGAGTAGCGGCGGCGGCGGTGTTCGCGCTCTACATGGTCTACAACGCTTCGCACTTCATGTGGGAGGGCGGCACATGCTTTGGGCCCCGCCATATCGTGCCGATGCTCCCCTTCCTGTGCATCGGGCTGGGGTTCGTCTGGCCGCGGATGTCCTCCCCGGCGCGCCTGGCCTGCGGGGTCCTCACCGGTGTGGGCATTCTGGTGATGTTCGCCGCCGTCAACACCCTGGCGGAACCCGCGCTGCACATGACCACCGGTGGCAGCGGCCCGCTGGAAGCCCTGGCCCGCCTCAGCCTGGGGTCCGTGGAATGGCCCACATTCGGCATGCTCCTCGGGCTGGGAGGGTGGAAGACCATCGTCCTGCAAGGTGTTCTGATCGCCCTGCCGGCGCTTTGGTTGTGGCGAGTGACGGGCGAGCCCCCGTCGGCTTGAGCCCCCGCGGCAGGTCCCGGGAGGCGCGTGCAGAATGAGTCTGCGAGAGTCCACTAACGGAAAGGGAGCACATAAATGCCCGGAGTCGCGGTTGAGATCGCAGTCATCGCTCTGCTGGTCCTTCTGAACGGGGCGCTGGCCATGTCTGAGTTGGCCGTGGTCTCCGCGCGCAAGAGCCGGCTCCAGGACCTGCGGGACCGCGGCAGTCGTGGGGCCGCCGTCGCACTCATCCTCGCCGAGAACCCCAACCGCTTCCTCGCCACCGTTCAGATCGGGATCACGATGGTCGGCATCATCTCCGGCGCATACGGCGGCGTGACCATCGGCGAGAAACTGGGTGCGGCTCTCGCAAGGTACCCGTGGCTTGGGCCCCACGCCGAAACGGTGGGTGTGGCGACTGTGGTGGTGGCGATCACCCTGGCGTCACTGATTATCGGAGAGCTGGTGCCAAAGCGCATTGGCTTACGGTACGCCGACAGCATCGCGGCGAATGTCGCCATCCCGATGTCGGTCCTGGCCACCATCGGTGCTCCCGCAGTCTGGCTGCTCAGCGTCTGCACCGATGGTGTGCTGCGGCTGCTCGGGCTGGCTTCCGGTGCCCCCGCGGGCGTTTCCGACGAGGAGATCCGGTTGCTCGTGCGCGAGGGCACCGAGGCCGGGGTGTTCGAGGAGACCGAGCAGGAGATCATCGAGGGCGCGCTGGGGCTGGACCGCCGCCGGGTTGCCGGGCTCATGACCCCGCGCCAGAAGATGGTCTGGCTGGACATCAGCGCTCCCGAGGAGGAATCCATCCGCGCGGTCCTCAGTACCGCGTTCTCTCGCTACCCGGTCTGCGATGGATCCCCCGACAAGGTCCTGGGGTTCGTCAACGCCCGCGAGATGCTCAGCCTCCTGGCAGACCAGCAGCCGGTGGTGCTGCGCGACCTCGTGCGCAAGGCCGCTTTCATCCCCGAGACAGCGACGGCGCTGGAGGCCCTCGAAGCCTTCCAGGAATCCGGGGCGAAGGTGGCATTCGTGGTAGATGAGTACGGCGTTGTGGGAGGAATGCTCACACTCGCCGACGTCCTGGAAGTGCTGGTGGGTGACGACGTTGGCGGGGAGGGCGGGAATACCCCGAAAATCGTGCAGCGCGACGCGGACAGTTTCTTCGTGGACGGGCTCATGCCTGTTGCCGAATTCGAGGCTCACTTCGGCGTCCCGGTTGGCGACCACGGACACCGCCAGTACCACACCATCGCGGGCCTTGCCATGCAGCAGCTTGGCGCGATCCCCAGCGCGGGAGATACCTTTGAGTGGGAGGGCCTGTCCTTCGAGGTGGTTGACATGGACGGCCACCGTGTGGACAAGGTGATCGTGACTCGGCCGCCGCAGGACCAGATGGACTGAACGGCCCGCATTGGGGGACTGGCATCCGAGTTCGCGCCGTTACGAACTCGGTGCCTGTACCCAATGCGTCACAACCTCACGGGCTTACCGGACGACGTTTCTCCTCGGGCAGACGCAGAATCCGCGCCATGTTCCCGCCCAGCGCCAGACGCTTGTCCTCGATACTCAGCCTCGACCACGCCACCCAACCCAGTTGCGGCGCGGCGTCGCGCATGACGCAGTCCGTGCCGAAAATGAGCTGTTCCGGGCCCACTTCCCGCACGAAGAACTCGCAGAAGTTGTACAGAATCGCGGTATAGGTGATCTCCGCGTAGATATTCCGGTGGGTCTTCGCAATGTTCGCCACCGCCTGGGCCATGGGCCAGCTCTGCCCGGCATGGGCGCACAGGAAATGGGCTCCGGGGTAACGCTCGGCGCACTGGGCAACGTGCTCCGGGGTGCAGCTTCCGGGCGCGCTGAAGCCCATGTGGCAAAGCACCGGCCACTGGTGCTCGTGGGCGAACCGCAGCATCGGTTGGTTGCCAGGGTCGATCAGGGGCTTCTGATGCCCCGGCGGGTAGGGCTTGAAGCCGAAAACCTTTCCACTCTCGAACACCCGCGGGATCTCCTGCTCGACCAGGTCCGGGTAGGACGGGTTGATGCAGCCATACGGCAGGATGCGGTCCGGATAGCGATCGTGGGCGGCCATGGCGATGTCATTGTGCTCCGGGGTGCCCACGCGGATGCCGCCCCAGGTGCTGGGCATCGCCAGGTCAATCCCCAGGCGATCCATGGTTCCCACGAGACCGTCCACATCGTTGTAGGCCAGGGCGCAGCCGAAGTACCCCATGCAGCCGTCGTGGCCGATGTGGGAGTGCGCGTCGATGATGAACTCCTCTCGCAAGGGTTCGCCGAGCTTCAGTTTCGCGACGATCGGGTCATCGTCGCGCGCAGGCCAGGGCTCGAGCGAAGGGAGCTCGCCCTGGGCGCCGTCCACGCCGGACAGCAACCGCAACAGGTTGCCGCTGCCGATCTTCTCCCGGGCCTCAGGGCTGATGGTCTCGTAGAGGGTCATCATCTTCGCCGCGCCAGGACTGTGCTCGGGCAGGCCGGTGCTGAACAGCAGACGATCCGGGCCGAACTGTTCCACGAACCGCTCGTAGGCGCGATGGCCCTGGAAGCCCCAGGTGTCCAGGTGCAGGTTGGGCACGGAACCAAACAGGGGGTTGATCAGCCGGTCTGTGCTCCAGGCCACGCCGCAAAGAACTACGGGCAGCTCGGGGTACCGCTTGCACAGAGCGACAGCAGCCTCCACCGAGAGCTCATTGACATCCACGAAGAGCGGAATCCGGTGGGCCTGAAGCTTCGCCAGCAGCGGGCCGACCACATCGTCACTGGTACCGAAGCCGTGAGCGCGCGGGTAGAACCGGGCGGCCCGAACATTGCGCTCCAGCATCTCGGCCACGAGGTCATCCGGCGGGGCCATCTCACCCGTATGGTGGGGCATCACCACCCACTGGGGCGCGAGGCGCGGCTGCCCGGCGATCTCATCCAGCAGCAGGCGATTGCCGAAATCCTGGTAATACTCGCAGGATTGCGCGTGAAATACCAGTGCACCCTCGATGCCGTAGAAGGCGTAGTCGTCGAGAAACTGCTCCAGCCTGCGCGGGGTTTCGGGGTTCGGACAGGAGCGCAGGCCAATCATGCAATTGGAATCGAAGAAGCGGATATTGATCATGAGACATCACCTCGTTCTCTGGGCCTTGCGGTTCTTTGGGCCTTGCGGGCCCCGGGTTGAGCCTCGGGTCTGGGGGACCGTCTGTCCAAACGCCCTGCCGGACGCGAAGTCCCCCGCTACTGGGGCGAATCCCCTCACACTGCGTGGGCCGGGCGTCTCGCCCGGCGGCCGTTGGTCGTGCGTGGGACAGGCAATCGTGCCTGTCCGCACCGTTCGCCATTGTCTTTGGCCGGCGCAGGCCTCAAATCGGCGCGGCGGGCCAGCGGCGCATGGGCAGGACATCCACCGCGCAGCGCGGCGACAGGTTCGCCACATACACCGCCGCCTCGGCCACATCCTCGGGCGACATGAGCTGTTCGGGCGACCAGTCAGGCCGCTGCTCGCGCACCAGGTCCGTGTCAACGCCCCCCGGACAGATGGCGGTGACCCGCACATTGTGCGCGCGCATTTCGTCGGCCAGAACCTTGCTGAATCCCAGGAGCGCGTGCTTCGATGCACAGTAAGCGGCCTGCTCCGGATATGGCTTCAGCGAGGCCATGGACGCGATATTGATGATGCACCCGGACCGCCGCTGGACCATCCCTGGCAGGACCGCCTTCACCAGCATGAAAGGCCCGCGGGCATTGACCGACTGGATGTGATCCCAGTCCTCCAGCGACGTATCCAGCACAGACTTGACCGCAAAGGCGCCCGCGTTGTTGACCAGGATGTCCACCGGTCCCCAGTGGTTCTCCACCCGGCTAACCACGGCCTGCACACTGCGGGGATCCGACACGTCACCCTGCAGCGCAAGTGCCTGCCCCCCCGTTGAACGGATCTCCGCGGCGGCATCCTCCACCTGCGCCAGGGTTCGCGCCACGCAGGCGACCTTGGCACCTTGCCGGGCGAAGGCAATTGCCACGGCGCGGCCTATGCCCCTTCCTGCTCCAGTGATCAGGCTGACTTGTCCCTCAAGCATGGCGTAAACTCCATGTGTGTAGAAGACGGCGAGCGGTCCGAAGGACCCTCAGCCCGGTGCTTCAGCGCCGGGCTTGCACGGCCTCCTCAAGCCTCACCCCGGCATCAGATAGTGCTCGTGGGTCCCCGTGATGGCGTCCACGATCAGCCAGACGACCATTCGTCCGCAAGGACGACCGGTCCGAAGGACCCTCAGCCCGGTGCTTCAGCGCCGGGCTTGCACGGCCTCCTCAAGCCTCACCCCGGCATCAGATAATGCTCGTGGGTCCCCGTGATGGCGTCCACGATCAGCCAGACGACCATTCGTCCGCAAGGACGATCGGTCCGAAGGACCCTCAGCCCGGTGCTTCAGCGCCGGGCTTGCACGGCCTCCTCAAGCCTCACCCCGGCATCAGATAATGCTCGTGGGTCCCCGTGATGGCGTCCACGATCAGCCAGACGACCATCATGAAGATGTCGCCGAAAGCCAGGCCCAGGAACAGGGGCAGCGAGGCGACAAGCCCTTTAGCACCGCCGTAGCGCATGATCACGCTCTTGAGTGCCCACCCGATGAGAGTGGAGAACCAAAGGCATTTCATGGGGTATGTCTGCATCATGATGAACCCCACGGGATGGAACGGGAACCACAGGAAGCGCTGGCGCAGGTGGAACAAGAGCAGCGTGAACGCGCCGCCCACCACCATCGCCACGCTGTTCATAATGCTCGGCTCACGCGGGACCATCAGGAAGTTCTGCAGAAGCCGGAACCCGCCTGGTCCCGCTCCCTGAACGTACCACTTGTTGCAGGCCATCCCGCTGTATCCGTATACCAGCCGCAGGTTCGCCCAGTAGCTGATCACCGTGGACAGGAGTATCGTGACCCCGAACACTGCCAGCATCTTCCGCTTGTCCAGGCCCGACAGGTCCGCGATCTTCAGGCTCTGCATGAAGCTGGGCATGAGGAACGCGCGCAGGTCAGTCATGAATCCGCGCTCGATGAACATCCCTATGGTGAGGCTTTTCGCGCCGATGGCATTGGTGCCGGTGACGGTGATCATCGTCTCAAGGGAGGCCAGGGTCGCCTGCACGAAGAGCATGCCGGACTCGGCCACCACCTTGGTCAGGGCCACCGCCAGGACGATATACAGGAGCATCTGGACGAAGGAAGCCACCGGGCTCATACCCGCCGCCGAACTGAACCAGACCAAGGCGATCAAGCAGCAGGCCACGCCGATGACACAGGTGCGGTACGACAGCGGCTCACCCTCACTGGTGCGGCGCACGCCGATGGTCTCGTCCCAGACGTCCTTCCAGTGCAGCCGCGCCACCCAGAAGGACAGGGCGACATAGGCGAGATACCCGCCTACCGGCTGCATGCCCAGCCAGCCCGGCTCGCCCCAGGTGGTGGGTTCCTGCCGGCCCTTGAACCCGAGCACCTGGGCGATGACGCGCTGGATCTTGGTGAACCAGAAGAAGAACCACATGGAGAAGCTGACTTCGGTGCGCAGAAGCACAGTGACTCCGATGACCACCAGCCAGATCTGTCCGGGCACCCAGCCCACCGCGTTCCACGGAGGCTCGCGGAATATCGGCTGGAAGTTATAATAGAGCTTAGCATGGGGGAATGAAGGGTAGTAGAACCCCAGCCCGTTCTGCAGCTGCAGCAGGGCGGCTATGGCGAAACCGATCCACATGAGGCGATTGCCGAAGAAGGCCTTGTTCGCGAAGGGACGCTCGGCGTCGGCGGTCATTTCCATGGGCAGGGCGACCAGGGGGAAGGACAGTTTCTCCCGATCGGCCCACTGCTTGCGGAACAGGACGCTCAGGAACATAACCAGCCCGTAAAGCAGGAAGCTGAACAGGCCCCAGACCGCGAGCGGCGTGTACCACTGGCCCCACGGGAGTCTCTCGCCGGGCCGCAAGCCCTCGAAGAACGAGACCACCGCGCGCTCATCGGTGGGCGCGAACCAGGTGGGGATGTGCTGCAGGAACAGCTCATCCCACTTGTTCTCGGCCGAAGCGTAGTAGTACGGTGTGACCACCACTGGGATGAACACGTTTTCCGCGCCGTGGCCGGGCACGAGGGTCGAAAAGAGGAGCATGCAGTAGATCATCAGCAATTCGGCGCGGTCGAAGGGCCTCACGCGGCCGAGAACACGCAGCGCCGGATTGACCACCAGCACCAGGAACAACAATGCAAAGATGGCGCCCGGGGGAAGGTGTTGAGCGCCGAGGAATGTGCTGCTGAGGAAGACGTCCACATAGGGAATGATGAAGCTGAAGATGATGGAGAAAACGAGGCCCGTGACCACGCTGCGGACAGTAATGCGCCCGACGCTCTCGAGGCGGCCCTGCGTGGTCTGTTCGGGTGCCAGCATCGGCGGCGCTCCTGGAGGCAGTTCGCCGGATACCCCGGCGCGCACACTGTTCCACGAGAGCGGACGGATTCCCTTTGCCTGAGGAGACCCGCCACGTGACTGACTTCACTCCCCAGTATGTCCTCCTCCTCGAACGGCCCTCCGGGCCGCTTTCGGCGCGGAATATCGAGGACTACAGACAGTGCCCGCGCAAGTATCTGCTTTCGTCATTCGTGACCCGGGAGCAGGCGGACACTCATGTTGGCGGACCGGCGATCCTGGGGCGAGCGGTGCGAGCCGCATTGCTGTCCATGTATGCCGCAGGTGGTCCCGACGCCCTGCCGCTTGGCGATCTTGAGGGAATCTTCGAAGACAACTGGGACGGGAGCGCCTGCCGGGACAGCCGAGAGGAGGAGGACCTCCACCGTGACGGCCTGCGAATGATCGCCGCTCATCACGCCGCGCCTTTGGACCTCCCCGGCCCGCTTGCCGTGGATGTTCGCCTGGAGCAGGAGATAGGCGGCGAAACATTCGTGGCAGTGGCTGACCTGGTGGCCGCCGAAGGCAGCACCGTGGCGCGATTCACAACCTCGCGCCGACCGCCTTCACCCGCCCAGATCGCCAGAGACATGCCCTGGGCCACGCTGTTTCTGCTGGCGAGGGCCGCATACCCGGCTCCGACCGTGCTCATGGCTGACCTGCGCAGAAACCGGACAGTCGAGGTGGCCCTCGACGCCGAGCAGGTGCGTGAAGCAACGCAAGTGCTGGTCGACGTGGCTGCACGGATCAATGCCGACCGGGCTTTCGCGCCGGTGACCGGGAAGCATTGCCAGTGGTGCCGGTCCAGGAAGGACTGTCCGGCTTGGCAACGTTGACTGCCGGTAGAGCGCTGATCTGGCTGATGCTCTGCGTTGGACTTTCTTGCGCAGCGCTGCCGGCATTGGCCGATGAACGCCGGGTCATCGGCGGCAAGGGCGTGCAAGTGCATTACTGGCCGGAGCACGAGGAACAGGCGCTGCTGGTGCGGTCCGAAGCAGAGCACGCATTGCCGATTCTGGCAGACACACTGGGGCTGCAGTTCAGCCGGCCAGTCCGCATCGATATCGTGCGCTCCCACCGGGAGATGGTGGAGCTGGCGGGAAGCAGAGTGCCGACATGGACCAGGGGCCTGTCGCTGCACCATGCGAACCACGTGATACTCAAACCACAGACCCAGAAGCAGATGCAGCGGCTGGTCATGCATGAGCTGACACACGTTGCGCTGGACCTGAAAATGCAGGCATCTCACGGCGAGGCGCCCAGGTGGGTGCACGAGGGTCTCGCGCAATGGATGGAGGGTGAGATGCCTGCGGTGCAGAAGGATATCCTGGGCACTGCGGCAGTGGAGGGACGGCTGCTCGCCCTGGACGAACTTGAAGACGCTTTCCGGGGCGACCGGGAGACTGTTGACCTGGCATATGCCCAGAGTCACGTGCTGGTGGCCTATCTCGTGGAACACGGGCCGCCCGGAGCGGTGGGCAATTTCCTGGAAGCCCTGGAAGAGAGCGGGGACGAGAGACGGGCCCTGCGCCGCGCCGCCGGGATCCCGCTGGATGCCCTGCAAGAGCGCTGGATCAAGGAGATCCGCACCGAATACGCAGCCCGTGGAGTGCCCCTTTCCGTGGAATTGCTCGTTTTCGGGGCGATGGGGCTGCTGTTCATCGCGGCGGTGGTGGTACGGCTACGGATGGCCCGGGAGATCCGCGAGCGCATGCAGTCCGAAGAGCGTTTCGAACAGTTGATGGCTCAGCTCGAACTGCTGGAGGAGCCGAATGAGGACGACGAACGAGAGAGTGAGCGCCCATGAGTGAGTCATTCTTCCGCTATGTGAGCCGGCTATGGTTGTCGCAGTTCCCGGTGCAGCTGATGCGGTCGATCCTGGTTGCAGTGCTGTTTGAGGTAGCTGTATACCTGGTGAACTCCCGCATCCGCAAGGCACTGACGCGGGCGCTTTCCCGCGACGCCGAAGCCGACCCCATGCGGAGACTGGAGCGCCGGCGGGTGATCCTGGGCATCCCCACACTCATCGTGCGCACCGTCCTGTACGCCCTGGCGCTGCTCATCATCTTGCGGATTTTCCGCTATAACGCGAATCTTGACCTGTACCCGGTTGCTCTGATCATTCTCGGCCTGATACTTGTGGGTGCCCGCAACGCGCTGAGGGATGCCGTGGCCGGCTACTTCATCTTCTACGACTACCTGTATGACGAGGGTGACGAGATCACGGTGGGCGAGATTACGGGCACGGTGACGGAACTCGCCCTGCGGCACACGCGCCTTCAGACCCGCGATGGGCACGTGGTGGTCCTGCCCAACAGCATGGTCCGGCCGCTCGTAATACGCTCGGCCCGCGGAGCCCGCCAAGAGCCCCAGGCCCGGTCAAGCGGCAGGGGTTAGGCCGGCGGTGCTTTATCCGGTCGTCAGCCGTTGCCGCCGCCGTCGGCTGTCATTGCTTCTCGAAGCAGCGCTCCCGGCAAGCCACATCACGCAGGGCGTGGTGAGGCACCCAGTTGCCGGCACCGCCTTTCCACCACGCCTGGAGGTACTTCCCATGAGAACCGCTCCCTCGATCATCCTCGCTGCGCTCTTCACATGCGCCGTCGGCTTCGCGCAGCCGATTAACTCCTTCGAAAACGCCAACGCCATTCCCGGTGGAGGCGCGATCGTGGAGCGCGTCCGGGAGCATGTCACGGACGGCGAATGGGCCATCAAGGCCACCTTCCCGGGCAATGAGAAGGACACCTGGCCCGGCCTGAACTTCAGTTTCGACGAGGACACCACGAAGAAGCAGGTTTTCGCCTTCGACGCCTTCAACCCGGGCAAGGCGCCGGTGGCCCTGTCCTACCGCATCGACTTCGCCGAGGGCGATCCCCAATTCGGCGCGGCATCGGTGGCTCCCGGTGGCCCGCACCTGGTGGAAATCTGGGTCTCCGGACTTCCGCGCATCACCCGCATCTTCCCGTACCTGCGCATGCCCCGCGCCGACCACGTTCTCTTCATCGACAATGTGCGCTGGGCCACCCTCGAACAGCGCTTCATCGCCCTGCATTACGTGGACGAAAATACCCCGCCGGAGCCGACCCCGACAGAGACCGCCCGCGGCTTTATTCCCTTCCGCCGGGCGCTGACCGACGTGGTGTTCGCAAACTCCGTGCCCCTGGCGTCGGAGCGGCTCACCACCCTGGATGTCTTCGCCACACCGGGCGAATATGAGCCGGCCACGCTCTCGCTTTACGCCCTGCGCGACCTAAGGGGCGTCCGGGTGAGCTTCGACGGCATCCCCGCTGAGGGCGAAGTGCTGCCGGTGCGGGCTCTGAACAAGCGGGTCACCTACAGCTCCGACCAATTCATCAAGGACATGCCGGTCCTGTGCGAGCGCCGGGCCAGCGTGGACATCGCGGCGGGAAGCTCGAAGCGCTTCGTCATCGATCTTCAGGTGGCCCGTGACGCCGCGCCGGGCATCCACTACGGCACCGTGACGGTGCAGGCTGAAGGTGCCGATCCCGTGGAGATCCCCATGCGCCTGCGGGTTCTGCCCTTTGCGCTGCAGGAACCCAGGGACATGTTCTGGGGCGAGTACTACACCGGCCCGAAGCTCGCAAGCACCGATGAGGAGAAGAAGGCCACCCTCGAACGGGACATGATCGACATGCGCAACCACGGGATGACCTCGGTGGGCCTGTGCTTCGGCGTGCCGCTGGAGGGCGTTGTATGGGCCGAGGATAATACCTGCACGGTGCACCTCGACGGCACCAGCCTCTACGAGCGCTTCATGGACCTTTACCGGGACCTGGGCTATCCAATGCCGGTAATCCTCCTTGCCGACAGCGGGCAGTCAGCGGCGAGTCTCGACCAGAAGTACGCGGTGGACAGCGACGAGTGGGCGCAGCGCTACAAGAACTTCTGGATCGCGATGCAGGGCATCCATCGCGAGCACAACTGGCCGGAAGTCATCGTTCAGCCGGTGGATGAGCCCGGCTGGCAGGACCAGGCGGCGCGTGACCGGAATGTGCGTTGCCTGAAGCTGCTCAAGCAAATCCCCGGAATGCGCACCGAGCAGGACGGGCCTGGGGACTCCTACTTCCACCACGAGGCTGGACCCTGGGCCGACGTCTGGAACTATAACGGCGCGATCTCAGACCGCGAGACGGTGCGCAAGGCCCAGGCCGAAGGCCACATCATCACCCTGTACAACTGTGACGTGGAATCATACCGGCCCGAAGTGGACCGTTACGTTGCCGGCTGGTTCCAGCTGGCGGCAGGAGTGAGCGGCTGCTACAACTGGGCGTATATCTCCTACAACGGCAGCCCGTATGATGATCTCGACCACAGGACCGGAACCTGGATGCACGTCTACCCGCCGTATCTGAACGAGCCGGGCGGGCCTTCGACGGGCTGGATCGGCACCCGCGAGGGCGTGGATGACTACCGCTACGTCTACACCCTCAAGCAGACCATCGCCCGGGCGCGCGAGAAAGGTGCGCGGGAGGCGGCAGACAAGGCGGAAGCAGAGCTTGCGGCGATCATCGACTCGCTGGACTACTCGCCGCGGGTGCGGTCGGCCGCACGCTGGACCGAGGAGCGGGCCGGCCAGGGCAAAGACAAGATCATCAGCGGAACCCTGAAGCTCCCCAACGGCTGGGAGCACGGCGAGTACGAGAAAGCCCGCTGGCGCGTGGCCCGGGCCACGCTGGACCTCATGGCGGCGCTGGGCGAGATCCCGTCCGAAGTCAAGGGTGACGCAGCCGACAGCGGGAATATCCCGCTTGTCTGCGCGATGCGCTGGTTGGACGCGCCGATCGCCGAGACTTCCCAGGCGGCTCCGAAGGTCGACCGGCAGGTGAGCATCCCCGTTGTGCAGGGGGCCCCGGTGCTGGATGGCGTCCTGGAGGACAGCTTCTGGAGCACGGCCGCGACGCTGGAGCCTTTCGCCCTGGCCGCGGGCACCGGTAAGCCCGAAATGCCCACCGATGTGAGAGCCGCTTCCGACGGCCGCAACCTGTACCTGGGCATCGTCTGCCACGAGGATAAGATGGACTACCTCACAGCCGGCATCACCCAGGAAGGCGGGCCAGTGTGGCAGGATGACTGTGTTGAACTCTTCGTGGACGGCAACCTGGACCGCACCACCTTCCGACAGATCATGGTCAACTCCCTGGGCGTGCAGGCATGGAACAACACCGCGCAGAGCCGTTGGAGGGCGAAGTCGAAAGTCGCGGTGAAGCGCGAGCGGGACCGCTGGACCGTGGAGATGCTGGTGCCCCTGGCGGACCTGGGCATCACCGGCTCCCAGTTCGGGTTCAATGTCTGCCGGGAGCGGCGGCCCATGGAAGTCATGGAACTCTCCTGTTGGTCGCCCACCGGCGGCAGTTTCGGGTCGCCGGAACGCTTTGGGCTGGCCAGTCTCGGACAAGCCTGGATCGGCGCACTCAGCGTGCCCGAGGCCAAGCTGGGAGCGAACTCATTCACCGCGACGCTCCTGAACCAGACCGATGCCGGGGTGACGCTGTCCGCGGTGCTCCTGGAACGCCTTGGAGAGAATGTCTCCAGGCGGACGCTGGATGATAAGATAGAGCTTGCGCCGGGCATGAGGATCGAGCGCACCTGGCAGTACACGCTGGCAAGCGAGCAGGCCCCGACATTGACGCTGCGCCTTGTTTCCGCCGACGGCAAGACCGTGGCGGAGCGCAGCTTCACGCCATCGGTGCTCGCTCCGCTGGGAATGCGGGTGCGCCCGCGGACATACTACCTGTCCGAAAACCTGGCCGACGCCACGCTGGAGATCAACCTGGGCAGCGACATGGCCCAAACTTCGGCTCTCACGTTGGCCATCTACGATCCGGCGAGTGGGGAGATCATGCGGCACCAGCGGGTCACTCCGATTGAGAAGAGCCGGCTGCAAGTGACGCTGGACCTGCGCGGCTTGCCGGAGGGCGGCTACGAGGCCTGGTCCCTGCTGGACGCCCCCGATGGGACGCGCATTGCCGAGCAGATTACGCCGCTGGTCCGCCTGCGCGGGCCCTTTGATTAGTCGCTGAAAGGAGGCAGGCGGCGCGATGATCACACGATTGGCGGCCTGGGGCTACAAGTGCCTGTCCGACGTGGACGTGCGCGTCGGACCCTTCAACATATTGGTGGGCCCCAACGCCACCGGCAAGAGCACCTTTCTCGATGTGCTTGGGCTGCTGTCAGATGCGCTCCAGCGAAATGGGGACATCGACGCGGCAATCCGCAGCCGCGCCCGCACCGTGCGCGAACTGGTCTGGCAGCAATCGCAGGACTGGTTCGATTTGGCTGTCGAGGCGCGATTACCCGATCACCTGCGGATAGCATGGAGTGGGGAATCCCCGTGGGAATCGGTGACGTACCGGGTACGCATGGGTGTCGGAGCCGATGGGGCGACACAGGCTGAGGAGGAGCGGGTCTTCGGAGTCCCCGCGGAAGTCGCCGATGGCTTTGAGCGACGAACACAGCTGCCCGTCAGCGGCTTGGACCCGACGCGTCTACCGATAGTGGACAGGCCGGCGCCCGAAGCCGCCTATCAGTTGCTGAGGCGAGGTGGAAGCGGCACCAGCCATTTCCAGGCAGCGGGAAAAAGCAACGCTAAATGGCCTTACAAGCCAACCGCGACCCACTTGGCGCTTGCCGGCACACCGGAGGACCCGGACAGATTCGCCGTCCTCCTCTGGCTCCGCGACATCTTGCGCGACCGAGTGCGGTTCCTGCAGCTCAATAGCACTGAGATGCGCAAGCCCTGCCGGCCTGATGCGCCCCGAGAACTCCAGGCGGATGGCGGGAATCTGCCCATTGTCGCGGCGCGTCTGAGGGACAACGCGCCGGACCGGTTCAGGTGGTGGCAGGAGCATGTTGCCGGGGTACTGGGCGGGCTCAAGGAGCTCCGGATAGAGGAGCAGGCGCACGACCGACACCTCTACCTGAGTGCGGTGTTTGAGGGCGGTCCGCCAGTGCCTTCGTGGCTGCTTTCCGATGGCACGCTGCGCTTTCTTGCGATGACACTCATCGCTTACCTGCAGGGCTCGGACACGATCTACATCATCGAGGAGCCCGAAAACGGCATTCATCCGCGCGCGCTGGAAGCTGTCATGGATTCCCTCTCATCCGTGTACCAAGGACAGGTCTTTGCGGCGACCCATTCGCCGCTTGTCGTGGGTCTGTCGAAGCCGGAGCACTTGCTTTGCTTCGACCGCAACCCAGACGGGTCAACCGCGGTTTTACCGGGCGACCAGCACCCGGCATTGCGAGACTGGAGTCGCAGCATATCGCTTGCTGATCTGTATGCGGCGGGTGTTCTCGGATGAGCGAACAGGACTTCCTGGACCTCCTGGTCGTTGTGGCCGACAGCCACGCCGAGAGCGCGATCCGCACTATTCTGTCACAACGCCACAAGTCTGTTCCGATGCGGGCGATCACGTTTGAGATAATCCGTTGTCCCGGCAACGACCCGCAGGCCCGAACAAAGGGTCCCGACTTCCTGTGCGAATATCAGAAGAGGGCACAGCACGGACTGATCGTCTTCGATCGGGAAGGCTGCGGGCAGGAGAGCCGCACTGCTGAAGAACTGGAGCAGGAACTTGAGACCCGGTTAGGTCCCATCTGGGGTGATCGCGTCGCCGTTGTCGCGATTGACCCGGAGTTAGAGGCGTGGCTCTGGGCGGGAGTCTCGCATATTCAGCAGGAGCTTGGCCTCTCTGCGGAGGCCCTGCGGGGTGTGCTGGGCGGCTTCAAACAGGGCCAGGATGGCAAGCCATGCCGACCCAAAGAGGCTTTCCAAGAAACCCTCAAGAGGGCTCAACGCCCGGCCTCAGCAGCATTGTACGGTAAGCTTGCAGAGAAAACCGGCCTCAAGGAGTGCAGAGACCGATCCTTCGCAAAGCTGAAGGACTGCCTTAGCCGCTGGTTCCCACCCGCTGACCTCACAGGGAGTGTGTGACCGAAATCTTGCCCATCCCGCCTGTTCCCGCGGACCCGCCGGAGGTTGTGCCGGGTGAGTGGTCGGCGCTCCTGGAAGAGTTGCCCGACACCGGGCGAATCATGGTCCTCGGGCCCGGAGATACCGGCAAGAGCACTCTCGCGTGGTGGCTGGCGCGGGAACTCCACCGGCGCGCGCCGCGTGCAGGGCAGGCTGGTGGCGTCGCCGTCGTGGACTCCGACGTGGGGCAGTCGCGCATCGGCCCCCCGGCAACCGTGGGGATGCATGTGCTCGGGGACCGGGGCTGCGCGTTCTACTTCGTGGGAGCCGTGTCGCCGAACAGGCGGCCTGCGAGCGTGGTCCGAGCTACCCTCACCGCCTGCCGCGATGCCACGGTGCGCAAAGTCGCCTGGACGGTGGTGGACACCACCGGGTATGTCACAGGAGAGGTGGGCGTGGCGATCAAGACCTCGAAGATCCGCCACCTGCGCCCCCTGCACATTGTTACACTGGGGCCGACCGACATACTCGCCCCGATCCTCGACGGGTTCCGCGAGGACCCACAGGTGACCGTCCACCCGCTCCCTGTCCCGGCTGCGGTGCGCTGCAAGACCGTGGCCGCCCGCTGCCAATGGCGGCAGGAGGCTTTCGCGACGTGGCTGGTTGGTACGGAACTCCACTGGATCCGCGCGGCGGAGCGGGACTTTGTCAATGCACCCGCGCCGGAGCTATTCGCAGGATCGCCCGAGTGCGCCGAGGAACTCCGGGGGCTATTGGTGGGGTTCAGTGATGCCGATGGAAGAGGCATCGCGCTGGGGCTGCTTCACACCTTTGATTTCCGCCAGAACCAGGCCCTCATACGCTGCTCCGAAGCCGGGGCCAAAGCCCCGCGGGTCGAGTTCGGATGCATAAGGCTCGAGCCGGACGGGAGCCAGATCGGCGCCAGGGCCGGCAGGCGCGCTGATGGTCAGGGTAATCTTTCCGACAAGCACAGGTGAGCGCCATGCTTGAGAAGCAGTTCGTCGAGGACCTGGTGGAGAACGCCCGGGTCCATTCGGCTTTCGCGGTGAGGGAAAAGAGCCTCGTGGCATTCCGCAGCAAGCCGGGAAAGTTCCTGAACCTCGTACTCAGCGACCGCACGGGGGAGATCACCGCGCGGGTCTGGGACAACGCTGAGGAAATGGCCGAAACCTTCGAACCCGGAGATGTGGTGGTGGTCAAGGGCGCGGTGCAGGAATACCAGGGGCAACTGCAGCTCATCGCCTCTCAGGTGAGGCCGGCCGGGATCGATGAATATGACGTGGCAGACCTTGTGCCCACCGCGGGCCGGTCGCGGGATGATCTTGAGCGCTGGCTGGATGATACCATTGACCGCGTGGCAAACCCGCACCTGCGGGCGCTGCTGGACGCTTTCTTTCGGGAGCCGAACTTCCGGGAGCAGATGGCCACGGCCTTCGGCGCAAGATCGCTGCACCACTCTTATGCAGGCGGGCTGCTTGAGCACACGCTGTCGGTGGTTCACTTACTGCTCGCGGCGGCCGAGATTCACCCGGAAATGGACAGGGACCTGCTCATCGCCGGCGGACTGTTGCATGACATCGGGAAGCTGGAGGAGCTTGCGGGAGTCACCGTTGCAGACTACACTGACGTCGGCAAGTTCATCGGGCACACGGTGCTCAGCGACCGGATGATCCAGGAGCGCATCCGGGGCATCGAAGGATTCGACCCACACCTGGCGAACCTGCTGGCGCATATGGTCCTGAGCCACCACGGGGAGCGGGAATGGGGCGCACCCATAACCCCGGCCACCATGGAGGCTTGTGCCCTGCATTATGCGGATAACATGGATGCCCGGGTGCAGGGCTTCAAACAGGTTATTCAGGCCGGCGCGTCGTCAGAGGCGGAGTGGTCCGAGTACCACCGCTCATACCAGCGCCAGATTTACCTGGGGCGCAAGGAACGTGTGTCCGCTGAGCCCGGCCCGGACCCGTCTGACGAGTCCGGCGGCTCTGACGTCGGCAATGGTGGGCAGTTGGCGTTCTAGCTGCTGGAACGCAGATGCGCGGCCGACAAGGGGGCCTGCGCAGGGGTACCCGGATCCATCTGAAACGAATGAAAATGCTATCCCCCATAGTAGTTGCGGCTGACTGAACCTTCGACTCCAGGCAGCGTCTACGATGACGAACACGGCCGAAAACCAGGCTTACCAGACCGCTGCACTCGTCGAGAGAGCACGGCAGGGCGATTCGAAGGCGTTCGCGAGCCTGGTCGACCTTTACAAGGACCGCATCTATACTTACGTCTTACGCATGTGCCACGACCCGGATGAGGCCGCGGACATCGCTCAAGACACCTTCGTGCGGGCATATCAGTCCCTGGGTAATTTCCGTGGGGCATCCAGTTTCCAGACATGGCTCTACCGTATCGCGAGCAATCTGGTTATCGATTCAGTTCGCCGCAGGCAGCGCCGGGATGACGGCAATATCTCCCTAGACGCGCCTGTGGACACGGATGACGGCGAAATCGGCAGACAGCTGCCTGATGAGCGCCGCGGGCCCGCGGAACTTGCCGAGAGCGCGGATGTGCGCCGCGAAGTACTCGAAGCTGTGGCCCGGATCTCGCCCAAACTCAGGCCCGTACTGGTGATGTATGATTTGCAGGGCATGAGCTACCAGGAGATCGCAGATATCCTGGGCTGTCCGCTTGGTACCGTGAAAAGCCGTCTGTTCAATGCACGCAACCAGCTGAAAGAGCTTCTCGAGGAGCGTCAGCTCCTGTGATTCGCCGTGACCGCCGTTCGGGGATGAGAAACATGAAGTGTGCAGAATGCAGGTATCTGGCCGCCACAACTCGGAAGCAGGAGCGCACCGCGGCAGAGGCGGAGCTACTGGCTGCCCACACGCTCAAGTGCGCTGATTGCGCCGAGTATGTGCGCGAGATGGAGGCTGTCCAGGGGCTTCTAGGGTCGGTGGGCCAGGAGGCCGCCCCGGATGATTTCGCTTCCATGGTAATGAAGCGCGTGGAGCGCGAGAGTGTTCCCGCCCACTCGGGGTGGTTTGAGAGACTGTTCGGCGCCCTGCGCGCGCCCGATCCCGTGATCCCGCTGCGCCAGGCGGTCTCCGTGGCTGCCCTGGTTCTCATGCTTGCGTCTGCGGGGATGCTGGTCATGTACGAGCGCAGCAATTCAGGAACACCGGCTCATGAAACAGTGACCGTTGCTGAAGGCGGCAGCGCGATCCAGGGCGATGCTGAGTTCGTTCAGGAGCTCGTGCGGCGCCATCAGACCAGCGACAGCGTCCAGCCGGTACCCGAGGACGAGGGCATGCGTCTTGTCAGCTATTGATGCCCCAGGAGGCGTTCTGGGCCGGGACCGGCAAGACCCGGCCCCTTTAGTCATGAAATCCCCAGTGAATGTGCAGTCCCGGTTCATCAGTCAACTCTCCGCGGTTCTTCTCGCTGCTGGGCTTACTGCGTTTGGCGTGCTCTGCGCCGCGCCGGCCTGCGCGGAGAACCCCCTTGACCTTCTCCGGCAAGCGATCAAGGCAGATGGAAAGGTGCGCTACGAGGCGCGGGTGGAGATCGTCTCCAGGGAGGGCGGAGCACCCGGCCAGACGGTCGTCCAGCGAATCCTGAAGGACGACGCCAACAGACACCGTACCGAGGTCATCGCGCCCCCCTACCTTGTGGGCCGCCTGATCATCAGTGATGGGACGACAGAGTGGGAGTTCCACCCGCGGGCTCGGCTGGTGCACCAGCGCAAACTGCGCCCGCCGTCCGAAGTCCAGAGGGTGAAGCTTGAGCAACTTGACCTCGTAAGCGACAGCCTGCACGTGACCTACCTGGGCATCGCGACAGTCGCAGGCCGGCCTTGCGATGTGGTCAGCATCCGCCCCCAGGGCGACAAGGTCACGCGCAAGCAGGTCTGGATCGATGAGAAGACCCACGTTGAGTTGCGCTGGGAACGCTACGACTCCGCCGGGCGTCTCACCACCCGCTGGACTGTGACCAGCATCGACTATTCGCCATCAACACCGCCCGGGGCGTTCTCCTTCATCCCCCCCAAGGGCGTCAAGGTGTGGAAGATCCCCGCGGCAGAACGCATGTCTCTGGCAGAAGCCGAGAAGCGCATCGGTTTCAAGGCGGTGCTCCCCGGTTACGTGCCGCCTGGATACACATTCCACCGAAGTGACGTGGGCATCACCGTGCGCGGTGGGCGCAGCGCCCTGTGGCTTCGCTATCTCAACGGTGTGGACAGCTTCTCAATCTTTCAGTCACAGCGCCTCAAGGTGCGACCTGGTCCCATGCCGGAAACAACCTACTGGGAAGCCGGCGACTACTCGTTCCTGCTCGTAGGGCGGCTCTCGTCCCAGGAGCGGCAGAAGATAGTCGATTCCGTGCGCCCCTGATTTGTTACACCATCTGGTGCATCCGGCCTGCAGACAGGCGGCGGGATCGCTAAAGGCGCGCAGAGGGCGGGCCGATAGAGGAGTTAGAGAGGCCCGCGGGGGCTGACTGGAGGTGCAAGGCGATCTGATGAAGATTGAGACGAGCATGGTGGCTGCGGGTGGCGGTGTTGCTGCGGGGAAGGTATCGGTTCGCCCTACCGAAGGCCCGACTGGAGCGGGGCCAAGTGTGGGGCCGGTTGCCGCAGGGGCCGATGAGGCGAGTCTGAGCCAAATCGCGCGGGACTTCTGCGTCGCTCAAAAAGCGCTTGCGGCCACCCCTGATGTGCGCGAGGACAAGGTCGCAGAGTTGAGACAGAAGATCGCGGACGGAACCTTCGAGGTGAATGCCGACCTTATCGCGGACAGGATCATCGAAGGCGGCCCGTAGGCTCCCACGGATAATGTTGCAGTGAAAAGACCGGGCGGACATCTCCGCCCGGTCTTTGTCTTGAGCAGGGTCAGTGACGGACTTCAGTTGTCAGCGGGAGGCGCTGTCGGGGCCGGCGCGGGGCAGGCTGACGCGGCCACAGGCTGCGCCGGAGACTCGCCGATGGCCTTGCGCGTCACATCGAACACGGTCCGGGCAACCATGACGCGGTCGGCTTTATAGCGGGCGTCATCCACACTGTGCATCAGCTTCAAACCCGATTCAATGCGGCGCCTGGCAGTTGACGGGATGTCTTCCAGCTTCGTCACAGGGACGATGGCCACGCCCGCCGGGTCCACGATAGGCCGGGCGATAGCCTCCTGCTTGGCCTTGCGGCAACCGGGGCACTGTCCACCTTCCGGGCAATTGCCGGGCGCGTGGGGGGGCACGGAAACAACTTTGCCCTGCGCCTGGTTCACAACGCCCTGCAGAATGTCATCGTAGAGCGTGGCGACGAGATTGGGCAGTTCCTTGTCGAAAAGTTCGTCACTGCAGGCGCGCGTGAGAAGCAGGTGATCCAGCACGACGGCGACCATCGCCCAATCCCGAGTCGGGATCTCAACAACCTTCGGCTTTGCCGGTGGCGTGTAGTTGGTGACCGGCCCGGTGGCGACGGGCTTGCCTTTGCCCATGCGGATGCAGGGCTCGGCCAGGGGGAAGAGCCGCTCGAAGTTGGCCTTCCACGCCCTCGCCAGGTCCATCTGGCTCATGCCCCGGCCGGCCACGTCCGAGGGGTACACCTTGGTTAGCAGGGTCTTTCCGATGTAAATTGCCGGTTCCGGGCCGCCTACCACGTACATCTTCGGGCGACCAACATCCTCCACCGAAATGGCCTGCGACACCTGCTTGTCGATATACGACACTCGCTCGAAAATGCTGTTGAAGGGCCCGGGGGAAGTGATCTTTGCCGCGACCTTATTCGCGAGGATCACGTAGTCTTCACACAATCCCATCTCCGGGAGCGCCAGGATCGACAGCAGGCTCAGGGCTACGACGACTATGCTGCGCATCAAGCTCCAACCTCCGTGCCATGGTTTCGCGGCATGAACCGCGAGTGCTTTGTCTCCCCGGTTTTGACACCCCACCAGGGTGTGTGTTTCGCCGGTCGCGACCTGGCCCGACCCGTCAGAGCTTCCGCCGCTACCGCCTGGACAAGTGGCGGTCGAAGAACTCCGCGATCATCTTGTCGATCTCGGCGGTGCCCGGTTGGATGGTCGGGCCGAAGAACCCATGCCCCGCGCCTTTGACGGGAACGAAGGTCACATCCGCACCCACTTTCCGCAGAGCCTCGTCCAGTATCTCGGACTGGTTGAAGGGAACCGTGGGGTCCTCGGTGCCGTGCAGAATCAGGAACGGCGGCTCATTGCCGTCCACGTACGTCACTGGGCTGGCTGCGCGGGCCTTCTCCAGGTTGTCGGCGATGAGCCCGCCGATGAGCTGAGCTTCCGGGCAGTCGGGGCGGGTACGGTCGATATTGCTGGGCTTGCCCAGGAGGGCCGGGAGGTCGGATGGGCCGAACATGTCCACCACACACTGAACCGCGCTGCTGAAGCCCTCGTTCCCCGGGCCCTCCAGCGCCTGCACACCAATCGACGTTCCCAGCAAGGCCACCAGGTGCCCGCCTGCTGACGAGCCCCACACGCCGATGCGATTGGGGTCGACGTTGAGTTCCCTCGCGTACTTGCGGATCCAGCGGATCGCCGCTTTGCAGTCGTGGATCTGAGCCGGGAACAGCGCTTCCTGGGACAGCCGGTACTCGATGCTGGCGGTGAAATATCCCCTCTGGGCTAAAGGGTAGTTGCGAGATGGGTCGGCGTTCCCCGAGCGCCAGGCGCCCCCGTGGATGAAGACAATCACCGGCATCGGATCGGCGGGCGGGGTTTTCGGGCGCGCGATGTTCAACCGCAAAGCGCGGCCGTCCACGGTGAGATACGTCACGTCGCGGACAACCTCGACATCCGAAGGAGGCTGAGGCCGTGCCTGCGCCTGTTGAGGCCGGGGTCGGCCCTGGGCAGGCTGGGCGATGCATGAACAGGGCACGGCGAAAGCCAGCGTCACCGCCGCTGCGATCTGCACGAAAACGAAGGAGATGCGATACATGGGCTTCCTCCAGGTGGACCGGCGGGATAGCCTATTGGACGCAGACAGGCCGCGGGATGTTCGCGTGAGGGCGCGCTCAGGGTGTGAGGCCTGCGGCGGAGAGGGCCCGCCCGAGATGGAGGATCGAGTCGATGCGCAGGTCTGCCTCGCCCGGCCGCCGGCCCACCAGCACAGTCACCATTCCCAGGTCAAGCGCGGGCGTCAGGTTGCCCGGGTTATCTTCCACGAAAGCGACCTGACAGGCGGGAACCCCTAGGTCCTCCAGAATGCGCTCGTAGGATGCCCGGTTCGGCTTACACAGGTACTCGCAGTACTCGATGCCGAAGACTCTCTCGAACAGATCACTTACGCTCAGTGCCGCCAGAACCTTCCAGGCATAGACCTCGGTTGCATTGGTGAATACATGTCGCGAGACCGGCAGGGCGGCAAGCATCGCTGCAAGTTCGGGCCACGGGTCCAGGTACTCGGCGGGTTCGATCTGGCTGATCGTCGCCGCATACAGGCCCCGTGCGTCTATCCCGTATTCCGCCTGGAGCCCGCTGGCGGTAGTGCCGTACTGCTTCCAGGTGCGCAGGCGCAGTTCGTCTGCTTCATCATGGGGTAGTCCAAGCTGCTCCATGATCCAGCGCGTGATGCGGCGGTCGCCCTCGTCCTGCAGCCCGGCTTCGGCGTCGTAGAGGGTGTTGTCCAGGTCGAAGAGAATTGCTCTGATGGTCTCGGGCATCGTGGCCCCAGTTTACCCTTTCCAGAGCCGGCGTGGAAGACCGGCGAGACCAGTAAGCACAGGGAGTGAGACATGAACCCGCTTCAAGAAAAGAACCTGCGCGAAATCGAGGGCCTCAACCAGCGCGGTGGCCGGACCCTCAGCTTCGTAGACCTCATCGCCGCAGGGACGATGACCCCCGAGCTGGTGGCACACTGCTGGACCGCCATTGCCCACGGGGCGTCTTTCATCGTCGCCGCCCGGCCCGGGGGAGCCGGGAAGAGTACGGTCCTGGCGAATCTGCTGTGTCTGCTTCCCCCGGGCGAGGAGATCGTCACGGTCACAGACCCCCACATCGTCGATGACGATGGCCCCAACTGCTATCTCGCCCACGAGATCGGCCCCGGACACTGGTACGGATACATCTGGGGGCGACAAGTGGCCGAGTTCCTGGCGCTGATCCCTCGAGGCAATCGGGCCGCATCCTGCCTGCACGCCGACACGCTGGACGAGACCCGGGAGATCCTCACCTCTCCCCCGCTGCAGGCCCCGCTGGACCACTTCAACATGCTGGACCTCGTGCTCTTCGTGCATGTGCGAGGCGCGCGCAGGCGAGTGGCGACACTCCACGAGAGCACCGGGAGCGGGCACCGGATGGCCTTCAAGTGGGATGAGGCGTCGGACACCATCGCGCGACTGGGCCGATCGGTAATGTTCGAGCGACTTGGGGCAACCGAGACCGAATACGAGGCCCGGCTGGAGGCGGTTGAGCGGATTGTGGCAGGAGGCGAAAACCGGTTCGAGCGGGTGCGGGAAAAAGTGCTGAAGATGTATGGCTAGGAGGGCGGGTTGACGCCGCGCAACGCCGCAGATGGCTCGTGGGACAGGCAACCCTGCCTGACAGCCGTCGTCTTTCGCCTGGTGGGGCGGGCATCCCACCCATCCGCTTAGGTCGAGCGTCTCGCTCGACAGGCCGTTGGTCGTCGGTGCCCCGGGTTCAAACCCGGGTCTAGAGGCCTTCGGCCGGGCGTCCTGAGGGACGCGAAGGCCGCGGAGATTGCCGACCGGGACGGGCGGCCGACGCGGATCGATGGGAGGCGCACCCACGCGACGCTGTCCCCGCCCCCATCCGGCCGCATTTCCGGGGAAACGAAAGCTCGCGCCTTAGGCCAGCACGGGCTTTTCAGGCTTGCCTGAAATCGCCGAGCGGTTGGCCGTAAGCACCACGTCGGTGCTCATCAGGCCCTCGCGATAGGAGCACGGAAGCAGCGACTGATCCCCGGCACGGATTGCCTGCGCGAACACCTCATCGATGTTCGGCGCGGGTTCCGGCGGCGCGCAGAGCCACTCGTCGGTCTCGGGCGCCAGAGAATTCCCACCGAAGCCGAGGGTCAGGATCTGGTCGCGCAGGAGGAACACCACGTCGCTCTTCCCCCCGCCTTTGGTCATCATCGGGCTGGTGCTCAGAGTGCCCAGCATGCCCGACTTGAACTTGAACAAGACCGCCTGGGAATCCGGGATGTCCAGATTCTCCACGTCACCCATAGTGCGCAGGGCATACTGGGCGTATACCTCCGCCACCTCGTCCCCGGTGACGTAGCGAATTGCGTCTACCTGGTGCACAGTCTGCTCCACAAGCTGGCCACCGGAGCGAGACATGACCCGCCACCACGGGGTCCCGGGCAGCCCACCCCAGCGGTGGGAGGAGACCATCGCAATGGTGCGGTCCGACAGCCACTTCTTCGCCCGGTTCACCGGGTCCAGCAGACGCAACTGAAATCCCACGCAGGACAGCACATGATTGGACTCGATGGCCTCGAGTATCTCGAGACCTTTGTCCATGTCCAGGCAGACGGGCTTTTCTACGAACACCGCGCAACCCTTCTGCGCCGCGAGAATCTCTGCATCCGTGTGGGCGAAAGGCGGCACGCTCACGTAGACCGCGTCGGCGTCGATCTCATCGAGCATCGCGTGATGATCGCTATAGGCGGGGGCGTTGAACCTGGCGCCCACCTCGCTTGCCAGAGCCTCGTTGATGTCGCAGACCGCGACGATGCGGGTTCCCTCGACCTCTGCAAAGCGCTGCATGTGCCCCTGCGCATTGCCTCCGGCCCCGATGAAAGCGGCCTTGATCTCCACCATTTGCCGTTCCTCCCCGAAGTGGGTATTATGTACCTTGGTTTTTCGTCGGATTGGCAGCGGGGCCGCCTGGATCGGCTCCCTATCGGCCCTATTCTCAGAGTGCTCCGCGACAACCTTCCCAGAAGACGCATTGGAAGACGTATCGCCGGACACGCTGAAGACGCGATATGAAAGGACATGCCCATGCGTTTGTGGACCCTCATTGGCCTGCTGGCCGTCTGTGTGACTATGCCCGCACTGGCGGCGGAACAGCTGAGCCCCCACTTCAACCGCGACACTATGATGCTCAGCAGCGAGGTGGAGCGGGGTATGAGGGCCGTCGGCAAGACGGTCTTCGCGGGAACCACCATCTCTGAATTCAATCTGGAGATTCTCAGTGTCCTGGAGAACTCAAACTCAGGGATGGACCTCGTGATCGCGAAGGTGCTGGACGGCCCGGTGGTGGAGCGCGAATCCGGGATCATCGGCGGCATGAGCGGGAGCCCGGTGTACATCAACGGCAAGCTGGTGGGCGCCATCGCCTACGGCTGGCAGTGGGTGCGTGAGCCAATCTGCGGCATTACCACCATCAACTCCATGCTGGCCGCCTTGGATAAGCCGGCGGAGGTGAAGGTGGGGCAGCTTGCGCCGGGGCGTGAGCCGGAATACGCCCGGGTCCGGGAGCCCTTCCAGGCAGCAGGGCGGGAGATCACGGGAGTGCAGATCGCGCCGCCGGGCCACGATGGTGAGGCTTTCGCAGATGCCCACACCATGGTCCTCGCGCCAGTGACGGCTCCGGTCTACTGTGCGGGCTTGCCCCCGAAGGCGCTGGAGCACCTGAACGGTGTGCTGAAGCCCTATGGCATGGAGGCCATCCCCGGCCCGGGGAAGAGCCGGTATGCGGTCCCTGTGAAGATCGAGCCCGGCGCGGCACTGGGCTCAACCCTTGTGTCCGGCGATATTGACATCAGCACCGGCGGCACCGTCACCTACGTGGATGGAGACCTGATCCTCGGCTTCGGCCACCCGTACATGGAGTTCGGCAAGGTGGCGTTCCCCCTGACCACCTCGTGGGTCCACGACTTCGTGCCCCGTTATTCGCGGACAGACAAGATGATGTCCATCATGCAGGACGTGGGCACTATCACCCAGGATCGCAACTGGGCTATCGGCGGTAAGCTCGGGCCCATCGCGCCCAAAGTCCCGGCAACTATCACGATCACCGACAGGAATCGGCAGGTCACGGATACGTATCACATTGAGATCATGCGCCAGCGCGTGATGACTCCCGAACTCATGGCAACGAGCGTCCTCACGGCGATTTTCAACAGCTACAACTCGCAGGGTGAGGGCATGCTGAAGGTGAGGTTCCGGGTGAAAGGCGACCGAGGCCACGAGATCACCCGGGAGGACATTTTCTACCATGACGGCATGCTGTCGATGCCGGCCATCGGCGACCTGATGGCGGCCTCTTCCATGCTTACAGAGAACCGGTTCCGGCCCCAGGACGTGACGGGGCTGGAATACAGCGCCGAACTGTGGGATGCCGACGACACGGTGGCGATCGAATCAGTCACCGTGGACGAACCGGTGGCGAAGGCGGGAGAGGACATCACCGTCCGCGTGAGCCTGCGTCCGGACGATGGCAACGTCATCGAGAAGGTCGTCAAACTGCACATGCCGGTCTCGCTGGCCAAAGGCCGCATCCGAATAGGCGTGTCCGGCGGTGATTCCTCCATGGCGGTGCGGTCGCGAGTGGGCATTCTACCACCCACCTTCTATAGCCTGGAGAGCGTAATCGAACAGATCGAGACGCTGGAACGGGGTGACCAGCTTTTCGTGGCAGCCGGACTGCCCACGCGAGACATCTCGGTCGAAGGCACTCGTCTGTTTCGGCTCCCCGAAGTGCTCAAGTCTGCGCTGATGAATTCGCCGCGTACTGACCTGGGCGCCGGGGGTGCGGAAGTGTCGAAGACACTGGATCTGCCCTGGGTGGTGTATGGAGGCGCCATAGTGACCCTCCCCACCGAAGACCGCGAGGGCAAAGTGGGCAAGGTGCCATCTCCCCGCGTAGGCAATTCCGAGGACGAGGACGAAACCCTTGCCCCCCCGCCGGCCCCGGAGGGTGTGCCCGCGTCGCTTTGGTGGGCCGCGTCAGCCTTCGAGAAGCCACGGGCAGGTGCGGCCCGTCGGGCAGCAAGCCCCGCAACCCCGAACCTGGAACTCAATGGCGGCCAGGAAGAGGACGATGAGGCGCTGGACGACGAGGACGATGAAAGCGCGGAAGAGGCGGACGAGGACAACGGGGATGAAGGCGACGATGGGGATGAAGACAGCGACACGGCGAAGCCCGAGAAAAAGGACAACCAGCCCAAGGACAAGAAGAAAGGCGACGTGGGACGCAAGCCCTCGGTCTGGGAGCAGACCAGCGCCACAGATTTCAGCGCCGGCGAACTTCACGGCCTCGCCGTGCGCAGCGACGGCCGCGTGGAGATCGCGCCCAACTGGGAGAAGACCGGCGAGCCCGAGGAGATGCTGGTCTGGTGCCTGGCAGCGGGTACGGACAAAGGCTATGCGGGGACGATCAAACCCGGTCGGGTGTACTCGCTTGAGAATGGTGACACGAGCCTTCTGGCCGACACCGGCGAGTTTGGTGTATCAGCGCTGTGCGTGGCCAATGATGGCGCGGTGATCGCAGCGACCTTCCCCGGCGGCAAGGTGCTGGCAATCCGCGAGGGCAAGACCGAGACCCTTTGCACTCTTGAGGACCATTACGTCTGGGCGCTGGTGGGCGACGGCTTCGACGGTTACTACGCGGCCGTTGGCCCGGGCGCGGCAGTGTATCACATCTCGGCGCAGGGCGACACCAGCCGCATCGCCACACTGCCCCAGGAGCACGCCACAAGGCTGCTGCTCAAAGGCGATGACTTGTACGTGGGCACCGCCGACCGAGGGGGACTGTACCGGCTGGATGCGAAGCGGGAACTGACCGCCCTGTATGACTCAGGCACGGATGAAGTGACCGGGATTGAGTTGACCGCAGACGGCTCCGTGGTCTTTTCAACCGCACCCACGGGCAAAGTCATCTCAGTGGGCGCGAACGGCGACATCACCGAACTGTACAAGGCCGACAGTGGCGGGGTTATCAGCCTGGCCGCGGTCAACGGCACGGTTTACGCCGCTCTGGACGACGATGGGCGCGTGGTGCGCATCGTGGATCGCGATATCCACTCCCTGACGCGGCGAGATGAAGGCCATGCATGCACGGCGCTGGCCGCGAGGGCCAGTCGCCTCTTCCTGGCCACCACCAGCCCGGTGCAGCTGTACACCGCCGATCTGCAGGCGGCCTGCGAGGGCAGCCTGGAGTCGGGCATTCTCGACGCCAAGCGCATCGCGCGCTGGGGACGCGCCGACTGGCGCGCCTGTCTCCCCGAGGGCACGCGCATGGAACTGCGAATGCGCTCAGGCAACACCAGCGACCCCGAGTACGGTGGCTGGAGCCCGTGGTGCTTCGCCCTGCAGAAGCCCGGCCAGGATCTTGCGGGCCCACCGAACGCCCGCTATCTACAGTACAAATTGACGCTGGCCAAAGGAGAGGACACGAAGGAGCCCTGGCTGGACTGGTTGCGCATCCGTTACCTGCCCGAGAATCAGCGGCCGACAGTCAAAGACCCGACGCCGAAAGAGGGCGCGGCGATCAGCGATAAGTTCACTCTCAAGTGGAAGATGGAGGACCCCGACAAGGACGAGCTTGAGGCGCGAATTGAGGCACGCAAGCACGGCGAAGACGCCTGGAAGACCGTGAAGGATGGGGTGACCAAGAGCGAGTATGAGTGGAATACCAAGGACTTCGCAGATGGAATGTACGACCTGCGCATCACCGTCAGCGACCGCCGCGCTAACCCCACCGGGAACCTTCAGCACACGCTGGACATCTTGAACGTGACCATCGACAACACCGTCCCGGAGATCGAGCTGATCAGCGGTCCCGCGGAGCAGAAAGACGGAGAGTTCGCTTTGACCGGGTTCGCCCTGGACGCGCTGTCCACGATTACCAATATCGCCTGGCGCCCCGCAGGCAAGGATGACGAGGACAACTGGCGCGGGGCATGGCTGGATGACGGCTTGTACGACTGGACCTACGAACGCTTCCTCGTGGACACCGGAAAGCTGCCGGACAGTGTCACGGAGATCATCGTCCGCGCCCGTGATGGGGCCGGCAATGTGCTCGACAAGACCGTGAAGCTTCCTCAGCGCGGCAGCAAGGGCGACAAGCCTGAGGAGAAGACGGATGAGAAGCCGAAGGGCAAGAAGGGTGAGGACGCAGACGAAGCGAAGGGGTAGCCCGACTTGGATCACCAGGGCAGTATGCCGGCGGACGCGCGATACTCAACGGGGAGACTGATGACTATGAAAGCAAAGGAAATCATGACCACGCCGGTGCTGGCAATCGAGGAGACCGACCGCGCACAGCACGCCGTGGAGATAATGGCCGACAACGACATCAGCGGACTGCCGGTTGTCAACGGCAGGGAAGAGCTTGTGGGAATCGTCACGGAACGCGACCTGCTGCTCCTCGAACGGCAGCAACCGCCCATGATGAAGACCGCGCTCTACGGCCTGTGGATCACGCCCCAGCATCTCATCGAGCAGGACGCGGAATGGCGCGGGCTTGAGGTTAAGGACGTGATGACCCGGAAAGTGGTCACTTTCGGGCCCGAGGACAAAGTGATCGACATCGCCAAGGCCATGCATGACAAGGGCATCAACCGCGTGCCCATTGTGGATGGCGGGAAGATTGTGGGGATTATCTCGCGCAAGGATATTATCCGCGCCATGGCCAAAGGCCTGTCGCTGGAGTAGCGACCGCGCGGGGAAGTGAAACACTCGAAGCGGGCAGGCCCACGCGGGGCCTGCCCTCTCTCTATCCACTGGCGCGCGCTTTACGGTGACGCGCTGAGGGTGAAGTCGATGCCGTCCAGCACCCGGCCCTCGCCCTCGTAGTCCACCGTGCGGGTGATGGTGCGCGATCCGAAGGTCACCCGCAGTTCGTACCTACCCGCCGGAACGAACAGGTAGTAGCGGCCGTCGGCGCCCGTGGTATAGCGGGCCATCTCGGAGCCGCGGTTGATGTTGAAGGCCACCACAACCGCGCCCGCATTGTCCGGCGCACCCAGAAGCGTCACGGTCCCGGCGATGGTGTGCGGCACGCCCGGTGGCTCGCCCGAAGCTCGGGACATAAGCACCTGCACGGTACCCATCCCCGGCAGGACATTGATCTCATCCTCGTAATCGTCGTATCCCGACAACGTGGCCTTGATAGGCTTTTTCCCGACAGGCACGTCCGGCACGGTGAAGCGGCCGTCGGCGCCGGTCTGCACGGGGGGCAGGTCAGCGATTGCCACGGTGACCCCCGCGATTGGCGTCTGCAGGCGCAGGTCCGAGACAAGGCCGCGCACCGTCACCTTCGTATCGCCACTCAGGAGCGTGAAAGTCAGCGGCGAGTTTGTGCCACCTGCATCGGGCTGAACGGTAATGTCGATGGTTTCGGGCAAATACCCGGCAGCCACGGCTTCCACCGTGACCGGACCGATGGGTATGCCGCCCACTGCCACCACACCCGCGGAGTCCGTAAAGCCCGAGACGGTGTCATCATCTCCGCCGCCCGCCGGGATGAAGGTCACGAGGGCGTTCACGAGCGGCGCCCCGTCTGAGCCTTTCACCGTGGCCTGCACGGTCCCCGTGAGGGTGGTATCCACCGCTTCCATGGTGAGATCGACAAAAGTGGCGATGTCCTTGCGCAATTCGAGCTGCTGGGACACGGTCTTGTATCCCGGTGCGGTGACAGTCATCGGCTGCTTCGGCGGGTCTTCGTCACCGAAGGGGATATTGCGCAGGATCAGTTCGCGCTCAGAGGGGCCGTCGAACTGCCCGCGGACGCCGCCGATGACGACCTGCGCGATAGACCGGATCGTGGGCGCATCATCCTCCGGGCCCTCGAAGGCCGCGAAGACCACGATGGCGCCGGTGGGTTCGGTGCTCGCAGGAAGCCCGCCGCAACCCGCCAGAAGGACGGGAGCCGCGCAGAGAGCGAGCAGGAGATATGTGTTCGGTCGCATGTTCAAGGTGATGTGAACTTCTTTCTCGGCTGCGTTTGCCGGCGGGTTCCCATCCGGCTCAACGGCGGTCAACGCGCAGGCTGCGCACAGCGCGCACGGACTGGCCGGTGTCGGTCCGCGCCCGAACCTCGAACAGGTAGAGCCCGGAAGGAACCTTGAGCCCGTCCCCGTTGGTGAGATTCCACGCCACGGTGTTGACTCCCGCAGGCTGCACGCGGTCCTGGAACAAATTGCGTACTGGGCGGCCCGCGATGTTCAGCACCCGGGCCTCAACCGAAGCCGGCTGGGAAAGGGTGTATGCCAGGTTCACGGCAGACCCCGCAGACTGGGCGCTCATGGCGGAGATCACCAGCGCACCAGTGTTGTCGGCGGGCATTTCCACCTGCAGCGTGCGGCTGACCCCGGTGGCATCTGCAGTCAGCGTATACCCCGGAGTGGTGCGCATGTACAGGCGGGTTCCGGTCTGCGGATCCACCAGTACCGGCTTCGCGCTTGCCGGCAGGGCGCTCAGGTCCGGCCACGAGACACGGACAGGTTCGTCGGGAATGTTGCTCTCAACTCGCAACTGCCAGGTTTCGCCGGCCGGCTCCAGGCCGCGAACATCCGCCAGGTACACCGCGGAGTCAGATGCGCCCGACACGAACCGCGCGCTCACCGTGGGGCCGACCGCAGGCGGCGCGGCTATGTCATACTCGGGCTCGAAAGACGCCGATGCTCCTGCCGCCCCGCCCAGGTACGCCGCAGAGGAGCAGAAAGAGCCGGCTTGAATCTGGATCGGCAGGCGCCAGTCAGGGCTCGGGAGCACCTTCGTGGTGGAGGCTGAAGCAGCCGCGGTTTGCACGGGTTCGAAGGCCAGTTGCGCCCCGGCGGGCACAAGGCAACGGATCCAGTAGCCGTTGAAAGGCACGAGCTCGTCGGTTGTCTCGTACCCGGCAGACTGAGAGTACTTGATGATGCCCGTCTGGACGTAGCGTTTGGTGACCGCCTCCGCAAGGAGCACCGGGGCGTCCGTGCCCACCTGGACTTTGAGTTGGTCAATCGGCATCGTGTTCAATCGCGGCGTCCCGAACATGTTCCAACCAAGTTCGATGGGCACGGTGATGCGCTGCGTTTCGTCGGGCACCACGCCCGTTATTGAGACCGCCGTGTCCTGCAGGACCTTGAGCCAGTATCCCCGCCCATGGCCCAAGGGTTCCACGTTGGGCCAGACCCGGTACTCGCCTAAGGGCGGCGCGGCGGGATCCCAGCGCGCGAGAAGAAGGTCTGCGGCCGATATGCCGAGAACCTGAGGTGCGCTGCCGTTCACCGGCGTCACCGGCAAGCTCATCAGATGAAGCCCCGTCAGCCCCCTGGGGAAGGTGAACTGCAGTGTGGTCTGCTTGCCGCCGTCCAGCAGAACCATGTAGCTGTCCCAGCCCACGTTCACGCTGCGCGTGATGGGCTGGCCGCTGCTGTTGGTGAAGGTGACCTTGAGTTTCAGCGGCGACAGGCCTGCTGTGGTGATCGTCGCCCCCCAGATGCCCCGTTTCACCGAGAGACCCGCGATACCGTTGCCGCCTTCCACGTCTATCTGGCCCGTGGTGGCATTGAGAATGCCGCCGTAAAGGTTGTTCTCCCCCACCTCGAAGCCACGCACGAGATACGGGAAAGGATAGAAGCTACGCAGGCCGTTGAGGTCCAGTTGTACAGTGATGCGCTGAGCGCCGCCGATGTTGAAGAACGTGGGGATGAGGAAGCCCTCGCCAGGGGTTTCGCCACCGGCGGGAATGTCGATGAGGTTGCCCTCTTCGGCGTAAAGGCTGACGCTGAAGTCGTAGCTCCAGTAGATGGTCCGGGCCTGGCCGGAACGGACGAACTCATTGCCCGACTCGTCGGTCAGGTAATGCTCGACAATGAGCACCACTGCACTCTCCAGCGGGATGTTCCAGGTGTACTCCTTCAACCCGGCACGCACGCTGGTGTCCAGCACATACTGGCGTTGGTACCACTCCTGGAAAGGCAGGCCTTCCACGGACGGCAGCACTGAAGCCGCCACCGATCGCAGTCCGAGCACGTCGCCCTGAAGCTGCTGGCTGTAACGCGCATAGTACTGGGCGTTGAAGTTCGCAAAGAAGTTGTTGTCCTCGATCCAGCACTTCAGCCAGGCGGCCCTTGCCATGGCCACCCGCCAGACGAACATCCCGCCGAAATCCCCTTGCGGGTAGAAGGTGGAGTTGCCGAGCTCAGGGTGGTTTTCGGCCTCATAGACCGACAGCGCATAGAATGGGCCGGGGTCTTTGGGGTCGAAGTCTGGCGCCACGCCTGGCTGCACCTGCACTGCCGTGGCCGCCGCGCCCACGAAGCCTTCCTCCCAGGCATCGTAGAAGATGGCCACGTCATCGTGGAACGCCCGGAGCACCAGAAGCATGAAGATGAAGGTGTCCTCGGGCACGTTCCCGGTGAGAGCAGGCATCCGGATCTCATTGGTGGTGGCGTCGTAGATGCCGCCCTGCAGTTCGGTAATGGTGTCGTCGCGGATGACCTTGACGGTGATGTTGAACGCCGGCGGCCCGTAGATCAGCCGGGCCTTGGGGTAGGCATTGGCAATGTACGCCTGCAACACGGCCCGGTCGCTGTCCGTCCAGCCCTCGAACTCGAAAGTCAGCTGGTTCCCGGGATCACCGAGATCCCCCACGGCGGCGGTACGCACGAGGTCGGGCAGCACCAGTTGGTCATTGCGGGTGTGAACTGCGAGGCGCGGGAAGGCCACTCGCGCGCGGGGATTCACCTTGCCAATTTGCTGCAGACGGCGAATCGTGGCCGCAGCATGCCGGAGCTTTGCCTGCTCCGCCAGACTCGCAGCCGAGACCGAAGCCGTGCCCACGCGGTCGTCGGGAATCACGATCGCGCCCTGAGGCCCGTTGCAGCGGGTCGCGAAGGGCTCGTTCACGATGTTACGGAACGGCCCGGCAAGACACGGGACGGCCACGCAAGCCGCCAAGAAGCAAAGGCTTATTCCACTGATGAGGCGTGCAGTCATAGGGTCCTGAGCTTTCATGTGAGCCTCCTTCCGGAGGCGAAGAGACTACCAGTAGGCCATGTTGTCCTCAAGCAGCCACCAGTCCTCGTCCAGGGTCGCGCCGGGCAGCACGCCACCGGGCAACGGGCGGCCCGGTCCGGCTTCGGGTCTGCCAATCTCGGGACTGAAGGCCTGATCGAATGCATCGACGCCTGTGCCGGTATCGCGGAACTCACCGATGCCCTTCTTGATGGACTTCCCCGAAGTGGGTGGTGCGGTGTACCCACCCGTTCCGAAGGGCGTGGTGCCGAAGAGGTCGGTCATCGTTTGGCGGGTGCGGGTCTGGCCCAGGGTGTCGAAGGTGCTCGGTCCATAGCCCGTGCCGTAGCGGTTCGTGGTGCCGGTACCGAACCCGCTGAATGCACCGGCGCCCATGGAACCATATCCCGCTCCCACAGGGCTGTATCCCGTGTAGCCTGTTGAACTGCCCGTGTACAGGCTCGGGCTGTAGCCGCCAAAGGTTCCCGGCCCTCCGGAGTAACCAACGCCTGCGCGGCCACCCACGGACCTGCCCGGACCGCTGCTTCCCACGCCGCCGCGGAAACTGGTGTTCAGGTTGAGCAAGAAAGTGTTCGCGATGTAGTTCTGCCCGCTGCCGCTCGTGCCGTAGATCAGGTCGTCTTCAGTTGTGCGGGAGATGTGTTTGATGAACCGGTAGCCGAAGTCCACGCCGGTGGTGTTGCTCAAGCGGTAGCGTAGGCCTACCTCGCCTGTATGCTTCTTGAAGTCCGAATACCCGCCAGCGTAGTCCGAAATGCTGCCCGATGCCACCAGCGACAGGTCGTCGCTAAGCTGGTAGGACAGCTGTCCGCTGATGTCCGTGAGCTTCGTCGAGACCATCCGATACCGCTGCAGACGGCCATAGCCCACGTACGTCGGGCTGCTGCCGTCCTGGATGTTCAGGGTAAGACCCGCACTCCAATTGGTGCCCGGCGGACGATAGCTGGCAGAAAGGACGTAGCTCTTGTTGAGCACCGCGCCGCGGTCCTCCTCCAAGAACTGCAGGTCGTCCTTACTCAGGGCCAGGTTCAGGGATAGCGCCTCCGAGACCTGCCACATCGCCCCGAAATTCCAGAAATCCTGGGTGCTGTCGGCGAGGTAGCCCTGGGAACCGGTGCTGCTGTAGTCGCGCATGCCGAAAGCCAGGTCCAGTGAGAGACGCTCCGTGGGGCGCCAGGAAATGTTCAGACGGTCGTTGCGATCTGTGATCCCGGGGCGCTCCGTCTCCTCGTCGTCGTCATCATCGTCGTCGCCGCCGCCCCCGCCGCCGCCGGGGTTGTCAATCTGAGTGGTGGTCGCGGCGCTGAAAGTAGAGCCGTAGTAGCCGCTGGTGACCCGCCCGGAGCTTGTGGATTCGGAATGTGTGAGGTCCACGCTCAGCTTGCTGGTGGGGTTCCAGCGCGCCGTGAGTTGGACGTTGTCCGAGGTGGAGTTGTTGACTGTCTCCACCGCGGAAGACGAGTTCTCCGAGTAGCTGGCCGAGAAGGAGAGCTTGTCGGAAGGGTTGTAGCTCACCGAGGTCTGGAACTGGTCGGAGTCGCTTCCGGTGAGGGTCGACTCAGCGGTCGCGCCGGATGCCGGGCGGAAACTCCGCTGCTTCGTGGTGCTCAGACGCGACTGGATGGAGTACTTCTTTCCCTGCGGGCTGTAGGACAGGTTGATGCTGTCCGTGGTGTAGTCGCTGTCGCCGGTCGTCGCGCCACTGTTGGACATGGAACTGCGCTGGTAGCTGAAGGTGGGCCAGCCCTCATAATCCAGACGCACGTTGAGATCATTGCGCTCCGTGGCCACCGAGAGTGAAGTGCTGGTAGTCTGGCTGGTGTTCGCGGTGGGGTAGGTATTGAAGTTATAGCCGCCCGAGTAGCCGCTGTAGCCGAAAGACAGGCCACTGTCGCTGTCCAGCTTGGAGTAGCGATTGGCGATAGAGATGTGCTCATTCACATCCCACTCGGCCCCGAAATTGATTCCTTTTTCGCGCCGCCGGAAACCCACCGTATCAATATACGCGAAGGTGGGATCCACCGACCGGTACTCACCCACGAGACGGACGTCGCCGCCCCTGGTGTTATACGACAGCATGGTCGACAGCGCATTGCCGTTCTGATCTTCGGAGACACCCGAGCTCTTCGCCCAGTCCAGCGACCAGTTCAGGTTGTCGTTGATCGTGTACGCCAGGTCAACGCCCCAGAGCTGCTGGTCACCTGTGGCTTTGGCGCCTGTGTCGATGTCGTAGAAGTACTTGATGATTACCAGCGAAGTCGGCGGCACTGCGCGCCGGAAGATCACGCGCCCAATGGTGCGGAAGGCGTCATAATCAACACCCTCAAGTTGTTCGACGCTGTCCACGAGAACCGTCAGGGCCTTGTCGATGATCTGCCGCTCGCCCTTGTAGACCACACTCGTGCCGTCCACGATGATCGGCCGGTAGTTGGTGTCGAAGGGTCCGGTGCTGCCCGAGCCGTTGTAGACGTCCTCCTGGTAGCCCACGGTGTCATGCACCGATGAATCGCCCTGGCGGTCCTGCTGGAGAGTAGTAACACCCACCAGCATCCGGTCCTTCAGGAGCGGCACTTCGGCCCGGAAGCCGTACAGCTGTCCCGGCCCCTGGTTATTGTAGCCAAGGGACTGGTAGCTCACGGACACGGTATCGGCGGCGGTGATGATCCTCGGCTGGCCATCCACGGGCTCGAAGTAGAGTTGCCCGGTGTCGTAGTCCAGACGGTAGTCTGTCCCGAACTCCAGGAACTCCTCATTGACCTTGATGACCTCGCTGCCCTCAATGACCGGGGTGTATGTGAGGAAGTACGGGCCGGCGGTGTCGTTTCCCACGAAGGTCTGATTGCGCACGAGGCCTTTCTCGCGGGTGTAGAAGCCCCGCGCGAAACCGTTGCCCGGGAGCTTCTGGTCGAACTGCCAGCCCTTTGTGGACTTGCGGAAGGCAACGAACTCGTTCCCCCCAAGCTGCAGGTCGAGGTCGCCGTACAGCAGGGCCGAATCATGCCCGACATACCCCGCAACCCATCGGGAGTAGCGCTGCCCCCAGCCGCTGTCGGAGATATCGGCCTCGAAAACCAGTTCCTTCCAGATAGGCCCTTCCAGATGCAGGCTGCTGCGGCGCACAACGTCGTCGGTGTCCCAGCGTTGGCTCTTGTAGGTGGTTTCCGAACCCTCGACATCATTCTGCTGCAAGGTAAGAGTGTTCTGCCCGGTGATGGTAACTCCCTGGAAGAGATCGTTCTGCTCCAGGAACCGAGCAATGCCCGACTTCGGCTTCCTCTTCTTTGGCGCTGCGGGCGGGGCTCCGGGCGGCGCACCATCAGGCCCGGTGAAGGGAAGCTGGACAGCCGCAGGCGTCTGGCCGGAGAAAGGGTCTCCACCCAGCGGGATCGGCGGCGCCTGGCCCGCAGTCGGTGGGACGGTCTCCAGGCCAGGGAGCGGGGTGCCCTGTGCCGGCGCCGTTTCCTGCCCGGGCAAGGGCGCAGCCGGTGGCGCTTCGACTTGCTCCGTGGACGCGGGCTGGGTCTCTTCTGGCGTTGCGGCCAAGCCCTCGTCCTTTGTGGGCTCTTGCTGTGCCACGTCGGCACCGGCCGAGCACCAGATACACAGGAGCGCAAGGGCCAGCCACAGGGCCGCCCATGCGCCACTTCGTCGGAGATCACAACCTGGGGAGTTGCGCCTGCGTCTCACAGAATCTGCGGCCCCATTTGTCTGGATCGGGTAGTAATGCGGGTTGGACGCCGCGTGCACCGCTCTTGTTCCCGCGGCACGCTGGATGCGCGTCAGGAGAAGAAGAAAGGCTGGCTCCAGGCGCGCAGACCCGTCTCGCCCACGATCTCAATTCTAACATACTTCTCGCGGCCGTTGCGCAAGTACCTGGCACCCGTGAGCGGCGGGCGATCTTCCGCCTGGATGCACCAACCTTGCTGATTATTGGCCACGAAATTGATGGCCTGTGCCGCGCTGCAGTCCACCTCAATCCCGTCATCCGTGAGGCGAATGTCATGGATCAGCGGACCCATGGAGGCGTAGAACTGTCCCCGGCGCAGAGCGTCCATGATCGCCTCACGAGTGAGTTCCGCGGCGCGGATCATGGTGAACCCACCGTAGAAATCCCACCCGCAGCGGTGGCCGTCATCCACACCCACAGCCAGGGTTATCTCTCCACGCACCAGCATATCGTCCCAGTGCACCGACGAGATTCCTTTGCCGATCTCGATCTCGCAGCCGTAGTTGATGACCTCGATCCCCAGGCAGTTGCGCAGGCCCAGCATGTCGTGGGCAACCAGGCAGGACCAATACGGGTGTGCGATGAACCCGATGCCGCCCAGTTCGGCGATGCGGTCCAGGGTGTTCTGCGGGTGGTCTGTCGGCGCAGATGCCGCTTCGCCGGGAACGCCCACGCCTACGACGTGATAGGTGTGGCCCACTTCGCACTGCCCGCTACCGTACTCAATGCCTTCGATGCACACGAAGTCATGGGCGCAGTAGTCGCCGCAGGGAGTCACCTTGCCGTGGTCGGTAATTGCCAGCACATGGTAGCCCTGCCGGCGGTAATGGATCGCAACCTGCTCCGGGCTGAGTTTCCCGTCAGACTCCGTGGTGTGGGCGTGCAGGTTGGCCTTGTACCAGTTGCCTTCGCAAGCGAAGGGATTCTCGAGTTCCATGATCCTCAGTGCCTTTCGTACGTGAGTGAGAGAACCTGTGTTTCGCGAGCGAACCACGATGCACCTGCGGGGCCTGAAGCGGGGCGACGGAATCGGAGGGAGAAGGGTGAGAATGTACGGCGGACCGGACGATGTCGAGCGGGACGCTCGACCGATGCGCTTTGGGCCGCTCGTCCGCAGGACGGATGGCCGAAGGCCTCTAGCCCCGGGTTTCAACCCGGGGCGTCGGCGGACGATGTCGAGCGAGACGGCAGATGTCGAGCGGGACGCTCGACCGATGCGCTTTGGGCCCCCGTCCGCAGGACGCCCGGCCGAAGGCCTGTAGACCCGGGTTTCAACCCGGGGCGTCAACCCGGGGCACCGATCCGGGGGCACAACCCGGGTTTCAACCCGGGGCGTCAACCCGGGGCACCGATCCGGGGGCACAACCCGGGTTTCAACCCGGGGCGTCAACCCGGGGCACCGATCCGGGGGCACAACCCGGGTTTCAACCCGGGGCGTCGGCTAGAGCCCCTTGCGCGCTGCGTCCAGATGCTTCTTGATGTCGGGCTGGTTGGGCATCAGCCTGGCCGCCCGTTCCAGAAGGCGCACGGCTTCCTCATCTTCACCGTTGAGATGCAGAACGTATCCCAGGGTGTCCATAATCGCTGGGTTTTCGGGTGCCAGGGAGTAGGCCCTGCGCGCCAACTTGAGCGCCTCGGCGGTGTCCTTGCGCTTCACAGCCAGAAGATAAGCGAGGTTGTTCAGGGAATTGACGTGGCGCGGCTGCAGTTCAATGGCCTTACGGTAAGCGGCCTCGGCTTCCTCGAAACGCCCGAGCTTCTCCAGGATGTATGCCTTGCGGCCATGCACATCCGGCTGGTCGTCGTGGAGCTTGAGCGCTTCATTCACCTGGAAAAGCGCCTCATCGTAGTCCTTCAGTTGCGTGTACACATCCACCAGGCCCAGGCGCGGAGCCAGCGCGCCAGGCGACATCATCAGCGCGCCCTCGAACTCGTTCCGAGCTTCATCGGGCTTGCCTGTAAGCAGGAGAGAGCGCCCGCGCACTTGCAGCGACAGTGGACTGGCTCCCCCGAAAGCCTCCTCGAATTGGTCGGCCGCCAGGGCCGCGTCGTCGAATTCGCCCATGGCCAGGAGGAGGTTGGATGTCAACATCCATACCCCGACGTTGCCGGGCGCGAGCGCCGAGGCCTTCTTCAGCGCGTCGAGAGCGCCCTTGCGATCCTTCATCCACTCCCTGTACCCGGCCAGGACCAGCAGGTTCCGCAAGCGCGTCTGGCGCTTCCAGCCGGACGAGTACCGCTTCTCGACCTGGGCCCGGTCCGCTTTCTCGGCCGCCAGGATGTACCCCGTCAGCATCTGCATTGACGGTTCACGGGACAGGCGCTTGCTCACATTGTCCCGTGTCGCCTTGGCGCCCTCCACGTCGCCGTTTTCCAGTTGAGACACGGCCTTACGCAGGATCGCCTGGGCCTCAACGGTCTCCGAGGTCGTGGGTTCCGGGGTCACTGTCGCGAACACCCAGAAGATGCCCACAATAACAATTGCGAATATCAGCGTGGCGAGAAGGTATGGGGTAACGTGGCGGACGGCCTCGGGGTCATCGTCCGCATCGCCGACCCAGGCAGGCTGGGGCCTGTAATCCACCGTGACGCCTTCGGGCACACGGCGCAGGCCTAACTTGGCACGCAGCCGGTTCTCCCAGCGGCGGTATCGCGTGAACCACCGCTCCTGCACCTGTTTTGCCCTGCCGTCACCGGCCCGGAATGACCTGCCACCATCCGGTTCTATTCCATCTGGGAGCATGCCCCTGCCTCCGCGTCGATTGCATCGAACCGCGACGGATCCCGCCGTCCCACGGGACTTCGCCGCGCCCCCGATTCATCAGTCCTGCCCTAACATACAGCTTGCGGCCAGGCTCGCAGTCGCTCATGAGCGAAGCGGAAACACTCACTGTAAAGCACCAGTTGCATCTCCAGGATCTCTTCGTGGGTGCACAGCAACGCATTCTCGCCTGCGAGACCGACGGGGCACTCCAGGGTGAAGGACATCGCCCCGCTCACGTGGAACAACGCGCTTGTCAGGTTGAAGGGCGGGCCGGGCGGCTGATCGCCGTCGCAACCGGGTGTGAACGGCTCGGTGAAGGGTATTCCAGCGGCCGAGTACGTTTCCTTCAGACGCCGCGCGAACTCCGCACACTCCCTCTTGATGTACATCGGCACGTATGCGGGCTCCAGCACAGCCACGGCGGAGGGGTGACCGTGCAGGCCGCAGATCAACTCCGGCGCTTCCCGCCTCGCAATATCCAGGATCGCGGGGGCTTCCGGACCCATGGGTGCGAAGAACTCGTCGTGCATCGGGTTGATGCCGTCGTCGTTGAAATACGCGCCGAGGAATCCTGTGTTCGGGCCCCGCATGGGATGCTGGGCCTTGCAGTCGGGCCACTCGCACAGCCGCGTGTCCGCCCACGTTCCCTGCGCCCAGTAGCGCACCTCATACGGGCTGCAGCCCACGAAACAACCTGGTGTGAACCGCGCCGTCCCGTCCGGGTTCGCCAGTGGGACAATGAGCACCCGGCAGGTATCCGCAAGTTCCCGCAGTTCGGGCCATGCTTTGCCCCGCAGGTCCGCGCCGGTCTCCAGGATGCTCATCATGTTGACGCATCCCGTGCTGCCGTTGGTTTCCTCGCCGTGCACCGGGCCCAGCAGGAAGACCACGGGCCGCGTGCGTGAGCTCTTGTCAGCGTAGGCCGTCATATCCCGGGCGCCTACCGCCGAGTTGAAGTTGGCCCGGCTGGCAAAGGGCTCCGGTTCACCGTAGGCGACCAGGTGGATCGGCCGCCCGCCCGGCGAAGTAGCGATCTCGGTCACCTCACCACGGCGCACCGCGTCCACCTGCCGGTAGACGCTCTCGGGACTGCCCGCCCAGAAGGGGGGGTGGTCGCAATGGAAACTGGGCCGGAAGTCGGGCTGGTGTTCCAGTGGCATCGGTCACAGGCCCCCGGGTCAGGGAGTGTAATCCAGTATCACGTCCAACCAGGCAATGGACATGGGTGGTTCCGCAATCTGCCCCGTGCAGGAGTATACCACCGAGATGTCATCCTTGCCCAGTCGCCACCCGGGACTATCGCTCTTGTGGGGTGCATGCCGGCCGGGGGTGAAGCCGCGTTTGACGTGTCGCGCGCCCTGAGCCATTGCCTCACAGCCCGCGGAGCGGGCGGCAGCCTGTAGGCGGGGGCGGAAAGCCCCCGGTTTGCCGCCCCGCGATGGGCCTTGAGCCCTCGAAGGGGAACGACAGGCCCTTCCTCCTGCACCGGATGCCGGCCACCCACGGGGCAGGCACGCATCCTGCAAAGCCGATGCTACTAGATCGCCACCCGTCGGGGTCGACTTTGGCCTTCAGAACGCTATCGCGAACCCGGCCATGCCGGGGTGTTTCAGCAGCTCGCGATCCTTGTCCGAGTAGATCGCCGACTGCATCAGGTACAGACCCACCCCGGCCTCCCGGCAGGCAGGCCCGAACCACTGACCCAGATCGTACTCGAGTTCCCGCATGCCCACGTTGTCCTGCTGGCTCTGCACATACCCGGGCATGTTCATGGTATTGGGGTAATGCCATCCGCCGCTGATGGTTCCCAGTATGATCCCGTCCACCAGTCTTTCTTGCACCCACGTCCGCCAGTCCAGTCGCATGTTCCCGTACGGCGGGCCGATATAGTCCGACCGCGGGATGCCCACGATAATCTCCTTGCCCGGCAGGCCACGACGGAAGTCTCGCATGAGTTCGGTCAGGTACTCGCCCTGCAGGTCCCACCACTGCGACTTGCTGAAGTCCTCGGTGCGGATGTCCACCCCGTGCCGGCGTTTGAACTCATCCGCGATGGGTTGGTTGTAGCCGAACTGGTCCGCGAATTCCGCCGGGTATGAGTGGGTCCGGGTGCAGATGTATGCGCCGTCGAAGGGCCGGTCCGCAAGCAGCTTCTGGAAAATGCCCACGATATACCGGCGCGCTTCGGGGTAGGCGTAACACAGCACACCCCATTGCCGTTTACTCCCATCCCGGTTTTCCGTCAGGTACTCGGGGTGGTCGATGGTGAAACGCGACTGCCAGAAGTATGGGGTACTGCCACCGTAGAGCACAGATGTCGGGCTGCCTTCGTCGAAGATAGTGCTCCAGGCATAGACCTTGATCCCTGCTTCGTGGCACTGGCGGATGACCTCCGAGTGAATGTCGCCTTCCACCGCCCGGATCGCCTTGATGTACCAGTGGTCCTCGTCCATGCGCTTCTCGTACAGGTCCATAATGAGGAGGGACGAGCAGCGGAAGAGCACCTTCTTGACGCCCTTCCGCTTGCATTCCTCGATGAGCGGCGCTACATGCTCGATCCGGTTCAGCTTCCGCCAGCCCTGACCAACCACGATCTGGTCGCCCCAGCTCACGATCATGCAGTTATCCATGCCCTCGGTGTCCAGCTCGAACCGGTCGTCGTCGGGCAGGATGGTCACCTTCGGCCGGGCAATGGCACCCTTCATCCACTGCTCGTAGCGCTTCCCATCCTCGGGGTCAGTCCAGTCATAGCGCCCGAACCACAGTTCGCCCTGGCCCTGGCTCAGCAGCCCCCGGCCGGTCATCCCCGCCACGCTCCTGCCATTCAAGTACAGCAGGCAGATGTCATCCGCACGGTACTCCACCGCGAGGTCGTTCCAGACGCCGGGCAGCAGCGTCTCTTCGCAAGACAGAATGACCCTACCTTTGTCGGTGAAGAACAGGAACCACGGCTTGCTTTGGCCGCTGATGTAGATCATGAAGCTTCCGGGCAGGGCAATGGGAATCGAGCTTGCGCGGAGTTGGTCCAGCCGCACTTTCACGTCGATCCGCACGTTCCGCAGCCGCCCCCAGTCTTCGGGCGTCTTGCAGTGGGCATAGCTTCCGACCTCTCCATCCAGTTCCAGCACTGGCGCCTTGAGGACGCTGTCTTCCACGATCCGTGCGCCATTCTCGAGGGTGACTTGCAGGTCCGGCCCCCCTGCGCCACCGGGAAGGACACCGGTCTGCGCCCAGACCGCCGGGGGTAATGTCGCGATCAGCAGGACACACTGCAGACTAAGTCTCGCCTTCATCGTGTCAGTCTCCCGGATATCGAGATAACACGGCTGCGGCCGCCAGGCTGAAAAGCAGAGCCGCGGCCAGCGCCGCCGTGAATCCTCCCTGCTCCGCAGCGGTCTCGCCGAATGTGCCCAGAAGCAATCCCGCGATGCCCGGGCCGATGCCAGCGCCGGCTTTCACGATGAGGCCCTGGACTCCGAAATACATGGCCTCCCGGCGCTGCCCGGTCTGCTCCGCATCGCGGTCGATGATATCCGCCAGGATCGCGTTGGGCAGCGAGAAAAGCGTGGCCACCGGCGGGCCGGCCAGGAGCATCACCAACAGCGCCTGGACCACCGGCGACAGGAATGACGGGCCGGCGCCGATGAGCATGAGCGGCACCATGAGCAGCCCGAACCAGACCATGCCCAGCCGGAGGGTTCTTTTCTTGCCGAACCGCGCGGTGAGTCTCGGCACCAGGGGGAAAACCCCCACCGCCGCGAGCATAGACGATGCGATGATGATCCCCTGTGCGGTTTCCGATACTCCGGCGCGGATCTCCACCAGCTTCGGCACGGCCGCGAGCACGATCCACAAAGCCTCCCAGAAGAGCAACTGGGAGATGACGTACGGGGTGAAATGCCGGTTGCGGATAGTGGCGACCATCGCCTGCAGGAAAGGCATGGAGACGGGCTGGTGGATGACGGCGCGCTCCCTCACCAGCAAAGGCGCCCACGACGCCAGGAGAATCAGTGGGGCCATGCACAGGACCATACCCCGGTAACCGAACTGGTCGATGAGTACCCCCGCGCCGGCCAGGGCGATGAGCGATCCCAGCACATTGAAGGCGCCCTGCCAAGTGGTCAGCTTCACCCGCCCCACCAGACTTGTCGTGATCTCGGGCAGCATCGCCAGGTACGGACAAGCGACGATGGTGAAACACACGAACGTCAATGCGGCCATGACGCCCAGGTAGACGCCATTGGCTACCGACTCTCCCGCAGTCGGAGGGTACCACAGCAGCACGGTCATGACCGCCAACAGTGGCCCGCCCACCAACAGGTAAGGCTTGCGCCGGCCCCAGCGCGTGCGGGTGCGGTCGCTCAGGTAGCCCACCAGCGGGTCGGTTACCGCGTCCATGATGCTTTTGACAGTCATCGCCGCGAAGAACGCCCCTGCGGAGACGAGCACCGTCATTTCCGGATCATTGGGGTCTGGGCGATAATACTTGAACAGCCACGTTCCTGTCAGGCCGGCGAGCAACGCCAGCGGCAAGTACCCAAACCCGTACAGGAGGCTGTCGCGAATCGGGACGCCGTTGCTTTCAGGATCCGCTGCGCCTTCCACATGGGCCTCGCCGTCCACCATGATCCCTCCCGGGCGCAAGATCACGTCGACGCCTGCCTGTTCCCCACGGAAGACCGGCGGCCCTGCAAAGCACCGGAGCCAGTGGCATCTCCACAGCCCGCAGCAGATACAGACACCCGTTCCGCATCCTTGACCTCCCCCGCTCACGGCAGTACCATTCCCGCGTTCTCTATCTCGCCGATGGACGGTCACTCTATGCCGACTACCGTCAGTATCGTCAAAGGCCACGACCTGGCCGCAATGCTCACACAGTCCCTCGAGAACCTGGGCGGGATCGGGCACTTCGTCAGCCCTGGCGATGTGGTGCTCATCAAGCCCAACAGCTTCGTGAAACAGGTCCCCGCAAACGGGAATATCGCAAAACCCGAACTCGTGGTGGCCCTTGCGAAGCTCGTGCGCGATGCCGGTGCAAGCCGGGTGATCGTCGGCGAGCGGAATGACGATGCGGTTCTCGCAAACTTCGCGGATTCCGGCATCGAGCAGGTGGCTGAACTTCTTCCCTTCGGCGCCGCGGAGCACGTAACCGTACGCATCCCTGGCGCGAAAGCACTGCAGGCCCCTGTCACCGTGCCGAAGATACTCCTGGACTGCGACAAGCACATCACCGTGCCCGTGGGCAAGACCCATTGCGGCGCGGGTGTGACCGCCTGCTTGAAGAACGCCATGGGCCTGATGATGGGTGACGAGACCCGCAAGTCCCATTCCTACGGCATCTGTAATGTGCCCATTGATGTGAACACCCTCAAGTGGCCGGTGCTGGGCGTGGTGGACATGACCATCGCCCAGGAGGGCCACTTCCCCGGCGGTGTGGGCACCCCGGTGCGCATGGACCTGATCGTTGCCGGTGGGGACATCGTAGCGGCGGATGCCACCGTGGCCCGGCTTATCGGCCACGACCCACGGGAGGTCTGGCTGATCCGCAATGCCGCCGCGCGGGGACTGGGCGTTATGGATGAGGCCGAGATTATCACCGTGGGCGAGAAGATCGAGGAGGTCGGCTGCAGGCTCACCGGGGTGGAGTTCATCCCCGACGAGTTCGGCGACCAGGTGCTCTGGCATGTTGACCAGCGCTGCCCCTACTGCATCCGCGACGCCGTCTCGTACCTGCGCAGCCCGGCAGGCCGCAAGTTCATGGACAAGTACGGGCCGATCAACGTGGTCGCGGGGCCGGTGTCGGACGCGGGCTTCGATGAGAGCCAGATGACCCTCATTATCGGCAACTGCAATGCGTGGCTGATGGACCGGGGAATCTACGTCCAGGGCTGCCCGCCGGCGGTTTTCCACATCTCCGACCAGGTCAAAGCCCTGGGGCTGGACGGAGAGTAGCAGGGCGGCTGGATTGGGTGCCCACCGGGCCCCGCCTGGTGTGCTGCTGTGACGCCGTCAGAAGGGTCCGCATGAGAGCCGGCGGGCGAGACGCCGGCCCACGCGGATGAAATTGCCCAGCCGCCCACCGGGACGGTCGGCCGACGCCAGATCGTCCATCATCTCGCCACGCACGACGTGCCACTGATTTCGGCGAAGCCGAAGCAGTGCTCTGTCCACGACGCACTCCTTGCAGTGCATAGTGTGGGACCCATCGCCGGGGCGACGCAGGCGCCTGCCCCATGCCCGCCCGTGTTTGACTTGCTTCTCGCCGCAAAGGTATAATTCGCGCGCCGGAAAACGGCCTTCGACCCCACGTATCGCCGAGTTCAGACCCGTTCCCGGACTCTGCGCCAGCCAGGCGTTGACCGACGATCCCCAATGGGCGCGACCGAGCAGAACTGGCCGGCACGCGCTGGATGACATGGAGTTGCGCCTTGTACCTGCGGAAAGTTGAAATGCGTGGCTTCAAGACCTTCGCCGACCGGACCGAGCTTGAGTTCGGGCCCGGAATCACGGCCATTGTCGGGCCGAACGGCGTGGGCAAGAGCAATATCTCCGACGGGATTCTCTGGGCCCTGGGAGAGCAGAGCAATCGGGCCCTGCGCACCCAGGCGTCGCAGGACGTCATCTTCGCCGGTTCCGAACGCCGCAGGCCTATCGGCATGTCTGAGGTGTCGGTCACCATCGATAACAGTGATGGCCGGCTGCCTGTCGACTACTCCGAAATCATCGTCTCCCGCCGCCTGTTCCGCTCAGGCGAGAGCGAGTATCTCCTGAACCGTTCCGCCGCTCGCCTCAAGGACGTCCGGGAACTGCTGCTGGATACCGGTGTGGGCCCAGATGCATATTCCGTGATCGGGCAGGGCGAGATTGACGCGATCCTCAGCATCCGCTCCGAAGACCGCCGCGAACTGCTGGAAGAGGTCGCGGGGATCCGCAAGTATCGGGTGCGCCGGGACGAAGCCACGCGGAAGCTCGAAGCAACTCAGGCGAACATGACCCGGGTCGCCGATATCCTCGCGGAACTCAAGTCCCAGCGCCGGCCGCTGGAGACCGAAGCCGAACGCGCCCGGCAGTATAAAGAAATGGCCGACCGCCTGCGCGATCTTGATCTGCACCTCCTCGCAGGCGACTACCAGCGCCGTCGCCAGCGCATCGGCAAGCTCACCAATGATCTCGAAGTCACCCGTGCCGACCACCAGGCCACGCGCAACCGCATGTCCCAACTGGACAGTGAACACGAGCGGGTGCAGTTTGAGCTGGCCCGGCTTGGCGATGAGGTGGACCGTCTGCGGGACCAAGCCAACCGCGCCGAGCGCGAACTCGACCAGGCCCGGCAGGCGAGGATGGTGCTCGAGGAGCGCCTGCGCGCCGCTGCAGCGAGGCAGACAGACTTGCAGGTGATCCTCGAGGGCCATGAGCGGCGCTCGAAAGAACTGTCGGGGCAACTCGAAACCGTCTCCGCGGAGCTGGAAGAGACCGCGACCCTGCGCTCCCGTGCCGAACAGGAGCGCGCGCAGTGGGAGGAAGAGCTGAAGGCCAAGTCCGAGGAGTTCCGGGCCAAGACCGGGGCGATCCGAGAACTGGAGCAGAAACAGGCAGAGGTGCTCAAGCGCGCCGCCGCGCTGGAGAACGAAGCGCTCACACTGCGGGGGGTCGAGGGTGATCTCACCCAGCGCGTGCAGCGACTGTCGCGGCAGGCGGAGAGCTTCGCCCAGCGCGAGCTGGAACTCACCGAGGCCCTCAACGCAACCCGGGCCCGCCGCGAAGAACTCGAGCTTTCCTTACAGCAGCGCACCGAGCAGCTTCAAGAGCTGCGCGAGAATCTTGCCCGGTCCAACCGCACGCTGCAGGAACACCGCCAGAAGTGCAACGTCTTCTCGGGCGCCGTCACCACCGCCGAAGCCCAGCAGGAACTGCTCACCCAGCTTGAGCGTTCCCGCGAGGGATTCAGCGACGGCGTGAAGAGCGTCCTCAAGGCCGCCGAGGAAGGAAAGCTCCAGGGCGTTCACGGCATCGTCGCCGACCTGTTGGACGTCCCCGTGCGACTTGAGCGCGCCATCGAGATGGCCCTGGGCGAAGCGCTGCAGTGGGTGGTTGTGGAGACCGACGAACAGGCCGCAAACGCCGCGCGGTTCGTGTGCGATAATGGAATCGGTCGCGTCACCGTTCTGCCCCTGTCCAGTCTCGCGGCCGCAACCACACCCACCGGGGCCGACCAGATCTCCGGGCCCGGCATCGTGGGCCCGGCTCTGCGGAATGTGCGCATACGGCGCGAGTATCAGAAGCTGTTCGAGAAGCTCCTGGGCAGCGTCGTGATCGTCCGGGACCTGGACACTGCCCTGTCCGCTGCACAGCGGGCGCGCACCCGCCTGCGCATCGTCACCCTCACCGGCGAAGTCATCCACCCGGACGGCTCAATCACCGTGGGCGGCGAGGAGGGAGCGGGTGCTCAGGCCTTCATGCGCCGCCGGGAGCTCGAGGCGCTCTCGGCGGAACTCGAGGTCATGCGCGAGTATCTCGCTGAAATGTGGCGGCGGGAGGAAAACCTCGACCAGTGGAGCAGCCGACTGAGTGAGGAAATCCACAGTGTCGAAGCGGAACTGTCCTCACTCCAGTCGCGCAAGGCCGCGGCAGAGACGGATATTACCCATCTCGCCGATCAGCAGAAAGCCGCCCGGAGCGCGGGGCTTGAGCTGTCCGAGGAAGCCAAGACCCTCACCCAGCGCCTGCAGAGTGCCGTTACCCGCCGCGAAGAGGCGGAGGCCCAGGGCGAACAACTGCGGCTGGAGGGCGAGGACCTCGGCCACCAGATCGAGCGCGCCCGGGCGGAAGGCGTCTCCCAGGCCGAAGTCGACGCCTGCCGCGCTCGCCATGTCAACGCCCAGGTGACCGCCGCGGAGCTTGCCGAGAAGTTGCGCTCCCTCCAACATCTCAAGGAGCGCTATTCCAACGAACTCCAGCGGGCCGCCAGTGACTCTGAGTCGACCCGCGAGGAGCTTGCCCAGGCCCGCGAAGTGGAGGACCGGCTGCGAGCGGAGTTCGAGGCGCCCGGTGATGAGATCAACCGCCTGGAACAGGTGGCCGGGACGGCCCGCGGACAGGTGAACGAAGGCGCCCGGGCATTGTCCGAGCTGCGCGAAAAGTCGGCGTCGCTTGAATCCGCCCGAAAGAAGCTGGCGGCGGTGGCCGAAGAGCAGGCTGACCGCACCCATCGCACCGAGATCGCCATCACCCGCGAGGAAGCCCAGATCGAGGTCATTGTCCAGCGCCTGGATGACGCCTACGGCATGACCCCCGAGGAGGCTTTCGCGGAACGCAGCGAAGAAGTCAATGAGCGCGAGATTCGCAGCGAGGCCTTGCGGTTGCGCGAGGCGATCCACAAGCTCGGGCCCGTGAACCTCAGCGCTATCGACGAGTGCGAGCGCTTGCGGGCCCGCGAGGAGTTCCTGGAGAACCAGGTGGCAGACCTCGAAGCCGCGCGGGCCGATCTGCTGCAGGTCATCCAGGAGATCGACCAGGTCGCTACCGAGGAGTTCATGCGCTGCTTCGAGCGCATGCAGGAGGAGTTCCGGGCAATGTTCACCCGGCTCTTCGGCGGCGGGCAGACCGAGCTTCGCCTCACCGACGACGAAAAGCCGCTGGAGTCCGGGTTGGACGTCATCGTCCAGATCCCCGGCAAGCGCCAGCAGAATCTGCTCCTGCTGTCTGGTGGTGAGCGTTCACTCACCGCGATGGCCCTGATCTTCGCGATGCTGCGGGTGAAGCCCAGCCCCTTCTGTCTGATGGATGAGATCGACGCAGCCCTTGACGAGGCCAATGTCGGCCGCTTTGTGGACCTGCTGAAAGATTTCGCCAAGGAATCCCAGTTCATCATCGTCACCCACAACCCGCACACGATCCAGGCCGCGGATGTCCTATTCGGCGTGACCATGGAAGACGCCGGCGTGTCGCGGATCATCAAACTGGAACTGCGGGAGTGGGAGGACTTCCTGGCCGATGCCGAGCAGCGCGTGGCCGCAACGCGCGCACCCAGGGCCGGCACCCGCGTCCTGCCTACACAGACGTAACCGGCGGACCTGCGACCAGGCGTCCTGGTTCTGTCTCGTACTGTACCGCGAAAGGAAGAAGCTACGTGCTCAAAGGATTGTTCAAACGCGTCGGGGCGACACTGCGCGGACGCAGTGTTATCGACGATGAACTCATGGAAGACCTGGAGGAGGCGCTGATCCAGGCGGACGTCAATGTGAATCTCGCTCTGGAAATCGTGGAGCGCCTGCGCCAGCGCGCGGAGAAGCAGCATATCACTGACCCGTCCGGCCTGTACGACCTCCTGCGCGGCGAAGTCAAGAACCTGCTCAAGCCCGCGGAGGCGCCTATGAACACCGGGCCGTCAGCGCCCACCACTTTCCTGGTGCTGGGCGTCAACGGTGTCGGGAAGACCACTACTATCGCGAAGATCGCTCACTGGTACCGGTCGGCGGGCAATGACGTGATGCTGGTTGCCGCCGATACCTTCCGCGCCGCCGCCATCGAGCAGCTTGAAATCTGGGCGCGCCGCACGAACTGCGATATCGTCCGGCAGCAGCACGGCGCAGACCCAAGCGCGGTGGTCTACGACGCCATGCGCGCGGCCATCAGCCGGGGCGCGAACCTGGTCATCATCGACACCGCGGGCCGCCTGCACACGAAGTGCAACCTCATGGAAGAGCTGGCGAAGATCTGCCGAACCGTGGAGCGCGAACTGGGGCGCCCGCCCGACGAGAAGCTGCTGGTGATCGACGGCTCCACCGGGCAGAATGCCATCAGCCAGGTGAAGCAGTTCCACGACGCGGTCGGCGTCACCGGGCTTGTGGTGACGAAACTCGACGGCACCGCCAAAGGCGGTATCATCCTCAGTCTGGTGCGAGAGTTCGGCATCCCCATCAAGCTCATGGGCACGGGCGAAAGTGTGGACGCCCTGCGGCTGTTCAGCGCCGATGAATACGTCGATGCCATGTTCTATGAGGACGAAGAGGAAGAGGAGTAGCGCCGGTCTTCCAGCAGACCGGCTCGACCTCGCGTAGGCCGACCGTCCCGGTCGGCCTGGTCTCGCACAGGCCCGGTCGGCGGAAATCGACCTTCGCCGTCAGGCCCCGAAGAATCGAGGCCAACGTTCACAATAACCGGTGCAACTCCCCCACATCCTTCCCCGGAAGACGGTCGATGTCCGGAATCTCGAACAGGTTGCCGTCCACGTCGGTGATCTGCATCCGGCCGCTCTCGAACTCGCGGATGTTGTCGCGCGCCTCGCGCACCACGAACTTCCTGCGCCCGCGGCTGGTGTCTACGTCCCAATAGAGCACCCCGAACTCGTCCTTGAGGGAGTGCACCCGGGTGATCTCGGGGACGAAATACTGCCTGCGCAGTTCCTCCAGGATGATCCGCCGCATGGGCTTGGGGAGTGAGCGCAGTTCTCGCAGCACCCCCACTTCCTTGTCGTCACCGTCAGCGAAACTGATGAACTCGCGCCGCCGCGTAATCGGGAACAGCCGCGCAACCCGCAGGCGCAGAACCGTGCGGTCGCCGGCAATCTCGAGCCGCGGGGTGCCGTCCTCGGCACGGAACACTTTGAGCTTCGCCGGGTCCAGCATGTATTCATCCGCCGCGGGTTCGGGAGGCTTCTTCTCAGGCGCTGCCTCAGCCATCCTCAGTCCGTCTCCCTGAAGTCAGGCGATCTCGGCTACCCGTCGACCGCCTTCAGTTTCGATATCTCCGCCTGCATTTTCACCAGTTTCGCATATTCGCCGTTCTCTTTGGCCAGCAATTCGTCATGGGTGCCCACCTCGACGATTGACCCCTCCTTGATGACGCACAGCCGGTCAGCATTGCGCAGGGTCGAGAGCCGGTGAGCGATGGCGAAGGTGGTGCGCGACCGGATGAGCCGCTCGATTGCCTGCTGGATCTGCTGCTCCGTTTCCGTGTCTACGGATGCCGTCGCCTCGTCAAGGATCAGGATCTTCGGGTCGTGCAAGATTGCCCGCGCGATGGCGATGCGCTGCTTCTCGCCACCCGACAGCCGGCTGCCGCGTTCGCCGACTTCGGAGTCGTATCCGTCCGGGCGCTTGCGGATGAAGTCGTGGGCGTTCGCTGCCCTGGCCGCGCGCACAATCTCATCCCGAGTCGCATCGGGCTTTGCGTAGGCGATGTTCTCGGCGATCGTCCCGCTGAACAGGAAGGACTCCTGGGGCACGATTCCGATCTGGTGCCGCAGGTCGTGCAGCTTCACGTTCCGGATGTCCACCCCGTCGATGAGTATCTCGCCTTCGTCGGCATCGTAGAAACGGCAGATCAGGTTGATCATGGTGCTCTTGCCCGCACCGCTGTGACCGACCAGACCGATCATCTCTCCGGGCTTCACATGCAGGTCGACCTTCTTGAGGACCGGCAGGTGCTTCTTGTACCCGAAGTCCACCTTGCGGAACTCCACCTCGCCCTTGAGGTCGGGAAGGGGCACCGCGTCCGGCGAGTCGTAGCTTTCGGGTTCGCTGTCGATGACCTCAAAGACCCGCTCGCCCGCGGTGAGCGCCCGCTGGGCCCAACTGAAGATCCGCCCCAGGCTCTGAAGCGGCCCGTAAAACATGCCGATATACGCCTGGAAGCGCACCAGGTCGCCCAGCGAGGTGCCGTCCGGTCCCGTGGAACGCAGCACCATGAGGCCGCCGATGAACCACACCAGGAGTGACCCGATGACCGTCGCGAGGTCCAGGATCGGGAAGAAGGTGACCCAGATGCGCTCGGCCTGCACGCCCTGGGTGAAGAGCGACTCGGCGTCCCGGACGAACCGGGCAGATTCCCGGGGCTCTTGCGCGAAAGCTTTCACCACGCGGATCCCTGACAGCGCCTCGCCGATAGTCGCACTCATCTTCGACCAACGATGCCACAGACGGTGATAGACCCGCCGGATACGCCGGAACATGAAGTGAGTCATGAAGGCCATGACCGGCGCGGGGATCAGCACCAGAGCTGCGAGCAGCGGCTGGATCGCGAACAGGACCGCACCGATACCCAGGATCATGAGCCCGTTCACGATCAGTTCCATGATCCCGTCCACCGCGAAGTAATACAGGAAATCGGTGTCTCGGGTCATGCGGGAGATGAGGCCGCCTACCTGCTTGCGGTCGAAGAACCGAAGGGTTAGCTCCTGCATCTTTCGGTACAACTCGGCGCGGATGTCGAAGGTGACTTTCCCAGCAAGCCACACCATGATCCACCCGCGGCCCATGCCGATGAGCATCGCGACCACCCGCGCACCCAGCATGGCCAGGATCACTGGCAGCAGCCATTCGGGGTGTTTCGACGGCGGGGTGAGCACATCATCCACCAGCGTCCCCGACAGATACGGGGGCACCAGCGTGGTGGCGGTGGTCATCAGTGACAGGAGCAGCGCCACGCTGAGCAGCGGCCAGTACGGTCTGCCATAGCCGGCGATGCGTTTCAGCACCCGGCTCTTGTCCACGCACACAATGCACGTATCCGACCAGCCCGGAAGTACCCGCCCGCACTTGGAGCAGCGCTTCTCATCGGAGTCAGCATTGAGCACGTCCAGCGAGACCGGCTTCTTCTCCTTGACCAGGTCCGAGACTGCCTTGGCGGCGCGGGTGAAATCATGGATCAAGCTGTTGGTATATTGGAGCAGTTCCACGCGCCGGCCGGAGATAGTTGCCGTGAGCAGGCCGCTGCCCACCAGCATCTCGGCCTTGACTTCCTCCACAGACTCGATGTCGAAGAAGCGCGGATCGGCTTGGCCATTTGGGGTCAGCACCCCCAGGCGCCTGTCGGTGAGGACGAGCGACTGCTCCCCATAGTCGCCATCGGGGCCGATGTCGCTATCGAGGCAGAAAACAATGCGCTCTCCCTCAGCCAGGAGGCCCTCGAGCTTGGGAGCAAGACCCTCCGACGGTTTCGCGGTGAAGGCCATCTGGGCTCCACCCTTCGAATATAGGAAGCTATCGTGGACGAATCTCTCAACTGCCGACCAGGTGTGCCAAGGGGCGAGAATGCTCCCCTGCGTCGATCTTCACTGCCTCTGCAGCCGGTCAATCCCAAGCTCAGCCCGTGCCGCTTCCGGACTGTCCGGCAGTTCCGCCATCACGGTGCGGAACAGCTCCCGCGCCGCATCGCGCTCGCGCTCATCCCTGGCGAGCAACTCCGCCGCTCGCAGCAGCGCCTCGGGCCACAGCGGGCTGTCCGGGAACTTCTCGCGCAATGAAACATAAAGCCTTGAAGCATTCGCCGCCTGCCCGTAACGTTCCTCGGTGCGTGCCTGAAGGAATCTCGCGTCGTCGGCGAGGGGCTCGTCCGGGCCCAGGTCAGCGATGAGTTTCAGCAGGCGCTGGGCCTTCTCACTCTCGCCCCGGTCCGCAAGACACAGTGCCTCGATGTACTTTCCCTCCATCGGCGACTCGCCGGTGAACTCGCTCTTGATCAGAAGCTCTCGCGCCAGCGCATCATTGGCGAAGGGGCTGTCGGGGTATCTGCTTGCAACCTGCCGGAAGCCCTCCTCCGCGCGCTTCATGTCGCCGGTGCGGAAGTCGATCTCGGCAAGCTGGTACGCTGCGTAATCCGGCCCGGACGGCCGGTCGAGACTGTTCTGCCTGAGCCCTCCGAAATCCGCGATCATTGGCCCGAAGACGGTCTCAAAGGGGACGGGTGGCGGGGCGTCTTCCGCACCCGGTGCCTCCGGCGCCAGAGCGGTGTACGCAGACCGCGCTTCCTCGTATCGTCCGGCCACGAAAGCACAATCCGCGAGACCCCACGCCGCGTGCATCCTGTGTTGCCCGTCGTCCGATTCCGCCGCGACCGTGGCATACCAATCCGCCGCGGCCTCCCAGTCCCCCGCCTGCAGTACGAGCACGTCGGCGAGCTTCAGGCGCAGGGAGTCGGCCAGCGCCACCGGCAGTTCGGTGGCTACCGCCGCCTCCAGCACATCCAGAGCATCCCGCCACTGTCCGCGGGACAGCAGGAGCGATGCCCGGCGGTCGGCGATCTGTCCGTATACCGCGGCCTCCACCGGCATTTCGGCGGCCGCCTCATACAGGGCAAGGGCCGCGTCGGTCCGGGCCTGGTCCTCGAACATCGCCGCGGTGCTGGTCACAAGCGCTCCGTCCCCTGTGGTGCGGCCAAGATCCGAGAGCGCCTCGCGGGCTTTCACGGGGTCGCCCGACGACAGGTGCGCGACACCCAGGGCCACCAGCGCCGCCGCCGGGAAGTCCGGAGCGTTTCTTCTGGCCTGAAGCTCTCGCACCACCTCGGGACCCACCACCTTGTCGGCCGCCAGCGCCTCCAGTCTGATCCGCGCGATGCCCGCCGAGGGCTGTCCCGGCGCCATCGCAAGCAGGTACTCATCCACCGCCTTGTCGATGAGCAGGAGCGCCTCGTACTCCTCACCCAGTTCAAGGGCCATCGCCGCCGGGTCTTTCTGTGCTCCGCGCGCCTCCTGATAGACCGCTACCGCATCGGCATACATCCCGCGCTCATGCAGCGTCCGGCCCAGCATCTGGACGGTGAAAGCGTTCTCCGGGTTATATCTTGCCGCCCGCTTCCACTGCTCCAATGCTTTTTCTCGCTCACCCTGCGCCAGGTACAGGTCGCCCAGTTCCGACCGGACCCGGGCGTTATCTGGATTGGTCTCGAGCGCCTGCATGTAGTATGCGATTGCGGTCTGCGGCTCTCCGGCCTGCATTGCCGCCCGCGCCGCGCGCGAGAGAATCTCTGGGTCGCGCGGTCTCACTGTCAGCAGTTCACGCAGGGCCTTGAGGGCTTCGCCCGGCCGTTCCATGCGGTCGTACAGGTCCGCCAGTCTGCGCAGGGCGGTCTCCCGCGTGGCTGCGGTCCCCGCCGTCTGCCGGAGTTTCCTCTCGTACTCACCCAAAGTCCCCTGCGCCTGGTGTATCTCCAGGATCATTTCCTCGACAGTGAGATTGTCCGGCGTGCGCGACGCGCAGGCCTCCAGGACCTCCAGGGCCGCGGCAGCCTGCCCCGCTGCTCGCATTTCGGACGCCACCCGCAGGAGCAGCCCGGCATTGCCGCCCTCGCGCGCGGCTTCGCTCTCGGCAATTTGCCTCGCCCGAGGCAGGTCGTTCCGCTCGATGGCCGCTTCGACCCGGAGCCCATTGGCCATCCCCGCGAAACGCCCGTCCGGAAACTGCGCCAGGAGCTTCTCTGCCGCCGCAACGGCCTTCGGCATCTCCCCCATCTGCTGGTAGGCCCGGGCCTGCCCCCACAGTGCGCCCTCAACGAAGCCGCGGTCAATGCCGGGCAATTGCGCCAACCGCTCGTAGACACTCGCTGCGCGGGGGAGGTCAAACCGAAGGCACACGCGGCCGAGATGGTCCAGTGCGGTGGGCAGAAGAACCGACGGGGGATCCAGGGCTGCGATCTGTTCGAAGGCGCCCGCCGCTTCGCGGTACAACCGCTTTGCCTCGAGGTATCGGGCCAACTCGAAGAGCGCCTGGGCGCGCTCATCCGGGTCGTCGGTGGCTTCGGCGGCTTGCCGGAAGGCAGCGGCGACCTGCTCGGGAGGCCCGCTCGCCACCAGTTCCCGGGCCTGCATCAGCGCCGACCGGAAGTCGCCCGTCTGCGCGTGGGCGGCGCAGACAGGCAACACGGCAAGCAGCGCCACAGCAAGCAGCGCCGGCCCCGCCTGAAATCGCAGGCAACACAGGCCGTCCAGTCCGCGTTTCAGCATCATTGCAGGGGTAAACACCTGGGGGAGCTTCCGGGTTCGGTGCCTGGGCACCTTCTGCCAGACAAAAACGGGGGAACGAGCATCGCGCCCGCTCCCCCGAATGGGTCATACGCCGTGAGCCATGCCCCGGCGGCTTACAGCATGCGCTGGTACTGCACGATGAAGTCGTTGTGATCGTAGTTGCCAAGCTCGCCCAGCGAATACTCTACAGTGATCTTGTCCATCTTGGTCAGGTCGTAGATGTAGCCGATGTGCAGGGCGTCGAACTCGTCGCCGTTCTGGTCCTTGTTGGGGTCGAACTCCTCGTACCGCAGGTACGCGGTGCCGGGGTGGTCGTCGAAGTGCCAACTGCTCTGCAGGTACCAGCCATCCAGGTCGTGGGCCGTTCCAGCGCCCGTGGCATCCCAGCGACCGTCCAGCCACTCGCCCTGGAAGCCCAGGTGGTCATCGCAGCAGAGGGTCCCCGGCAGGATGCGGAAGTTCAGGCCGAATGCCTCGCGGTCATTTCCGGCGAACTGTCCGTCGAGCCAGCCCGCGCCGACCTGACCCCATTTGGCGAAGTAGGTGGTGTCCACCGCCAGGTCCTTGTGGCTGTCATTGTCCTGTGCGCGGAAGTTGCCATTGGTGATGCTCAAGGTGGTGCGGAACCCGCTCTTGTCGTCGCTCTTATAGCGCTGATCGTTGATGACATAGACGCCGCGATCCCAGGGGCCGCCAAACCACAGACCGCGCAGCCCAACCTCCGGCACGCCCTCGCCGGCAACCCAGCGCTCCGGCGTGAACCGGCAGGAAGAACTCTCGCAGGTGTCGATGCCGAACCAGGTCGGGCCCTGACCGATGCGGAAGGTCCATTCCTTGTTGGGCATGTAGTCCACGAAGATATTGGCCCAGTCGGTCTCCGATGACAGCGCAGTGCCATTGCGGAAATTCGGGCCCACGCCAGCCCATGTCACGACGGCCTGGGTCTTGCTGTTGAACGGCGCGATGGCGTTGATGTACAGCCGGCGCAGCTCGAAGTCGTCCTGTTCCGACCCCAGGTTCGGGTTGGCCACAAATGCCGGCGTGACCGGGGCCGGGACTGCGTCGTACTGCCGCGCATGGTAGCGTGTCTGGAAGTACCCGTTGATGGTGATGTTGTCATACCACTTGGGTTTCGCGGGGGCGGGCTTGGCAATCGGTTCTCCGGCCGCCAAGGCCGCCAGGTCGGCCTCGAACTGCTTCTGCAGTTCCTGCATCTTCGCCTCGTACTTCGCCTTCAGCTCTTCGATTGCTGCGTTCTTGTCCTGGGCGTAGACCGGAACGCAAATCACTACGGCAAGGGCCAGCACAGCGACAACAACTCTCATGCAAGTACCCTCCCATTGGGTGAATTAGGGCACGCCTGCGATGCCCCGACGACATATGCAAAAGGGTGCGCGCGGTAATGCACGCACCCATATTGCCACGTCTCCACGTGGGTGACCGACAGCACTCCGCTGCCGCTTACAGGGTGTCTCTTCGTGTCTGGTTCTCGCCGTCTGACGCCACACTGCCGTTTCTTTGACCACCAAACAAACAAGCAGTTGCTCAGGGACCGCGACTGCCCCTCAGTCCACCGCCTGCAGTCCCTGGGCCGTCACCTCGAAAAACCGGATCTCGTCCGGGCACTGCCCGCCCCGGTTCTTGAGAATGAATGCCCCTCGCCTGACCTTCGCACCATCGATCACGCGCCCCATCACGATAATGGTCGTCGCATTGGTGGTCAGGTCATCCTCCTGGGTCTCCGCGGCGATGAGTTCCGACAGGTCCACCTCGCGGGTGGTCTGCAGGAACATGGCCGCGAGAGCTTCGTACTCATAGGGGTTCGCCGCGACCTGATCCTTGACCTCCATCCATTTTCCGCGAAACAGCTCGCGCGCCACAAGATCATGCCGCTTGCGCAGGACCCTATGAAGGAGATACTCGAAGAGCTCGATCTGGATGGAGTCGCCGGCCTTGTCGAAGGGCTCGATTCCATCCACCACACAGCGCCTCACACCATGCACGAAGTGTCCGTAATAGAAGGCCACCACCGACGACAGCCTTTCATTGAGCACCCGCTTCCAGGCACGCCACTCCTCTTCGGTCATGTTGTCGCGGACCACGCGCTTACCGGTGTAGTTGAAGTTCGCGAAGTAGTCCACGCGACGGAATGACCCGTTCCAGATTGTGTCCGGGTCCACCTCGCCCGACACCATCTCCCAGCCAAAGAGCCGCCGGGCGTACTCGGCGTGCTGCTGGGAGTCCCCTCGCGAGGCCATGTCCAGGGCGATGCCCCGGCTGCCCTCCTGCTTCAGCCCCTGATTGAGAAACGACAGCCCCAGCTGGGTCTTGCCTACTCCCGTCGCTCCGCGGACCACAACCAGCGTACCCGGCTGGACTCCCCCGCCCAGCATTTCATCGATGAACGTCACTCCGGTTGAGTACAGCTCGGCCAACTTTCTCACGTCCTGGGACGGTGCGCACAGCAGTTACGCGCCGACGAATGAGTTGTACTCGTGCAACGCATGCGCGAGCAGGTAGTACAGGGCCGCGACCACGGCGATGCGGTGCAGCCACGCGAGCAGCGCCGGAGCGCCTTTCAGGAATCCAGGGGTCCACTGTCGCCAGGCCCCGGTCAGCAGTATGAGCACGAGGAACGCCCCGGCAAGACGCGGTGGGGAAGTCCCGAACTCGAACTCGCCCTCCTGGACGGCCCTGCCGATCGAGTGGCCCACGGCCAGGGCGACCGCGATCGCTCCAGCCGCCATGTGTACCCGGCGAATCGAGAGGCGGCGGCGGATCGATCCCTTTCGGGCGATCAGGTAAATATACGCGCCGCCGCACAGCGCAAGGAACGCTACGCCGCCGCCAATGATCCCGGCGATATGCACTCCGTCGATCCAGTGCCCGCCGTGTTCCTCATGCTCCTCCTCTTCCTCGTACTCCCCTGCTCCTTCGTGGGACCCGGCGGCTTCCTCTGCGTGCTCGTGCGCATCTTCCGCGTGGGTTTCGCTAACTGCCGGAGCCTCACCTGCCTCCTGCGCCATCACCCATGCCGCAGGGATGAGCGCAAGCATCGCCAGAACAAGCATCCCCCTCCAGAGATCCACATCGCCACTCCCTTTCCTTGGTGCGGCTAACCACACCAGTTCGCAATCGCCACCGCCAGTGCTTTGGAGGCGCTGATGATATCCGCCAGCCGCACCTTCTCGCCCTGCCCGTGAGCCTCGCGAATGTCCGACGGCCCGAAGACAATGGTCGGGATACCCGCGACCTTGGCATAGAGCGCGGCGTCACAGCTTACGTTCCAGCCGAAGACCTCGCTCTTCAGCCCCACGCCCAGCGCCGCCTCGTGCATGGTCGTGACCACCGGGTGTTTCGGGTCGATCTCGTACGCGTCCTTCTTCAGCTTCGGATAAGAGATCTCAAAATGCTCCTTGAGCCATTCGTCATCGGTGCGCATGATGGCCGCTTCGAACTCCGCACGCACCTGATCCAGTGTCTTGTTCGGCAGAAAACCCACACCGCCTTCGACGACGCATTCATCGGGGACCTTGGATGGCCACTGCCCGGCGTGGATCATGCCAATGCAGACCTGTACCGGGTTCTCGTAGCGGTCGAACAACGGGTTGCCCTTGCTCTGGGCAATGAGCTCCTCTTCGTACACCAGCATCCAGCGGATCGCTTCCATCATCTTCTCGATGGCATTGACGCCCTCATGCCGCCGGCCCATGTGGGTGGAGATACCGGTGGTCTTCGCCCGGAACCAGACCGCGCCGCGGTTCGCGGGGAAGACATTCATGTCCGAGGCCTCGCAGACGATGCACGCATCAGCCTCGACGCCCTGGCGGATCAGGGACAGCGCCCCATTGCCGCCGGGCTCCTCCTCCAGAACGAGATGGACTTCCAGTTTCCCGGCGGGCTCGTAACCCTGGGCCTTGAGCGCCTTGAGGGCCAGCAGGATCATGACCACGTCGCCCTTGCAGTCCATGGCGCCCCGGCCGGTGACGAACTCGCCGTCCCACTTCGGTTCATAGCCGCCCCAGTCATCGCCGGGCACCACGTCCATGTGGGTGTTAACGATGAGACTGCGGCCGTCACGATTTCCGCCCTGCACGCTCACGATATTGTAGCGCCCCTCATAGGAGCACTCGTTCTCGTTATGATTGTACAGGGGGTCATCCATGATAGAATCGGGGATTTCCCTGAGTTCGGCGGGGATCCCGAGTTCATCCAGCAGGCCCTTGGTGTAGGCCACCATCTCCTGCTCATGGCCCTGAGTGCTGGGGTAGCGGATCATCTGCATGAGCCACTCACGGGCCAGATCGGTATCGGCCTCGATGGCGGCATGGAGTTGTTCGACATTGATCTTGTCAGACATCATTCTTCTCCAGCGTGTATGGATGATTGCTTGCGCCTGCCGTTGCTCTCTGTGGCGTGCGGAACCCCGTCATCAGGACGGCGATGACGCCTCGCATCTGGCCCCAAGGCAACCGCCTCTGCCTCACGCTTTGCTCCTCTCATCCTGAACCCGCGCACCTTCCGCCGACAGCCCCGCCACTCGCCCTTCACACCTCACGCCTTCTGCCCTCAGTGCGTCCAGCATTGCGGCGAGGACCTGCTCCGCATTGTCCCCCGCGAAGGCGATTACCGTCGGCCCCGAGCCGCTCAGGGCGGTGGCATATGCCCCCGCTTCCCGGGCGGCACGGGTGCATTGCTGCATGCCTTTCACCAGCGGCGCCCGGTACGGCTCGTGCAGGCGGTCTTTCATCGCCTGTCCCAATAGCTCCATGTCCCCCGACACAAGCGCCGCCAGCACCGCCGCCGCGTGGCAGGTGTTGAACACCCCGTCGGCGTGGGAGATGGTCTGGGGCATCACCTTCCGCGCCGCCTCGGTGCTCACCTCGTAGTCCGGGATCGCCAGGCATCCGAGCAGCCCGGGCGGTGGTTCGAAGCGCGCCACGCCCAGGCCCTCGTCGTCCGTGCAGCAGACCGTCAACCCGCCCAGCAGCGCCGGGGCCACATTGTCCGGATGCCCCTCGATCTCCACCGCGAGGTCGAGAATCTCCCGGTCGCCCAGCCCGGCCTCCAGCAGCGCATTGGCCGCCACGAGCCCCGCGACAATGGCCGAACTGCTGCTGCCCATGCCTCTCGCGAGGTGGATTTCGTTATGCTGCTTCAGCCGCCAGCCCGGAACACGGCGGCCTACGAAAGCCGCCAGTTTCTCGGCGCTGCGCAGGACCAGGTTCCGGCCGTCTGTCGGGAGAGTATCGGCGCCGAAGCCCGTGATCTCAACCCGCGTCTTTTCCGCCAGGCCCAGTTCCACGGTGTTGCAGAAGTCCAGCGCCATGCCCAGGCAGTCGAACCCCGGGCCGAGATTGGCCGTGGTCGCGGGCGCCTGAACGGTCACGGTACGCTCGAAGTCCATGCGGCGATGTCCTCCAGTTGGCCCGGACCGTGCCGGACCGCGATCTTCACAGGAGCAGCATGCAGGCGCCGGTGGAGACCTGGATCCCGTTGGCTTCGGCGAGTTCCACCGCCTCGTCACATTCGGAGCCCGGCTGCATCCAGACCCGGGTGATGCCTGCCTCGATGCAATCACGCACAATCTGCACTGTCGAGGCGGGCGGCGTCACGGTGATAACTCCTCCCACCGGCTCGGGCAGGTCGGCAACAGAGGCGTATGCGGGTTCGCCCAGTATGTCGGCGGCTTTCGGGTTGATGGCGTACGCCCGGATACCCTTCGCCTGCAAGTGCTTCCAGACCTGGAATCCGAAACCGCGCCCGTGGCGCGAGACTCCCGCCACCGCAAGGGCTTCCTGAGAGAGCATCTCATCCGCAAGGGGCATTGTCGTCGGCCTCCACTGTTCTCCCCGGCCCCGCGCTGAAGCACGGGTCTACGGGCCTGCAGCCGACCGTCCTCCGGACGGAAAGAGGAGGAGGGTGGCACACCACGCCGCCAGTCGGCCCCGCGCTGAAGCACGGGTCTACAGGCCTGCGGCCGACCGTCCTCCGGACGGAAAGAGGAGGAGGGTGGCACACCGGCCGCCAGTCGGCCCCGCGCTGAAGCACGGGTCTACAGGCCTGCGGCCGACCGTCCTCCGGACGGAAAGAGGAGGAGGGTGGCACACCGCGCCGCCAGTCGGCCCCGCGCTGAAGCACGGGTCTACGGGCCTGCGGCCGACCGTCCTCCGGACGGAAAGGCCCATCGGGTTGCGCACCGTCGTGATGCCGACCGGGACGGTCGGCCTGCGCGTGGTCTGTCCGCGTGGGTCGGGCGTCTCGCCCGACAGCCGTTCCCCTCCCCGTCATCCTGAGCGATGCGACCGCCTGCGGTCGCCGAGAAGGAAAGGCGGACCGAGGGGGTGAGGCAGCCGTCTCACCTTACTCGCTATACACCCTCGGCAGCCGCGCACTCATCCGCGCCGCAATCTCCTGCACGATGGTATCCGCCCGCCGCGCCAGTTCATCCACACTGATGAACTCCTCACCTTGCGCTCCAATCAAGACAGCCTCGTCGCCCATCCGCGCCTGCGGCACAGCCGTGACATCCACCACAATCGCATCCATGGACACGCGCCCCAGAATCGGGCAGCGCCTCCCGCCCACCAGCACATCCGCGTTGTTGGACAGACTCCGCGGATAGCCGTCTGCATAGCCAATGGGCAGGATCGCCACTCGGGCGTTATCCTGCGCGGTGTAGGTGCGCCCGTAGCCAACCGTCTCCCCCCGCTGGAGCCGCTTCAGGCAGACGATTCGGGCCTTCAGCGTCATCGCCTGGCGCGTTCCGGGCAGGCCCTCGCTGCTGTCGGGTGGCGTGATCCCATATAGAATCGCCCCGGGCCGCACGCCATCCAGCCATGACTCCGGGCAACGCGATACGCCGCCGCTGTTTGCAAGATGCCGCAATGCAACCGGCTTACCCAGAGCGTTTGTGAATGTCTGCATCGCTTCGATAGAGGTGTCCGTCTGGCGGCGGGTGAACTCCGGGTCGCTCCCAGCGCTGGCGAAATGGCTGAAGACCCCGCGCACATCGAGATTGCCAAGCTCTCGGATCAGCAGCCCGATTTCCGCCGCCTCATCGGCCCGCACGCCCTGGCGGCCCATGCCCGAATCGATCTTCACCTGGCACGGGACGGCATCACAACCCAGCTTCGCGCCCGCTTCCGACAATGCCCGCGCGAATTCCGCATTGGTGATGGGCGGCTGCACGCCGTACTCCACGAAACCCTCAGCCTCGGAGCAATCCGGCGCGCCGAGAACCAGGATCGGAGAGTCAATGCCTGCATCCCGCAGCTCGACGGCTTCCTGCAGCAAGGCCACCGCCAGCAGTTGGGCGCCGCACTCCACCAGGCGCCGGGCAACGGGCACGGCGCCGTGGCCGTAGCCATTGGCTTTCACCACTGCGATGATGCTCTTGTCTGCGCCAACATGTCGCCTGACGAGTTCGCAATTGGACGCGATGGCGTCCAGCTCAACTTCCATCCACGCAGGTCGCAAAACCATCAACTCTCAACAGTGGCTCGGGCAAGTCTCGGACCGCCCGCGCGGAGTCTACCTCGTTTCATCCCCCGGCGCCAGTACCACGTCGCCGTCGGCGGCCTTGATGATCCGCCAGTCAAGCGGGTCTCCGGGCTCGCGGCGCGTTGCGGTCGCCTCCACCAGTCTGCAGACCGTTTCGGCAACACCCATCTCCCGCAGGACCTGAGCGCCGGAATGGGCGTGGGTGCGCTGAAGCCACATCTTGTGCCGGAAGGTGCCCGGCCGGGCGTGCTCGCTATGCAGTGACAGCCAGTCCATGAGCCACGGGGCCAGCTTATGCGACAGCACCCAGCAGGTGCGGAAACCCAGGTCCAGATTCGCCCCGATCTTGCCCACATCATGCAGCAGCGCGGCCTTCATGATCGCGTCGCGGTTGGCATCGGGGAAGTTGTCCAGCGACCGGGCGCAGAGGTTCGCTACCTTGAAGGAATGTTGCTGGTCCGGCGGGTCCATGCGTTCGAACAGTTCGCGCTCCTCGGGGGTGAGATATCGCTCAAGCAGCGCGAGGTCTTCGGGCGACGGTGACCAGTCCCTCCGCAGGTACATGAACCCCTTTCGGACATTTCGCAGGAAAGCCATCGGCAATCGGGTGCCCGGCAATGGAGATGGCGCGGCGCCCCCAAGTAGAAACCCTCGGGCCTCCGCGTGTCAAGGCGAGGATGCAGGGAAAAGAGGGCGGGTCGCCGGCTCCACACCCATCCGGATGGTCGTCGCCTGCTCGGACCTGTCCGGGCGGGTCCCGACGACCTGCGCAAGGCATGCGCCGGGGCCCGGCCTGCTGCGCGGCGAGCATCGGGGGACTGGCATCCGAAGGCGAGCCGTACCCGGGTTCGGTGCTATGCCCAACGCATGCGGTCCCGGGCTCTCGCGTCCGGAACCCGAGCACTCCGGACGGTGCCGCGATCAGTCGGCCCGGGTGCCGGTGTGCCGGGTGATGGTGAACCGGATCTCCCGCGCCTTGCCCGCCGGCAGTTCGAACTCCCACTTCAGCAGGTTGGCTTCCTTTAGCGTCGGCGCATCAGGGCTCGTGAAATCCCACTTGCCGCCAATGCCCTCGATCAATTCCACCCTGATCGCGGAAGCGCGCCGGTTGCGGAGAAGGTCGCTGACTTCCTCCGTCGTGTCGTAGCCGGACACCCGGCCCAGGCGATCGAACTCCAGCATATTCTTGCCGCGCTTGAGTATCTTGCGCTCGAAGATCACGTTGGGCTCGTCGCCCAGCAGTATCTCGGTATCCTTGTCCTGGGCCTGCACGAGATCACCCGCGGCCACTGGCACCAGGTCCAGGCCGACGCGCTCGGAGACCTCCAGGTGGCCCTTGGGCAGAGCGGTGGGCAGGCCGAGGTCTTTCATATCAACGATCAGGAAGCGGCGCACCTTCTGGCCCTGGGATTCAGGCTCTGCACGGTAGACCACCCGCGCCGGCAGGTCCCGGGCCCGGATGAAACTGACCCGGCGCTGCCAGCCGGGCTCCAGCGTGAAGTCTTCAAGCCGCGCCAGGGTCGGCAGCACGCCACCGGCTTCGGCGGACTCCATCCTCCCCAGCACACCCGAGGGCGCTACACACAAGGAGACATCCACTCCGCGCAGGGGGAGCTTGCCGGCATTGGTGAGATGCAATTGTCCGACCAGCGCCGCCGTGCCCGCTTCGGCATCGAAGCTCAGGCGGTAAGTGGCGCTCCACTTGATGCTCCGGACGAAATACGAGGCCACGAAGCGGTACTCGCCTGCCTGATCCACGCGCACCGGCCAGGCGAAGGTCTTCGAGGTGCCTGCGGGCTGGCGCACGCCGCCCACGACCACGGGCTGGGCGGACCGCAGACTGATGGCGCCCACATCCACATCCGCGTCGGTCCACTGGAACCGCACTTCGCTCTCCCCGGCGGGCAGGAGGACCTGGCAGGTCTCCTGGACCATTGCGCGGTCCGAGTCCGCGTAAAGGGTGACGGACAGGTCCTCAATGGGCGCCTGGCGCAGGAGCGGGACCTGCTGGGCGAAGGCTGTTCCGATCAGGACCAGCGCGATCAGACACAGGGTGCAGCGCTTCATGACGAGTACCTCGTTTCACAGCGGCCCGCGCATCGCGCCGGCCGTTTTCACTCAGCCGCGTGGAGCAGGCGTCTCGCCCGCCGCCGTCCGCCGTTGCTAAGGAGCGGCCGGCCGCACTCCAAACTCGATCGTCTCGGACAGCAAGGGCGCGCCAAGAATACTGATGCGCGCGATGTAGCGCCCGGGCTCAAGTCTCTCGCCCTCAGGCCCGCGCCAGACGGCCTCGGCACTCTTGCCCGGCTCGATCTCCAGTTCCGCAGCGGGGAAGCGCACACCTGCCTGGACGATGCTGCACGCCACCGTCACCCGCACAGGGCTGTCCGGGTCGATGTTCACCACAGGCGCCTTGATCTCCACCGTCTGGCCCGCGATGATATCCGTGGCCTTGATCTCACCGATGCGCGCGTGGATGCTCGGACGGCCCGGGAATCGCAGCCGAACCGGCCTCGCGACGGACGACCTGTCCGACAGCAACTGAAGAACTCCGCTCTGCATTCCGGACGGCGCCCTCGGGTCCGGCCGCCAGCGCAGCGACAGGACCCGCTGCTCGCCGGGTCCGAGGGTCGCTTCCGCCGGCGGGCCAACGATTTCGCCGTGGGGTGGGACGAACTGAAGCCGAACCCGGGCGGGTTCCTTGCCGAGATTAGCCGCCTGCGCGCGTACCGTGAACACGGCCTCCGGATCCACCGACCGGCGCGGGGGATCGGGTCGCAGCGCGAGCAGTCCGTTCTCCGATACCCAGGAGCTTCCCCCAAGGCAATCCGCCTCAAAGTCATACGCCGCGCCGGTGGCCATCACATTCAGCACCCGAAAGCGCGGTGTGACACCGTCGGCAGGTGAACCCGGGTACGGGAACCAGGCGACTCCGTCGCTCAGGCTGACCCGCGACATGCAGTCCCCATCCACTCCGACCCACTCGCCGGTCACCCTGGCCTGACGCACTGCCTTGCCCGAAGCGTCCACGATCCTCACCGCGGCGGTCCAGACTGGTGAGGGCAAGTCGCTGCGTGGAGGGTCGGCCGCATCGCCCTCATTGGTCACCATGGCGGGGATGGAGCGTCGGGTCTGACTCACGGTCACATCGGCCACGTGAACCAGCCGCGCACCGGCGGGCTTCGCGGCGCGCACACGATCCAGCGTCACGTACCGGTCCGGCTGCCAGTCCTGGTCGAAGTACCCCGCTTCCACGAAGTACCCCGCCTCATAGCAGGTCACAGGCGGCTTGTTGTTGACATTGCGCACGAAAGGCAGGTCCGCCTCGTCGGTGTTGAAGACCACGTAATCCGAGTAACCCCAGTACAGTTTCTCCAGGTCGAACTCCAGCCCGCGCAGGTCCTTGCCTCCGGGCTGGGTCGCGAAGCGGCCCTTGCAGATCGCAAGGTAGGTCTTGCCCTGGTTCAGGGGGTTGGGGTAGACCGCGAACACCCCGTACTTCCGGCCGCGATACTCGCGGTCGCCGGTGAGCGGGTCGGTCACAAGCACCGAATCCGCCCGCACCTGCACTGGCAGCGGCCAGACCGAGTGCGCGCGCTGCAGGAGACGGCTGGTGTCCAGCGTGCCGTAGACGATGACATTGCGCGCCTGCAGGTCTTCGGGCGACAGATCGTCTTCGGGTATCGCCGTCAAGCCCGGCCCGTGGACCATGAAGTCGTTCCAGCCTCTACAGAAGGCCTCGGCTTCGGCGCGGTGAACGGCCACGTCTTCGTCCGGTCCCGCGGTGCCGTAACAGACGACATACGGCGTCACGAAGGCATGCCCCAGCGGCCCGCAGATTTCGGGCGACTTGACCGGCAGACCGTCCACCTCCGCGAGGCTCGACGGATCGCCCGGTATCGCCAGCCAGCCGGTGAGTCGCCCCAGGTCGTCGCGCACCGCCTCAAAGCGCACGATGTCCACGGGGCCGAGATAGCAAGGGATTCCGTCGGCGAACACCGCAACGCGCCGCAGTTCGCGGATGTCGGACCCGTGGAGGTTCAGGCTGAAGGCGTCCAGGTTCACCGTGGAGACATTCACCACGCCCACCGGCGTGTCTGTATACTCACGACTGCTTGGAACATTGGGCAGGCGGCCGGTTGAGCCGAGGTCCGGCGCCCAGGCGGTTGACGCGTCCAGGCTGCGCAGGCCCCCCAGGGCCGCCACTACCTCGCACTCGGGCTGCTTGTCGGTCCAGCATTCCAGGAGCGACTTGTCCCCGGGAACTGCCTGCCGCTCCATGCGCGCCCAGTAAAGCTCTCCGTGGGCCAGCACGGTGGTGGAGACCACAAAGTGCGCGGGATTCTCCGCAGTTGTTTTCCCGAGGAAGTAATTGTAAATCCATTCGAGGTTGTAGCCGCCGCCGTGGCCCTTGTCATAGTTGAGGGTGAGGCCGGAGGAGTACAGCCCCGGCTTATCGATGCCCAGGTCCAGCAGACGGTTCGCAAGATCGATCCCCTGCCACGGATAGACCACATCGTCGCGCCCATCGGCGATAACATGCACATCCCCCCACAGTGCGCGTTCGGCCAGGAAGAAGGGCGAAGACGCTTCCAACAGGGGCCGGCGGAACTCCTCGATCTCGTCGCGCTGGTCCTTGCGGGCATACCAGTGCCAGTGCCATTCACCGTAATGCGTCCAGCCGTCCACCCCTGCTGCGGAAGCGATGTAGTCCGGGTGCACCACGCCCTGTCGGAAGGCTCCCGTCCCGCCCATGGAGCCGCCGGTGATGTAGATGCGGCTGCGGTCTGCACCGAAGCGTGTGGCCAGATCGTCGATGACTTCCCGCGTGGCGATATCGCCGATGCCCCAGTAGAAATTGGGCCCGCGGGCATTGAGTTGTACGAGAATCCAGCCGTGGGCATCGGCCCAGTCCTTCTGCCACTGGGAGAAGCCGGCGCTCACCGACCAGCCGTAACCGTGGGCATGGAGCACAACCGGGTAGCCGCCTTCGGGAGCCTCGCGGTCGGGGACGTAAATGCCGTAGGCCTGCCGTGAACCGTCCACCGGAGACAGGTAGTCTACAATCCCCGAGTAGGGCTCGGCGGTGCAGGCGACGGCGATACAGACGCAGGTGCAGAGCAGAAGGCAGCGCATGATCGGGGAACGTTTCGCGACAGGCAGAGGAAACCCTTCAGCGTGTTTGGGGAAAGGCAAAGGCCGGGCCGGATGGGTCTCGACGCCTCGTACCAACGGGCTTTCCCATGCGGCCCCTCCAGACGGCAGAGCCCCCCGGCAGAAACCCTCACCAGCCCTCACGGAATCCCGTAGATGAGGATCGCATTTGAGACCGGACGCTGTGCCCCGTCCGTGGGATGGTTTGAGACCCGGCCCTTGAAGAACACGGTGGTTGAACCTCCGCCATCCAGCGCCATGGCATCGCGGCAGCCCAGCTTCCACATGACGCTGGACAGTTCCCACAAGGTCAGGCCTTTGGCGACGTTCGCCTCGGCAGCCACGAACATGAGGTTCCCGTCGGCGTCAATCCCTACGGCCGAGCGCGGGCATGGCCTTCCGGGTCCCAGCCGGAACAATTCCTCCTCGTGGGTCATCTCGCGCTCCCCGTCGCGCACCAGTTGGGGGCCCGCGCCGACAGCGTGCCTGAGATTGGGCCAGTGCGGGACCGCGTCCAGGTGCACCGAAGCCCGTGTGCCCGGGACCACATTGGCCAATATGACACCCGCTTCGCCTCCGGCCGAGATCACATACCCGTCCCCCGGAATGCCCACGGGAAGGCCGGTTTTCTCAACCCGGGTGACGACACCGTCGCCCGAGATCACCAGCCGCACCTTGTTGCCGGCTCCCTCCACGGCATTGCCCCAGCGGCGCGTGTAGACCATGGGCCGCGCAAGGGCCCAGTGGCTGGCATTGATCCCGCCCAGGTCCAGCTTCGGCAGACCCTCAATGCGCAGGCTGCCCTCGAACCGCTGGTGGCCGATGATTGCCTTCCCGTCGTACGTCAGCCCAAGAGCTGTGCGATTCCGCATGGGGTGCTTGATCATCTCGCCGTCGATCACCAGCATGCCAAGGGGCGCGCCGCTCTTGTCGAAATGCCCGCCGTTGATCGCCGCCGGAGCGCTTGCTCGGGCAGCCATCTTGCTCACCGTCGCCAGGGTGCGGATGGTGGGCCCGGCCATTGCCGGACGGACAGCAGTCGGGGATGCGATTAGCACGAACACCCGCACCAGCCCGCGCGCTGTGCTGAAATGGCGGACCGTCCAGGGCGTGGCAACCTTCGGCGGCAGCGCGGGGGACTTCTTCGGCAGGGGCTCCACAGGCTCCACCGGCGTGGCGTTCAAAGGCTTGAGCCGCGGAATGTCGGCGATGATTCGGCTGGGGTTGCCCAGGGAGATCAGCGACGGCTGGCCTCCATTATCGAAGCTCACCGTGAGCCGCGTCCAGTTGTCGTCCGTGCGCTTCGCGGTGACTTTCGGCTTCAGCGGGTCCTCGAAGGTGAACAATCGCAGGGCGCCCCAGTCGGGGGGAAGGACCTCAGGCGGCGGGATGTCGATGATCAATTCTCCATTGGATTTCGCCTGCCAGTATGGCGACGGCCGGGACATGTCGAACACCAGTCGATAGTAGTCCTGATGCGCGCCGCCGCGCACATCCTGCACCACCGCGCCCGGCGGGAGAAGATCGAACCCCTTGTTCCCCTCTCGGCGACCCCAGATGATCCCGAAACTGCGGCTGATCATCTCCACCGGCACGTAGAGCCGGCCGTCGATGACCACTGCGGGATGGGCCGCGCTCATGGCTGTGTTGTCCAGCACAAACTGCTGGCGGCCTTTGAACACCTGCAGTACATGACCGAAGGCTTCCAGGCGCCACGAGCCCGCGGCAGAACCTGTGGTGACCGCGATGCCCAGATGTCCGGACAGGAACCCGGCGGGAAGCATGAGATGATCGGAGACCACGACGGCGGGAGGGTCGATGTTTGCGGGGCGACCGGCAATGGACACATAGACCGCCGTGGGGTCGGCCAGTGCGCCCACGGCCGGAATCAGGGACAGGCAGATTGTCAGGAGGCTTCGGTTCATAGCTTCATCGATTTCGGTTTCGCAGTAGCGCCGGTCCTGTTTCGGTGCGAATCTTCCCTGTCCTTTCTTTTCCCGGCATCAGTCCGGCGTTTTCCTCTACTGTTCTTGGGACGGTCGAAAGCTTCCCGGGTTCATTCCCGGGCAGCCAGTACCGCCTGCCGAATCTCCCTGGCACGACGGGTCACTTCGTCGAAATGTCCCGCTTCGACAAGGGCCGGGTCTACCACATTGCGTCCGGCGCCCACCGCGAAAGCTCCCGCGCGCACGAATGCTGCTGCATTGTCGGCGGAAATGCCTCCTGAAGGCATGACTTCGACCCGCGGCAACACCCGCCGGACGGTGCTGACATATTCTGCATTCAGCATTTCGGCGGGGAAAAGTTTGACGATGCTTGCCCCCGCATGCCAGGCCACCTGAATCTCGGTGGGGGTCAGTGCTCCGGGAATTGGCAGCAAGTCGTGCTCGATCGAGGCCCGCACCATGTTGGGGCTGGCGCCGATCCCGCTGCAGAAGTCTGCCTGGGCCGCGTCGGCGAGGGTCGCCATCTCACCATTCAAGACTTCTCCGGCCCCGATGATCATCTGGTCCGCCCAATGCTCTTTCAAGCGGCTGATATCTTTGAGAGCGCCGTGGACCGACATGGCGATCTCAACGCAGTCCACGCCCGCGGCGAAGAGGGCATCCAAAGTCCGGGTAAGCGCCTCAGCGCCTATGCCGCGAACTACCGCCACCACTCCGCACGTGTGAATGCGCTTGAGGGTGTCCTCCATCTGCATCTTGCACCATTCCCTTTGCGGCAGGTTAGGCGTCAACTGTCGGCTTGACGCAGAGGGTTCCTGCATTGTCTGGAACTGAACCGGAGTACGCTCCTGTTCCATGGACGCGGGCCCCGGCGCCGGTGTCCATGTCCGGGGCTCAGCCTGCCGGACGGCGCAAGCACCCGGCGCCTGCCCGAGCCCACCCCGCATCAGATCGGGTCAGTGAATCACCTGCAGCTTCATCATGTTGGTGGTGCCGCGGCGGCCGATGGGTGTACCGGCGGTGACCACGATCACGTCCCCGGCCTTTGCTATATTCATTTCGCGGATTCGCCGCTCAATGCCTTCCAGCATTTCATCGGTATCCTGCACCGGTTCTATGAGCGTCGATCGCACACCCCAGTACAGAGCGCACCGCCGCGCAGTTCCCGGAAGCGGCGTGGCCGCGAGCACCGGCACCCTCGGGCGGCACTGGGACGCGAGCCGCGCGCTGGAACCGGACTGGGTGAAAGCCACGATCGCCTTGGTATCCAGATTCTCTGCAACCTGCGCAGCCGCCCGACTCAAGGCGTCTGCGAAGCTCAAGGGTTCGTCGGATGCGCTGGCCAGTCGCAGGTGGCTGCCCAGGAACAGCTCCTCTTCAGCGGACTGAGCGATCCGGCGCATCATCGCCACTGACTCCACCGGATACTGACCCACCGCAGTCTCCCCCGACAGCATCACGGCGTCAGTGCCGTCCAGGATGGCATTGGCCACGTCAGATGCTTCCGCGCGTGTCGGGCGCGGGTGCTCGCGCATGGAATCGAGCATCTGCGTGGCGGTGATAACCGGCTTTCTACGTCGGGCGCACTCGCGGATGACGCGCTTCTGGATCATCGGCACCTTCTCGGGGGATAGTTCCACACCCAGGTCACCACGAGCCACCATGATTGCGTCGGCGGCGTCGATGATGGCCCCGAGCTCATCGATGGCCTCGGGCTTCTCCAGCTTGGCGATTACCGGAACGTCGCTTCCCAGGGCCGCGATGGCATCCCGCGCTACCCCCACATCCACCGCCGACCGCACGAAACTCACCGCGATGTAGTCGACTCCCAGGGCCACAGCGAACTCCAGGTCGGCGCGGTCCTTGGAAGTGAGGGCGGGGCTGCTCACCTGCACGCCGGGCAAATTGATGCCCTTGTGCTCCCCCAGGAATCCGCCCACCACGACTTCGCAGAGGACCTCGGTCTGCCGGACCTCGCAGACCCTCAGTTCCAGAAGCCCGTCATCCATGAGGATTCGGTCACCGGGCTGCACGTCGTCGGGCAGAGACTTGTAGGTGGTGCTCACGCGGGAAGCGTTACCGGCGAGTTCTTCCGTCGTGATGGTGAGTGTCTGGCCGGCTTCCAGCAACACCGGGCCGCCGCCTTCGAGCAACCCGGTACGAATCTTCGGCCCCTGCAGATCGGCGATGACTCCCAGGAAACGCCCGGTCTCCTGTTCGATGGTGCGGATCCGGCGGAAGATCTCCTCGTGGGTCTCGTGGGTCCCGTGGGAGAAATTGAGGCGCATCATGTCGGCGCCGGCGTGCACCAGACCGCGCAGGACGGTTTCGCCACTGCTGGCCGGGCCGATAGTGGCGATGATCTTGGTGGGGTTCTCGATACTCAGGATTGGGGCTGGCTGGCGGTCCAAGGACGGCCTCCGAGGCATCGTAGTGTGGTTTGCATGCCAAGAATCCCTGTGCTATAATGCGAGCGCAATCAGGGATGTTATTAGCCTACAGAAGCCCGTCGGGAAAGTCAACGCGCGCCATACCGGCCAGTGCCGGAACCGGGCGCTGCGGAGGTTCGCGCAAATGCCAGATGAGATCGATCTCAAGGCGCTGTGGAAAGACGTCGACATGGGCGTCCGCCGTCTGCCCGGTACTACAAGGACCCTCTGGGAAGCCGTGGAGGCCGCCGTGCCTCTGGTCATCGAGGGCGATACGCTGATCCTGGGCTTCGACCCAAAGGACATGCGCCATGCGAGCTATGTTGAGACCCGCGTGAACAAGTCCCAGGTGCAGCAGGTTCTCCAGGCGAAGACCGGCAAACGCCTGGACATCCGCTGCATTGAAGGGGCAACCGTGGACGCGTGGGAGCGCACCAAGGAGCGCGAAGCTCAGCGTGAACGGGCCACCCAGGAGGCTCTCGCGCAGCAAAGAGCCCACAGCGCCAGCACGCGCGGCTGGGCCCAGCTCAATGCCGATCTGCAGGCGCTTTTCGCCAGCACCGAGGCCCGGCGCTACGCCACCTCCCAGGCCCAACTTTTCGTGAAGGCATTACCCATGGTCTACGAGACCGAGACCAAAGTGCGCCAACAGGACCCGGATGCTGAGCATGATACCATCATGGGGCTCAACCGCGCATTCGACCGGATCGCCACGGTCTGCGATCTCCCGGCCACCCAGGTGGCGCTGGAGTACATGCGTTATAAGGCGGCCCGGAAGGGCAAGTAACCCGGCGCACTCCAGCCTGAGTACTCCGACCGGCCGGCCTGTGTGCCGGTCGGTCCTGTTTCCGGTGGCCTCATTCCCTCACCTGGAATTGGAGCTCCCAAGCCATGCAGACCCACTTCGCCACCGTCCCTGTCGCTTACACAGGTCGAGAGCTGCGCTCCCACTGGATACTGGACACTTTCGATCTGCGCGGTGATGCCTGCGTCGGATTCTGCGGGCCATGCCGCGTCGAACTATCGGAGATGGTGGATAAGGCCGACGTAGCCCGCGGCGTGGGCATTGAGGCTCGAGAGATGCTCCACTTCCTGTGTGAGTTCTTCGACCCCGACCTGCCCAAAGCCATCCTGCGTCAGCGCCTTCTCGTGGCTATCGCCGCCGAACAGTTGGCTCACGTCGAAAAGCTGCACAGGGAGGGCGACGACCTGTATGTGGGCGAGCGCAAGCTGTCGGTCTCAATCGCAACCGTTTCTCCGGTCTCCAGCCTGATCCACTTCGCGCTCAATATCGACCCCGCTGGCGCCCCTGTTCCGGCGGTGGGTCTTGCCGAGCTGGGTGTTGACCCGGAACAGTTCGCCCGGCGCTTGATGACGGCTTTCGCGAGGGAACTCGAAACCATCGACGCTGCCCGCTGCAAAGTGAGGCCGGTGCCGTGACCCGCGCACCGCTGGCAGAGATCTTCAGCTCCTTTCAGGGAGAGGGCCCGCTGGTTGGGGTACGCCAGGTGTTCGTGCGCCTGCGAGGCTGCGACCTGACCTGCGTCTACTGCGATACCCCGGCGGCGCGGGAACTGGCGGGCACCTGCCGCGTCCAGTCGGAGCCGGGCCTGGATGGGTGGATGGAGATCGACAGTCCGACAACTGCAGGCCAGGTCGCCGCTCACGTGCGCCGTCTCGCCAAGCCCGCGGAACACACCCATTCCGTGGCGATTACCGGCGGAGAACCCCTCCTGTACCCCCGGTTCGTCTCGGAGCTTGCCCGCGAACTGCACGCCGCAGGCCTGCAGGTGTGGCTGGAATCCGCGGGGCACCTGCCGGACGCGCTCCAGGAAGTCGTGGACCAGCTGGACTTCATCTCACTGGACTACAAGCTCCCCTCCACGCTGCGGCATCCTGTGCCGGAGGACCTTTTCGTGCGCAGTGCGCAGATCGCCGGCGACAAGTGCGTCGCGGTGAAAGCCGTTGTCCTGGAGTCCACTCCTGACCGGGAACTGCAACGCGCCGCGGCCTTGCTCAAAGAGAAGAAAATCAGCGCGCCACTGGTGCTCCAGCCCGTTACCCAGTTGGCAGCGGAATATGGTGCGCCCACGGAAACGAAGCTGCACCGGCTGTATGAGATCGCACGGCAGCACCTGCGGGACGTGCGCATCATCCCACAGTGCCACCGTGTCATGGGAGTTCGCTGATGCCGCGCGTGGTCGGGTTCACGACAACAATTCCGGTGGAGATACTTCTGGCCGCGAATATCGTGCCGGTGGACCTCAATAACATCTTCATCTCCGACCCCGACAGCCCTGGCCTGGTGGCGTCGGCCGAGCGCGAAGGCTACCCGCGCAACACATGCGCCTGGATCAAGGGCATCTATGCCACCACGCTCGCCCGGGGCATGGAGGAGATCATCGCGGTGACTCAGGGCGACTGCAGCCAGACCCACGCGATGATGGAGACCCTCCGGGTGCGCGGCGTGAAGGTATACCCCTTTGCGTACCCCTCGGAACGCAACCGGGAACTGCTGGCCGGACAGTTGGCGCGGATGGCTGAGCATTTCGGCACCACCCTCGAGCAGGCCGAAACAGTGCGCCGTGAACTGGAGCCCCTGCGGCGGCAACTCGCGGAGCTGGATCGTCTCACCTGGCAGGAGGGTGTGGTGTCGGGTTTCGAGAATCATTATTACCTTGTGAGCGCCACGGATTTTTGCTCAGACGTGAAGGGCTTCGCCACGCAGGTGGCGAACCTGCTCAGCGAAGCACGCCGGAGAACACCCGCAAAGTCCCGCCTGCGTATCGGGGTCATCGGTGTCCCGACGATCATTGGGGACTTCTATCAGGTGCTGGAAGGCCTGGGCGTGCAGGTGGTCTACAATGAAATGCAGCGCCAGTTCTCCATGTGCCAGTGCGAGAACTGCGACCTGATCGAGCAGTACTTGAGATACACCTACCCCTACGATGTCTTTGGACGAATCGAAGACATCAACCGGGAGATCGACCGCCGCAACATCGACGGCATCGTGCATTACACGCAGACCTTCTGCTTCCGGCAGATTCAGGGTCTGCTCCTGAAGCAGTATCTGAAGGCACCGGTGCTTGAGATTGAGGGCGACCGACCGGGACCGGTGAATGCGCAGAACCGGTTGCGCCTGGAAGCTTTCGCGGAGACGCTGGAAGCCCGGGCGCGCCGAAGTCGCGAGTGAACACACCCGGCGCTCCCCAGGGATGCGCCCGCTTCGGACCCGGAGCCGAAAATCCGGGGTACGAGGCAGAAGAGGTGAAGGTCATGGACCGGACGAGACGCACAATGGTTCTTCTGGCCGCGGCATTGCTGATCGGGGGATGCTTCCCCGCAGCCGCCCAGGAAGTCGCGGGCGAGTTCCGCGGCACCGTCGTCCTGCGCAGTGGCGAGACTTTGACGGGCGTCATCAAGCTGGCCGAGTTCGGTGTGGTACTGGGCTCGGGCGTGGGCTCCCTGCGCCAGGAGTACGGATCCCTCAGGCTGACCACAGCAGAGGGTGACGTGACCATCCCGGCCCGGGATATCAAAATCGTGGATGCTGACTGGGCGAACCAGGGCTCCGAGGACCAGCCGAAATGGGTCATTGAGCGCATCACCGTGACGCGCAATGATGGATCCAAGATCGAAGGCACACCCACCTGGCTCCTGCACTGCAGCACCGCCAGCGTGGAACTGGAGAATCGTCAGACCAAGCGCGTTCACGCCTTCCCCCTCGCGCAGAAGGACTTCACTCCCGACTCCTTTATCAAACGCATCGTGATCGGTGAACTTCCGGCTGAAGCACCCGCCGCTCCGGCTGAAGCACCCGCCGCTCCGGCTGAAGCACCGGCCGCTCCGGCAGAGGCACCGGCCGCTCCGGCTGAAGCACCCGCCGCTCCGGCTGAAGCACCCGCGGCTCCGGCAGAGGCACCTGCCGCTCCGGCTGAAGCAGCTGCGGCACCGGCTGAAGCACCCGCGGCTCCGGCAGAGGCACCCGCCGCTCCGGCTGAAGCACCGGCCGCTCCGGCAGAGGCACCCGCGGCACCGGCTGAAGCACCCGCCGCTCCGGCAGAAGCACCCGCGGCCCCGGCTGAAGCACCCGCGGCTCCGGCTGAAGCACCCGCCGCTCCGGCTGAAGCACCTGCCGCTCCGGCTGAAGCACCCGCGGCTCCGGCTG